>RGZI01000061.1 GCA_010031635.1 Actinomycetota bacterium
TTAGGTTTCAAGACACTTAAAGAGGCGATCGGTCAAGTTGAAGCGCTTGAAACCAAAGCAGCTATTGATCATTGGAAAGCTAGCGGCTTAGACCTTTCACCATTGCTTGCTGATGTACCAGCAGGTCCAAGATTTAGTTCGATCACTCAGGACCACGGCCTCGATAAGGCTTTGGATAAAGAGTTAATTAAATTGGCAGCACCTGCACTCGAAAACTCCACACCAGTTCGGATTGAGATGGCGGTAAGAAACGTTAACCGTACAGTTGGAACGATGCTGGGCTCTGAAATCACGCGACGTTTTGGTGGCGCAGGATTACCAGAGGGAACAATCGATATTTCACTTCACGGTTCAGCCGGACAATCACTTGGGGCATTCATTCCCAAAGGATTATCAATCCGACTTTATGGTGATGCAAATGATTATGTCGGCAAAGGTTTATCAGGGGGCAAAGTTGTTGTTCGCCCAGATGAGAAAGCGACATTTGCTGCAAATGAGAATGTAATAGCTGGAAACGTAATTGGATACGGAGCAACGTTTGGCGAAATTTTCATTAGCGGAGTTGTTGGTGAAAGATTCTGCGTGCGGAATTCAGGTGCCACTGCTGTTGTTGAAGGCGTTGGCGATCACGCATGCGAGTACATGACCGGTGGATCTGTGGTAATTCTAGGAAAAACTGGAAGAAATATCGCAGCAGGTATGTCTGGCGGAAGAATATTTATTCTTGATTTGAATCCGGCCCTAGTTAATGGCGAGATGGTAGATGTGCTTGTGATGCCAGAATCTGAGAAAGAACTAGTGCGTAAAATTATTTCAAACCACTTTGTCGAAACTGGCTCACTAGTTGCAAAAGAGCTATTAGATGATTGGAAATCTGGAAGTGATCGCATCTCGATGGTGATGCCAAGAGATTACGCTCGCGTGCTTGCTGCCATGGATCGTGCCGAAGCAGAAGGATTGCCACGTGAAACTTATGTGATGGAGGCAACTCATGGCTAATCCAACTGGATTTATGAAAACCGAACGGGAAACACCAACTAGACGACCAGTTGATGTACGGATTCGGGATTGGAAAGAGGTTTACGAAGACCAACCTTTTGAAGATTTACAAAAACAAGCAGGTCGTTGCATGGATTGTGGTATTCCCTTTTGTCATCAAGGATGCCCACTTGGAAATCTAATTCCAGAGTGGAATGATTTAATTTGGCGTGGAGAAAAAGAAGAAGCGATTGAGCGTTTGCATGCGACCAATAATTTTCCGGAATTCACCGGCAGGCTATGTCCGGCACCTTGCGAAACTGCTTGCGTAGTAGCAATCAATTCGGAAGCAGTAACGATTAAACAGGTAGAGCTAAGAACGATTGAAGAAGCATTTGGTAGTGGATCAGTTAAGCCACTGATTCCAGATCGTTTAACTGGTAAAACTGTCGCAGTTGTTGGATCAGGTCCGGCAGGATTGGCAGCCGCACAACAATTAACTCGCGCTGGTCACACAGTTGCAGTTTATGAGCGAGCTGAGAAGATCGGCGGATTACTTCGTTATGGTATCCCTGAGTTTAAAATGGAGAAAAGTATTGTGGATCGGCGTCTGGATCAGATGAAAGCCGAAGGAACCCGGTTTAGACCTGGCGTTGATGTCGGCGTTGAGATAACTGGATCAGAGCTACGCACTAAATATGACGCAGTAGTTCTTGCAATTGGTGCAACAAATTGGCGCGACCTTCCAGTACCAGGTCGTGAATTAAATGGAATTCACCAGGCCATGGAGTATCTGCCTTGGGGCAACAAACAAGGGCTAGCTGAATTAAGTGGACCGCCTCCGATAAATGCAGCTGGAAAGCATGTTGTCATTTTGGGCGGCGGAGATACTGGTGCAGATTGTTTAGGAACCGCGATTCGTCAGGGAGCCGCAAGTATTACTCAACTTGAGATTATGCCGCGCCCAACTGGGGAGCGACCAGCTTCACAACCTTGGCCGACCTACCCAATGATTTATCGAGTTTCAAGTGCACATGAAGAGTCAGGGGAGCGCTTATTTGCAGTTTCAACTGAGTCTTTCCTTGGCGATGAGAATGGAAATGTAAAAGCATTACGTTTGGTTGAAACAGAGTTCAAAAATGGGAAATTTGAAAAAGTTGAAGGATCTGAAAAAGAGATACCAGCCGATTTAGTTTTCCTTGCAATGGGATTCACTGGAGTAGAAAAATCTCCGTTGGTATCTCAATTAGAAGTTGAATTAGATAATCGTGGGAATATTGCTCGAAATGAGAATTTCGAGAGCACTTCTGAAGGTGTATTTGTCTGTGGTGATGCTGGACGTGGTCAATCGCTCATAGTTTGGGCTATAGCTGAGGGACGTGCGGCAGCTGCAGCAGTTGATCGATCCTTAATGGGACGCACTCAATTGCCGGCCCCGATTGAGCCTACCGATCGATCTTTAACTGTTTAACTGAATTTAACTTCTTTTGAGAAAGAGGCAGTAGTAAAGAAGTAGAATTCTCGCATGCGTCGAGCCAAAATAGTTTGTACTTTAGGCCCGGCCACTAATGACCAAATAATGATTGACCGGATGATCGCCGCGGGCATGAATATGGCGCGATTGAACCTTTCGCATGGAGCTCGCGAAGACCATGAAAAAACCTTTCAAATGGTTCGCCAAGCTGCCACAAAAGTAGACGTTTCAGTTGCAATTGTTGTAGATCTGCAAGGACCAAAGATCAGGTTAGGTCGGATATTGATTGATGATGGTCGAGTGGCTTTGGAAGTCACTTCCGTCAAAGCACCAAGAATAGAAACTATTGTTATAGAAGGTGGAACGGTAAGTAACAATAAAGGGTTAAATCTGCCCGGGGCTGCAGTATCTGTGCCTGCCCTTTCTGAAAAAGATGAAGAAGATTTAATTTGGGCCATTGGCATGGGTGCGGATTTTATTGCGCTCTCATTTGTTCGCGATGCAGCAGATATAAAGCGAGTGCACCAGATTATGGATTCCGCCGGAGTGCGAATTCCAGTCATTGCAAAAATTGAAAAGCCACAAGCAGTTGAAAATCTGGAAGAGATAGTTGCAGCGTTTGATGCAATCATGGTTGCACGTGGTGATTTGGGAGTAGAACTTCCGATGGAAGAAGTCCCGTTAGTTCAGAAACGTTGCATTACTCTTGCTCGTGAAAATGCCAAGCCGGTAATTGTTGCAACTCAAATGCTTGATTCGATGATTACAAATTCTCGCCCTACGCGTGCGGAAGTAAATGATTGCGCTAATGCTGTACTTGATGGCGCTGACGCTCTAATGCTTTCAGGTGAAACAAGTGTTGGAAAATTCCCGATTGAAACCATTGAGATGATGGCAAGAATCATTGCAAAAACTGAAGAAGATGCTTTGGATACCGTTGCACCGCTTCGCCACAATCCACATACAACCGCTGGCGCAATTACAAAAGCGGCTACGGAAGTTGGTGAAGTTGTCGGAGCAAAATTCTTAGTTGCTTTTACTCAAAGTGGAGATTCAGCAAGACGAATGTCACGTCTTCGCTCTGCAATTCCAATGTTGGCTTTAACTCCAGATGTTAGAACTTCTCGAGTGCTGGCACTTAGTTGGGGAGTTGAATCGATCGTTATTCCTCCTGCTAGTCATACCGATGAAATGGTCAAGCAGATCGATAGCAAATTGATTGAGAGTAAGAGAGCAAATATTGGAGATTTCATATTGATTGTTGCGGGGAGTCCACCTGGAATACCTGGTTCTACTAACGCCATGCGTGTGCATCGCGTCGGGGACGCTGTTGCGGGAGTTGCACCTGCTTATCGTTGATTTGTGCCCTTACTATTATATTGTAAGATTTTGAAATAGGCGAGGAGTCAGGTGAAAAAAGGCGGGCGGCTCTTTTACATATTTGTACTGGCTTTTAGTTTTATGGCTTCTACTATTAACGGAACTGTTCCGGCACATGCAGCCGACGCGATTGTGACAACAGATTTTAAAGCGAATGATTTTGGCCTTTGGAGCCAATCTTCGATATATGGTCAAAACTATATGGGATCTACAAAATTAGAGGATTGGAAGCAGTTGTGGTGCACGGGCTGGGAAGACCCTGCATGTGCTGATCACGATCAACTTTATGCTGATTTAATTTTACGTCCTTGTTTAGCAGACTCCGATCGCGCATGCCTTGACAGCTTAGAAGCGAAAAACTCTAAAAACGTATTAGAAAAGTTAACATTCTATGGTGAAGGAATCACACAAAAAATAGCAGGATATAAATTCAAAACTGGCACAGGTTCTGAAGTAGTAGATATTCCAGCGGGCGGTGGATTGTCGGTTTGGAAAAGCAGTGAGTTAAACCCTGATGGCTCAGAAAAGTTTTATGCCGCACACGTACTTTTGAGATATCTATCGACCTGTAATCGGGGTACACCAAATTCTGCTTGCTCAATTAATTTATCGGATTTCAAGGGTTCTGTTTATCCAGTTTCGGTAAAACCTGGAACAAGTTGCCGTGAATTTGCCCTAGAAGGAAAGTGTGTCGATTCATTTAATTTCACTGGCTCCGAAAGGATCTCCGTAACTCTTCGAATGGATAAGCGATTAACCGGGTGGATTTTTGGCAGAATGCAAAATGCAGATTTTTCGGTAACACCAATAGATGCCACATTTAATAAAATTCGCATAGAGGGAGATGTAACTTTAGTTCCCGAACTGATTGCATCTGTTCCGAAATCTGAAATCGCTCAAGATCCTAAACTGGAAAAATATCTTCGCGATTTTTTTACCGTAGGAACTCCAGGCACCTCTGTGCCGAATCCGGGCGGAGGTTCTTGGAATGACTCAAGCATCGGAGGGCTTTGGTCTAAAACTTATCCAGATTTCTTAGCTGCTCAAACTACGACAAGGCTACTATCGGTAAACTTTGACAAGTTTGCGCTATTTGCTGCTTTTGAAAGTCATCTCAAGCCATTCTCTCCTAAAGCGGAAAACAACGGGAGAAATATTTTGCGCGAAACAAATTCAATTTTTTGGAATTTCGGTGCCAATGCATATACGGGAAATAATGCTTGCTCAGCAGATAAGACTAAATTGCATGGCATGGTTGTAACAAATGCGCCAATTTTTGAGACTGGACCACCAGTTTTCAAAGATGGTTCCTTAAATTACAGAGTTGCTGGTGTTCACACCAACTTTGATGGTTCTCTATTCCAGGGACGTTATACCTACATAGTCCGTTCCGATACAGCTCGGTGTTATTACGGCTTTTCGGATGCTCCAATTGTGGCAAGTGTTGAAGTGGTCTCTGCAGATAATTCAGCTCAGGTTGCAACTGTTTTAGTTTCTGAAAATAAAACAACCGGATTTATAAAATTACAAGCAGATAACTTCACTTTCTCCGCTCCAACTATTAAAGTTAAATTAATGCAAGATAAACCTATAGTTGCAGCAAAAGAAGAAGTAGCAAATGCGCCAGTTCGCTCAGTTGCAAAGAAAGTTATCACAATTACCTGCGTTAAGGGCAAGATCACCAAGAAGTATTCAGGAGCAAACCCTAAATGTCCTAGCGGGTACAAGAAAAAGTAAGAACTTCTGCACTTTCCCTTGGATATGAAACCGCCAAGGGATTGCGAGCCCAAGGACATCAAATTGTTTTAGTCGCTAAAGATAAAGACCGATTGGCTGAATCAGCCGCCCAATTAGATTGTGAATATAGAGCAGTCGATTTAGCCGATTTGGATGCATCCAAGAAAACTTTCGAAGAGATACTAGCAAGTTTTGGCACTCCAGATATTTTAATTTTGGCGCATGGAGTAATGAGCGCAAAGATGTCTAAGACTTTGAAAACAGACAATGAAGAGTGGCGTCGAGTTATTGCCATTAATCTAGATTCAGTATTTTGCGCTGTAAATACTTTGGCTGCCCCGATGGCTGAAGTGCGAAATGGAAGAGTGATTATTTTCTCTGCTTGTTTAGGTCGAATGTCCGGGCCAGGCAATGCTGGCGGGCTAGCGCCATACCGAATTAGCAAGGCTGGAGTAAATGCACTAGTCCGCAACTTGGCCCATGAAACTGGATTAGGTAGTCGAGGTTTTCTAGTGGATGCCGTATGTCCGAACCATTCACGAACAGATATGGGTGGACCAGATGCACCGCTATCTGCTGAAGAAGGTGTTCGTACAGCACTTTGGCTAGCTGCGCGAAACTTTGATCTAAATGGATCAACTGATCAAGAGAAATTAACTGGAGTGCTTTGGGAAGAGATGAACGTAATTCCTTGGTAATTGCAAGTTTTCTTTAAATTGTTCCTGCCTCTAATCCTTCAAGAACATCCATTGCGCGTTCTTTTAATTCAGGGAGATCTGAAAGTCGATTGAGTCCAAAGATTTGTTGACTCATGCGGTGATTTTTAACAAATGCTTCTTTGTGTCGATCTAGAAAATCCCAATATAAAGTTGTAAATGGGCAGGCATTTTCACCTATGCGCAATTTGGGAT
>RGZI01000062.1 GCA_010031635.1 Actinomycetota bacterium
TCCTTCAGTTTGGTAATACTGACGCCATATCGCCCGATGTAGTGGTATTCGTATAGGAAGTGAACGCACTCCAGGAATGAACGGAATCATGACTAAGCCAAGAGTCATAAAGCCCATTAACGCCAAGATGTAAGCATCTGCATTGGCGCCAATTGGATGAGATTCTTCATTGTTAAATGGTGGGATCTGATACCAAAGTGAATAAAGCCACAACCAAGCCTGCCCCGGATATCTTCCAGTTTCATTCATCATGCCCCATGTGCCACCCTGAAGATTTGCCGCTGTGCCTGCATCATCTAAGTAAGCGCCATCTCCAAAGAAAAGAATTTGCTTGGTGTGATCGGTTTGAAAAAATCCACCTTGCGATAGGAGCAAACCATCAAGAGCACCCGATGTTGCCATTGCAGTTAACCCTTTAGCCAGAGTGGGAACAGGTCCGTAATCTCCACTCTTAACAGCTGAAACTTTTCCTTCAACTGCAGAAAGTGCTGCGTCGTAATCGACGGCCCACCTCTGCTTATCTACAACCGCAGCACTGCGCCAAGTTGAAAGTGCTGCCGCGACATCAGCTGGTTGTTGTTGTTCACCTAGTGGGGTGATTACGAAATCATTAGCACTGTTAATTGGATGGTGAATTCCTGCCCACTTCTGTAACCACAGTGGTCCGAGATTTAACCCAACCCCTGCATCGTTGTATGGGGCCAACAGCGGTTGTATAGAAGTTGTCAGAATTAGATGCAGCCCAACCTTTAAAGGTTAGTGATGGTTCATCAGGCGAGCCCATAAAAATAGATAAAGTCAAAGTAAGTAAAGAAACAATAAGTAGAGCGATAACGCCCTCTTTTACTATGTCGTATCGTCGAACCTTTCCTTGCCATGGTGCAGACTCTTTAGAATGTATTGCTGATTTATCTGCACTCATTTGTTGACTCCTTTTAAAGTTTGATCAAAAGCATCAATTGGCGGAACAACGCCTTTACGTCTAACTTGCAAAACATGAATTACTGTTATCAAACCAAGTACCAAAGGCAGGAATGCAACGTGCATCAATAGCATTTGTCCTAGGTTTGTAACCGTAAACCACGCGCCGATACCTACAGAGTTGAAGCCATCTTTCGCTTCAAAGGCAATCCATTGTGAATCGAAATTTGTTTGAGTTAAATAACCAGTGAATGCTGTTGCAATTGAAACCACAAAAGCAATGGAACCTGTGATCCAGGTTGCTTGCCTTTTGCCGCGCCAAGCCGCCATCCAGAACTTGCCCCAAAGATGTACAACCATAAAAAAGAAGAAAAGTTGAACAGACCAAAAGTGCAAACTATTTACGAACCTGCCGGCATCTGAAATGTGATACCAAGAGGGCCCTTCAAAAGCCAAAACAACTCCTGATGCAATAATTACGGCAAGTGCAGAAAGCGTAAGAACGCCAAAAACGTAAATCCAAGAGGCGACATAAGCTGGCTGAGTATCCGGAAGTAGCTTTTCAATTGGAAGATTTTTTTGCCAACTCTGCCGCAGGCGCGCTGTCCACATGTCCGGCTTCTGGGTTTCTAGTTTGGTGGACATCATTTCTGCCCTCTTCCATTTTTACTGGATTCATGATGGTCTTTAGGAAATGGAATAGAAATCGCGATGAAAAAGATAACTAACATTGAAATTATCACTACTAAATTTGAAACAGATATTGATAACCAACTATTAGCTTTGAGATAAACAGCATTCAAATTCATAAATTCTGAGAAAAAACCAGTCACTTGTGCCTCCCCCAATTAATAGAGCAGATTCGCTCTTAACTAGATTGAGGTTAGCCTCTTTAAAAGAGGCTTCAATATATAGAAACGGTGCTACCACTCAATGAAATCAATAAAATATGATTAAAACTTCGCGAGTAGCACGCTTAATTTCTGCGTTAAATACGGAGTAATTTTCCAGTCAGCAAGTAAGGATTTGTAAGTAGAAACATCTACCGCGCTTGGAATTGAATCTGTTTTTGTTGCGCGAATCATTAAATTCTTTGGAGTATGTTCTCCTCCAATAAATTCAATTACATCTGTCCTATATCCAAGCAGACGTAATATCTGAGCTCGAATTGCATCTGTCAAAATATCAGCGAGGCGCTCTTTAAGAATTCCATGTTTTGTTACAACCGACCATGGATCAGGAATATCTTTCAATTGCGAGTGCAAATTATTTTGGCAACATGGTGCTATCAATATCAACTTAGCTCCGCTGCTGATCGCCCACACGATTGCATCATCGGTGGCAGTGTCGCAAGCATGTAGTGCAATTGCAATATCTACTTGGCTGCCGCCGACTCTGGCAATCTCATCAGCTTTGAATTCGATACTTTTTTCGATTCCAAGCTTTTTAGCAATCTGTGAGTTTCGCTCTCTTGCCTGTTCTCTAATGTCGATGCCGGTAACGTGTACTGGAATTCCCTTATTCATTAAATACTGGTGAGTTGCAAAAGTTAGATAAGCATTGCCGCAACCTAAATCCACAATCTCTAGTGGTGATTCAATAGTTGGAGAATTTATCTGTCCTGCAGATATTGCACTGTCAAGTGCAGGAACAAGAATCCGTAGAAATTCTTCAACTTGGCGATACTTGTCCTGTCGCGAAGGTTTTACTTGTCCATGAATATCTGAAATTCCAACTTCAATTAAATAGGGGTCGGCAGAATCTAACAACCGTTCCTTTTTTCGATCATGGGCTAGATCTTGAGTCTTATTTACTTTTTCATAATGAATCTGCGCTTCGCCTTTTTTAGTAACTCGAATAGAGATCGCTGAATCTGTTGACTCAACCAAAATATTTGCAAAACCACTATCTAAGAGTTCTGAGATGACCGTGCTATCAAAATCAATATTTTTTGTAGTAACCGCTCTGCCATCATTGCTGGCAATCTGCAACATTAATTTTTCTTTAATCAAAACCGGACGAATATCAATTCGCTCAGCCGGAGGAACCATATTTTTACGTGCTCCCGAAAGAACCACTCTGATTAAGTTTTCTAAATTTGCGATACGACCAACTGACTCCATTAAGCCTTCTGCTAATGAAATCGCCATCTACCGCCCCACTCAGTTGATCTATGGAGTAATTTACCGCCTCGCCTGAATACTTATGACCTGCTCCCCTAATCCCAGCGGCAAATGCGAGATTAATACCAAAGTTCGATCATTTAATAGCTCAAATACTTTGTTGGCTATGCGAGACAGTTGGTCTTGATCAAGAAATTCAAAAGGTTCATCCAGGATAAATATGGGAGTTTTTCGAAGTAATAGTCGAGCGAGTAAAAGCCTTTGCCGCTCACCTGAAGAAAGGACCCGTCCAAAATCTCCTACAAGGGTATGTATTCCCTCAGGTGAATCCGAGACGAGTTGAGTTAGTTCTACTACTTCCAATACTTCTTGAATACTCTCAATCGACGCTTCTCGATTACCGATTCGTAAATTTTCAAAAATGGATGTAGCGAAGAGATGATCTCGCTGAAGGCCGATGGTAAAAATCTCTTGAATTTGGGATTCAGGCAAATCGGATAGTTCGTTCCCGTTGATTTTCACACTTCCTGAATAAGGCAACAGCCCTGCTAGGGAATAAACAATTGATGATTTTCCGATTCCGCTAACGCCTGTGATCATTAATGGTCGACCAATTTCAGGAGAGATAGTTAAAGGATCGAAAAGTAGTGAATCATTTAAATTCCAATACGGTTTGAACTCTTTAAGCTTAATACTTACATTGTCATCAAAAGTTACTAATTCTTTTTCGTGAGATTCGTTTAAACCGCTCAACTTTGAAACTTCTTCAAGTGTTAAAGCAGAACTCTTAATATCTTTGTAATTTGAAAATGCCACGGGTAGCGGCGCCAAGGTGTCAAAAATAACCATGGGCAGTAGTGAAATTACTGCAATGTTGATGCCACCAATTGATCCATCTTTAAATGCAGCAATCGCATAAATGATTGCAATCGCAGTCATTGCTCCAGTAACAATAGTCACTAAAGCGGTGCTACTTCCAGTAAATTTCGCCTCTGTATTTGATCTCTCTAGCAATTTTCGACTGGATTGAGTTACGTCAGCTTCGAGTTGATTTGAGTATTGAAAAATCAACGCTTCTTCAATTGAGTCACAAGCATGTGCAATTAATTCGGTGATCTCCTCTTCGCTTATTCCCTTACTCTCTTCCAAGGCACCGGCTGATGAGATAAATCCTAAAAATGGAAGCACAAAAGCTAAGCCGAGATACGCGACTGCACAAATTATCGAGTACTGCGGAACTAGCCAATTCAAAATTCCAATACCTGAGATGCCAGCAATCATCGCAGATGCCCATGGGATGACCAGGCGTAACCAAAAATCCTGAGAAGTTTCGACACCCTTTGTTAATCGTTGCAATGCCTGAGATCGTGAATATTTACCAATCTGAATTAGATTTAAATTAGAGAAACTCCGATACAAAGTTACTCTCAGTTTTGTCATTAACTTGAATGCTGCATCATGACTAACAATTCTTTCGGCATATCTAAAAATTCCTCGAGATAATCCGAAAAATCTAACACTCACAATCGCAACTTGTAGCGTCAAAATTGGAGGCCCGGTAGAGGCCATGGACAACAACCAAGCACTTGACGCCAAAAGTGCGGTAGCCATCCCTAAAGAAATTCCTCCAAGAATGGCGGCAAATGCAATTTGCTTCCAAATAGTTTTAGCCTCTGAGAGTGCGCTCGACTTTAGGATGATCATTTTTTTTCTGACTTTTCAAAGTTTAGTAAGTAATCAGCGGCTTCTATTACTCGAGGTCGATGGGAAATAACCACTACTATTTTTTGATCATTCTTTAATTTATGAAATAAAGTAAGAAGTTCATCCTCGTTAAAATCATCAACAGATGCAGTGGGCTCATCCAAGAGAAATATTTTGGAATCTCGTAGAAGTGCCCGAGCCAGGGCAATTCTTCTTTTTTGCCCGACTGATACCCCATCTACAAAATCTCCCAAGGGAGTATCAAGACCATTAACAAGATCTGCAGAACTAATGCCGCACGGATGCAACAACTCCCAAATTTGTGGATCACTCAATTTTGAATCAATCTTCAAGAATGTCTCCCGCAGTGCACCTTTTGGAAAGTGCGGTGCCTGTGGAACCCAACTGATCTCACTTCGCCAATCAGAGATATCTAGTTCGCCTAAAAGATTTCGATTCTCTCCTTGCCAGACGTCTATCTCTCCGCTTGATGGGGTTCTAAAGCCCATTAGGAGCGCAAATAGCGTGGACTTGCCGATTCCTGAAGGTCCGGTAATAACAACTAATTTGCCAGGCAACAGATGACCGGCAGGGATATTTACTTCTGATGAGGTGGAGTATTCAAAAGTTAATTGATTCCATTTAATTTCAGAGATGTTGTTTAAGCATTCAATTTTTGCTGACTTTGCTACCGCGGTAGGTGCCTCTAAAATTTCATAAATCTCTTCGGCAGCTTTTACGCCATCAGCAGCTGCATGAAAATATGCGGCAATATTGCGAAGTGGCCAATAAACCTCGGGCGCCAAAATTAAGACGACCAGGCCATTAAATAAAGTTATATGTGCATCAATTAAACGTATACCGATTTGAACAGCTAGTAAGGCAACTGAAAGAGTTGCAATCAATTCCAGTACTAATGAGGAGAGAAAAGAAATTCTAAGGACACCCATCGTTTCTTTCCTATAGCGATCGCCAACCAATTCGATCTGCTTCTCTTGCTTGTCTACTCTTCCAAAAACTCGCAGCGTCGTTAGGCCTGAGAGCAAATCAAATAGATGGGTGCTGAGCAACCCGAGGGTTTTCCATTTTTTCTCCATAGCAGCCGCTGTAAATTTGCCAATTAGTGCGCCAAAAAGTGGAATCAAGGCAATCGTGCAAAGTACAACTAATCCTGATAGTAAATCTCTACTAGCAATTGCTATTCCTACAACTAAAGGCACGAATAGAGAGATGAATAGTTGCGGCATAAATCGCGAAAAGTATGGCTCTAAATTTGCTATTCCCCTAGTAGCCAAAAGCGAAATCTGTCCCGCTCCTTTTTGGCGAATAATTTCAGGGTTACTCTTGAAGATCGCACCAAAAAGGCCCGTTCTTAATTCATTGCAGATTTTCTGGCTCATTTTAGAACTCACAATTTCGCCAATAAGTTGAGATGAGGCGCGTGCAATAAACAAAAGCGCAACCATGAAGATCTTAAAAGTTAATTCACTGACTGATTTTTCTTGCTGAAATGCCGACACAATTATGTCGGCAAGTAAAAATGCTTGTGCGATAGTTATAGATGTCAGCACAACTGCATTTAGTGCTGCAGACGCAAGAAAACCCCGGCTAC
>RGZI01000063.1 GCA_010031635.1 Actinomycetota bacterium
ATAACAAATGAGTAAAGAGCAACTTCACCGAGCATAAATGACCAGTGGTCTGGGAATACCTTGTTTAAACTCTTCTTAAGATAACGAGCTGCACCAACGCGCTCATCAACAAAGTTAGCTACCGAGCCGGCAACTCGCTCACGTGCTGGTTTCATTTTTTACGCTCCCAGAAACTAGGTCCAACTGGTTGATTAAATGGTGCTGCTGCTACTAAATAACCCTCTTCGCTTACCTTGATGGCTAATTGTGGCAGAGGTCGCGCAGATGGGCCAAAGATAACCTTTGCGCCGGTGGGAACATCAAAAGTGGATTGATGACAAGGGCAAAGTAGGTGCTTGGTCTGTTGTTCATACAACGCAACAGCACATCCCATATGTGAACAGATCTTTGAAAAGGCGATGATTCCTTGATAAGTCCACGAAAGCTTTTCGGCATCCAAGCGAAAATCTTCTGGTCTCATCCGAATTAACAAAACGGCATCTTTAGCAACATCATTAAGGGAACGTTCAGCGGGATTTTCGATCTCAGGCAATATGTGCGCAACTGCGCCAACTTCAAGATCTTCCGGACGTAACCTGCGGTTTCCCGGATCGGTAACTAAATGTACGCCTTCAGCCCAAGTGGTTTTAGTCAAATCATCACTTGGTAATGGTCCTAAATCGCGTAACAACAAAATAGGTGAGAGACCAACTAGTCCGAGTGATAAACCAAGAGTGCGCTTAATTAAAGTACGCCGCCCAAGTCCAGCTGCACCAGCATTTTCCTTTACGGAAGCAATAAGGTCGGCACGGTCTTCATCAGATGATCGCATCTCATGACGTTGGGCAATTACTTCTTCATCTGGCATCAAAGTTTTTGCCCAATGAACGGCACCTGCGCCAATAAAAAATAATGAAAATGTTAAACCTAATCCAAGGAAAAGTTGATGCGCGTTTGAAGTACCAATAATCGGCACGTAAACATAAATGTCTTGAGCGATCCAAATATACGAATAGATGAATAGAACTGTTCCGAGTGCAGAGAGCATGAAGAGAATTGCGACTTGGCGCTCAGCGCGTTTTGCCGCAGCCTCATCATGATCGGCT
Source organism: Actinomycetota bacterium (assembly GCA_010031635.1). Lineage (GTDB taxonomy): Bacteria > Actinomycetota > Actinomycetes > Nanopelagicales > Nanopelagicaceae > UBA3012. The sequence goes on from RGZI01000063.1 coordinate 1,086, forward strand.
TTGCGATGCGCGTGCGCAGGCAGGCCTGGATCACTTAGCGGCTCTAGCTCCTTGTTACTCAATTTAAATCCCCTGTCTTTTCATGATTAAATTTCTAACGAGATTTCGTGGTGAGCCACACTGCGATTGCAATCAGCAAGCCGATTCCGCCAACCCAACCCACCAGACCTTCCGTGACTGGTCCTACTTTTCCTAAGGAAGCCCCACCTAATCCTTTTTCCGCTTCAACAGATTTAATCCATTTGATCATTGAAAGTTTTTCTTGTGGAGTGATTGCTTTGTCACCAAAAACTGGCATTGATTGTGGGCCGGTAATCATCGCTTCGTAAATATATTTTGCTTCAACGCCCATAAGTGTTGGTGCGTACTTACCTTGAGTGAGGGCACCACCTTGACCGGCAGCGTTATGACACATTGCGCAATTTGTGCGGAAAAGTTCGCCGCCTTCTGCAGTATTTCCATCACGCTCAAAAGTTAATTGCGCGGCACCTGGAATCGCAGGTCCTGGCGCAAGTGTTGCAACATATGCAGCTAAAGCAGCAGTCTCTTCCTCGTTGTAAAGCGGTTTTTTGCGCATTGCTTGTTGGCTCATATCAGCCAGTGGCATCCGGCCAGTTCCAACTTGAAAATCAACTGAGGCAGCGCCGACACCAATTAGCGCCGGAGCAATTCCGCCACCATCAGCATTTAAACCGTGGCAGGAGGCGCAACCTCTTAAGAAAATTTGACGACCTTCATCGACCATTGTTGAACGAGCGTTACTTGCAGTTGCACCAGGAGTGGTAACTGTTGCACCAATAAATGCATAAGCATTACCAACAATAATTAATGCCAAAAATAAAAGAACTGGGGCGGTGATTTTTCGACGGCGTAAGCGCGAAAGTTTTCTCACGGTTGGCCCTTACTTAATCAGGTAGATCGACGCAAAAAGCGCGATCCACACAACATCGACGAAGTGCCAGTAGTAAGAAACAACAATTGCAGTTGTCGCTTGATCGTGGCTGTAATTTTTGGCATAACTTGAACGAATTAACACAAGTAAAAATGCGATTAAGCCACCAGTTACGTGCATACCGTGGAAGCCAGTAGTAATGTAAAAAACTGAGCCGTATGGACTTCCGCTCAAAGTAATACCTTCAATGGCAAGATGTGCGTATTCAAATACTTGACCGCCGATAAAAAAAGCACCCATCAAAAATGTGAGAGCGAACCATTCGCGCATTCCCCATTTATTAACTTGCCAGAGTGCACCAATGCGACGTGGTTGGAAACGCTCGGCCGCAAAGACGCCGAGCTGACAGGTGACTGAAGACAAGACCAAAACGGTTGTGTTCAAAGAAGAGAAAGGAATATTTAAAAGCTCAGTTGATTTGAGCCAAGTAGTGGGCCCGGAAACTTGACGCACAGTGAAGTACATTGCGAAAAGTGCTGCGAAGAACATCAACTCACTTGAGAGCCATACGATTGTTCCGACGGCAACTAAATTGGGCCGAGTCTCAGCGGTGTGCGAGCTGTTTTCGGAGAGCGTGTTCACAAGAGGATTATTCCCGAAAATGGGTAGTAAATGCCTAATTAGGCGCTGGGGCAGGCACTATCGGCGGGTGAGGCTGATCACTGTTAGCGGGAGTCGAAAAGACCAATCTTTGCAACTGCTTGGGTAGAGTAAGAGGGTGAGCCAGACCGTAATCATCTACAGCGACGATTCTTCAGTGCGTCGCGCAATTTCTTTGGCGATTACCCCTAAGCCAGCCGCCGATCTGGGCCCGATCACCGTTAAAGAGTTCGCCACAGCTCCGGCGTTGCGGAGTTACTTAGATGAGGGCCACAAAGTTGATCTATTGATTTTGGATGGTGAAGCGGTCCCAGAGGGTGGAATGGGGGTTGCCCGTCAAGTCAAAGATGAGATTTTCAACTGCCCGCCGACTTTGGTAATTATTGGACGTCCAACTGATGCATGGCTAGCCAACTGGTCAAAAGCAGATGACACATTGCTGCATCCAATTCAACCGCTGGAAACTGCAAATGCGGTCGCAAAATTATTGCGCCCAATTCCTGTTACTGCGTAAATTTCTTTAGATGAGCAATACCTCTTGGCCTTCTTGGAGTGGCGTCATTGCGGCCTTGAACTCTGGTGTCGAATTAGATAAATCACTAGCAACTTTTGCAATGCGCGAAATTTTAAGTGGAAATACCGAACCAGAACAGATTAAAGAATTTCTCATTGCGCATGCTGATAAAGGGGCAACTGCATCCGAAGTCGGCGCATTTATTGAAGTTATGTACGAACATGCCGCCCCTCTTGAAATTGCCGAACGGGCAGTTGATGTTGTTGGCACCGGCGGAGATGGTTTTCACACCATAAATATCTCAACCGCGTCTGCAATTGTTTGCGCAGCAACTGGTGCGAAAGTTATGAAACATGGAAATCGGGCGGCCTCATCTAAATCTGGTTCTGCAGATTTACTCGAAGCGCTCAACATAAAAATAGATCTAGATGGTGTTGCAGTGGCAAAAATATTTCGCGAAATCGGGATTGCTTTTGCTTTTGCGCCAAAATTTCATAGTGCAATGCGTTTTGCAGCTCCAGTGAGAAAAGAGTTGGGCCGGCCGACCATATTTAATATTTTGGGGCCGCTTTCTAATCCAGCAAAACCGGCTGCCTATGCAATCGGAGTAGCGCTACCAAATATGGTGGAACTGGTTGCTGATGTACTTGCCAGACGAGGTGTTGATGCTTTGGTTTTTCGTGGTGATGATGGAATGGATGAAGTTACATTGACGGGGCCAACAACTGTCTATGAAATTGCAAAGGGCGGCCGAGTTAAAGCGAGTATTTCACCAGAGGATTTTGGGATTTCGCGGGCCGGAATTGAAGATTTGCGTGGGGGAGATGGTGCCGAAAATGCAACGCGGATCAAAGCAGTTTTTGCTGGCGAAACCGGTGCACCAAGAGATGCGATTTTGTTAAATAGCGCAATTACTCTGGTGGCTTACAACTTAAATATAGATTCCGAAAAATCTTTAGTTGAAAGAGTTGCTGAACAGATTCAAGTTGCCGCAAAAGCGATAGATAGCGGCGCCGCAACAGCGTTAGTGGAAAAGTGGAGTCAGATTTCCAACTCTTTATGAGTAAAAGGAACGACCTTTTTTCTTAGTCAAGACAAATTCTTCAAGTGAATTGATACTGCTAACTCCATGTGATCCAACCCGGTCAATTAAAGCGTGCAAAATCTCGACGGTGGCCTGCACATCTGCAAGTGCGCGGTGGGTCGGCATAATCTCAACTTCAAGGCGCATTATGGGCAACTAAAACATGCTCATCTGGATTTCCACAAAAGGCCATAAAGTCGTGGAAGATATCTTCAAGTGGTGGCGCATCTGCGATTGTGAATTCATCAATTCCAGTTAAATCGGTGATGAACTCTGGAATTGGCATCATCGGGTTTATTAATGTTTCAAATTCAGCGATCTTCTCTCCGCCTTTAACTTTTATCGCGCCAATTTCAGTTATTCCAGCGCCAACAGTTGGCGAAGCGCCAGTGGTTTCTAAATCCAAAACCACAAAGGTGACATCACGTAAATCTTGATCTCGGCGCTTAGTAGCGGGTGCGGTTCGTTGCTCTTTTGCGGCCATGGCGGATACGGTACGGGTTAGTGCCGACGAAAGGTTGTTTCTGTGCCAAGCAACGAGAAAAAATTGCGATTGGCGGTAATCGGGGCAGGGTCATGGGCGCAAAGTGCACATTTACCAACTCTCAAAGAGTTTGGGGATATTGAATTTGTCGGTGTTTGTCGTAAGGGCGTTGATGCTTTAGCAAGAGTTAAAGAGAATTTTGGATTTTCGATTGCATCTGAGAATTATCAGGATGTACTAACCAGTGATGTGAATTTAGTTGTCGTATCCTCACCATCATCGATGCATCACGAGCATGTCAAAGCTGCTTTGGATATTGGCGCAACTATTCTCTGTGAAAAACCAGTCACTATTGATCCTAAGCAAGCATGGGATCTGGTTGAACGATCAAAACAAGCAGAGCGCGAAGTAGTAGTGGCTTTTGGGTGGAACTTCAGCAAAATTGTCACCGATTTCAAAATTGCTCTGCAAAATGCAAATCTCGGCAAAGTGGAACATCTATCGATTTATATGTCTTCATCTACTCGCGAATTACTTTCTAACTCTGGTTCATACCCAGATGCCCATCCTGATGCACTTCCAGAACAAGCAACTTGGACTGAAAAACAAACACGCACTAGAGGTCAAAGGTGTCTGTGAACAAGGACAATTCACCTTAGATCTCCTGCGGGAGTGTGCACATATATATAGTGCAAAAAATGGAGATGTATTTCTTCCTCTTGCAGATGGTGCTGGTGCTTACTACCCGGAAGGTCCAACCAGGGCTTTGGTATCGGTTGCTAGAGGGGAAAGTAAAAATGTAGCTGCGCCTATCTCGTTAGGAGCGAAAACAGTTGAGGCTTTAGCCTGTGGGGAGAAGGCAAAGCTGAGTTTTCGGCCGATGATTGGCGCAATTTCTACAGAAAAGCATCGCAAGGAAATTATAATTTCTGGGATCCCGAGGGATCAGATCAAGATTTGATTTTCCTAGCCATCAGAGAGGATCAAGTTGTTGGAGTAATAGCTTTATGCGATTTTGACGACTTCGAAGAACTTCGTCATCTTAAGCCTTGGATCGCGGCATTTATTGTCGATCCAAAATTACGCGGCAAAGGTGTTGGGAGTGAGATTCTTAATTTAATGGAAGAAAAAGTAGTTTCATTTGGAATCGAAAGTATTTATCTGTGGAGTGAAAATCAGGACAGCTTTTACGCCAATCGCGGCTACAAATCGATTGATAGGTTAGAGAAACCTGGGAATCTAAACAGAGTCATAGAGATATTCCAAAAGGCCCTGGGGTAACCTTGTCGTCGAGTGGGGAGTATTAATTGAGATCTAAAGTAGTAAAGGCCATTGCGATATTCGCGACCATTTGTGTCGTATCGCTTCCACAAAGTGTTAACGCAATTTACTTCTTTGACGATATGGGGCCAGCTGAAAAACTGAAACCGGCTGAACCAGCAGTAGGTTTCGCAATTCGCGACGACAGAGTTTTAACACAAATTTCTGGAATTACTGGAGCCACTAAA
>RGZI01000064.1 GCA_010031635.1 Actinomycetota bacterium
TACAACGAGATCAAAATAAGAGATTTGAGCAAAGATTTGGCCTGTTTTGGAATCTGGGGACCAAATGCAAGGAAGATATTAAGTAAATTAACTGATACAGATCTCTCAAATGAAGCATTTACATTCATGAGTTCTAAAATATTAAAAATTGCGGACATCGACGTTCGTGCTACACGTATCACCTATGTAGGTGAACTCGGTTGGGAGTTGTACATATCGAGCGCGGACGCTCTGCAAGTTTGGTCCGAACTAATCGCCGCTGGCGAAGAGTTTGGGTTGCGTCCATGCGGGTATCGGGCAATTGAATCTTTAAGACTGGAAAAGGGTTACCGCGCTTGGGCTGGTGAAATTAACAGCGAGACCAATCCTTATGAGGCCGGATTAAGTTTTGCTGTCTCCTTGAAGAAAGAAAATTTCGTTGGGAGAGCCGCTCTATTAAATGCAAATGAGAACTTAACACGAAAGTTAACTGCCTTGACGTTAGAGAATATAAAGGATGTTCCGATGGGTAATGAACCTATTCTCATAAATAACAGAGTTATCGGCCGAGTTAAGTCTGCCGGCCAGGGTTACACCATAAATAAGGCAATTGCTTATGCCTATTTACCTGTTGAAAATACGAAAATTGGTACCAAGGTTGATATTGAAATGTTCGGGATAATTAAAACAGCCACCGTTCAAGAAGAACCGCTATTAGATCCGCAAGGGCTGCGAATTAAGAGTTAATGTTAAATTGTTCCCGCCTCTAAGCCTTCAAGAACATCCGTTGCGCGTACTTTTAATTGAGGTAGGTCTGAAAGGCGATTAAGCCCAAAGATCTGTTGGCTCATTCGGTGATTCTTAACAAATGCTGCTTTATGTCGATCCAAGAAATCCCAATACAAAGTTGTGAATGGGCAGGCCTTTTCACCTACGCGCAATTTAGGATCATAAACACAAGGTTTGCAATAATTAGACATTCGGGAAATATATGCACCACCTGCCGCATATGGTTTGGTCATCATGGTGCCACCGTCAGCATGAACACCCATACCAATCACATTGGGAACCATCACCCATTCAGACGCGTCAATAAATACTTCGCGCATCCACTCTAAAAATTCTTGTGGATTAGTTCCGGTAATTAGTCCAAGAAACCAATACATTCCGTTTACGTATTCACGCCATCCGATAACTTGTCTGATGAAACCTTCGGCAGACTCAATCGGAATTGCGCCAGTGTTAAATGCCTGTACAGCAGCTTTAATAACTTCACTTGGGTGAAGTAGGCCGTTGTTCAAATATGGAGAAAGCAAAGAGTGATGTAGCGCCCAATTATCAGTTGTCATTGCATCTTCTAATGGACCAAATTCAGCAAAGTGATTCTTGATAAAGTTCTTTAACTGAGCCAGCGCCCCTCTGCGCGTAGTCGCCCAGGTAGATGTGGGTTTATGTGAGATTTCAATCGCTACTTGATTATCAATCTCATCTCTATCATGTTCTAAGTATTTTGGTCCTTCATATTTTTTTGGGGGAGGCAATCGGTTCTCTTTATCAAAGTTCCAAGAACCGCCAGATGGCTCTCCACCTTCCATCAATACATTTAATCTAGTGCGTTGTTTTCGATAAAAGTTCTCCATCAAATAATTTTTCTGATCTGCAGCCCATGATTGAAATAGCGGCCTAGGGGTCAGGAAGAAATCATTCTCTATAAAAACAACCCTGTGGGCTTTTAGTGCCTCAAACTGCCGAAAAGATGAAGGCTCAGCACAGAGGATTGGAAGTTTCGGATATTTCTTTTGAACCTCTTTAAGTCCAGCAACCGTAGTTGCTGCTTTTAGATATTCAACAGTGAATCCCTCTTCTTCTAGAGATTGTGCGAAGTGACGGGCACTAGATATTAAAAAGAAGAGCCGCTCTTTATGCCAATTTCGCCCGGTAGTCATTCGGGCGCTTTCTACCAAGACAATCAGGTCATCTTTTGGATCTGCATCTTTCAGGGCGCCATATTTACGATGCAGATGATCAAACCAGTTCTTAGCCCATTTTTTGCGCCACTCAAATTCCAGGTTGCAACGGGTGCAGATCTTTGGGGGAAACCCATTCTTATTTTTTGCGATCCGTGACATAAAGGAAAGAGTAGTCGCGAATGCTCAGAATTTCAGAGCGAAAGAATTATGGAATTGTAAAACTATAAAATTGTCGTAACTTTACTGATCTGGCGAAACTTACCGGGCTCATCGCCTTTACGGTTGGCCAATACTAAAGTGAGCATCTGCATGACAATTACCTCACCAATTGGCCGGGTGAGTTGAGATGTCAATGGAGGAGCTGAAATACCCGGATGTAAAGGATGGGTTTCTGCAGAGATCCAGATCGGATTTGCTTTTAGCTTAATTAAATCCTTGTACATCGATGAATTGAGAGAGCGCAGTTCGTCATAGCCATCAAAAATAAGAACTGCTGCATCTTCTGAAGCCATTTCTAGCGGACCATGTCGGAACTGTGCTGTTGTAAGACTTTCTAAACCTTCACGTGCTGCTTCCTTGATAATAAGTGAACCGGTACGGGCAGCTGCCATTGAAAGCTTCATAACACTGTTTCCAGTTTTCTAAATATGTTTTTAAAATCTTTGGCAGTTGGAATATCTCTTGATCTATTTCTTCAGACAAAGCAACAGAGGTTGCCATTCCTGCAGCAAGAAGTGTGTTTACATAACTCTTCGCACTTACCGTGTTTTCAGGGCCACATTGGATATTGAAAAGAAGATTAGAGTTAGAGCCAAGTGAGCTCTCCGCGTAATTAGTGAAACCAAGAATCGTGACATCGCCTTTGATGGCCGCCAATTCATTTAGCAATTGAACCACCTCAGCGGATTCACCTGATTGAGATGCGATCCAAAAAAGGGTTTTGCCTTTTATACGTCCCTTGATATTTATGAGTAGTTCGGCGGTGTCCTCATGCCACACCGGAAACCCAGCCGAAACTAGCCGTAGATAGCTCGGGTAAAGCGCATTTAAGGAAGAACCCATTCCGGTCAAAATTATGCGATCAAAGTTAGCCATCTCACTGAGCAGAGATTGTGTTGCCGAAGGAATGCCAGCCGAAATTAATTTCTGAACTGCTTCAGGCTGTGCCTGGATATCAGCAAAGTACGGGGCGTTCTCAATGAGTTGGAATCTGGACATGTGCCGATGATAACAGCCGCACTTTTGGTCTAACACTGGGCTAAGTTAAACTCAACGAATCACAAAGTTGCAGAGGATCTGCATAAAGGTTGCGAGGATTAATGCTGGATTGGGCTGTAGGTATTGACCTTGGCGGCACGAATATTCGTGTCGCAAAAGTAGACATCTTGGGCAAAGTTTCACAGCCAATTTTTGTAGAAATAGATAAGAGCTATGCGGATTCACCAAACTTCGCTCAGATAATTTCAATTGTCGAGGTGATGATTTCAAGTAATCAAGAGCATCCACCACTTGGTATTGGTTTTGGAGTTACCGGGCCAATTAATGTGACAACCGGAATTATTGATAATCCATTTACATTGCCTGCATATTTTCAAGGTAACATTAAAAAAACTTTAGCAGAAAAATTTAATCTCAAAGTAGTGGTTGAAAACGATGCGAATGCGGCATGTATTGGTGAAGCGATCTTTGGGGCCGGCGAGGGTGCAGATATGGTTGCATGCTTGATTTTAGGTACAGGCGTAGGGGTTGGTGTTATCAATAATGGAGTTGTCTATCGAGGTGCCAATGGTGCGCATCCAGAAGCAGGGCACGTACACGTTGATCCAACAGGTCCGCTTTGTTACTGTGGCAGAAATGGCTGCCTAGAAGCTTTAGTTTCAGGAACAGCGTTGAAAAATATTGGAGTTGAGCGCGGAGTATTAACTGCTGAACAAAATGGCAAGGATCTTGCTGATCTTGCTGAGGCAGGGAATAAGGAAGCCGTTCAAATAATGTTGGAAGCACAACAGGCATTGGGTTTGGGAGTCGTAAATTTAATTTATACATATGGTCCAGAAAAAATTATTATCACCGGTGGTGCCTTGAGCCGCTCTGATTCACTCCTCACAAAATTACAAGCTATTGCGGATGAGGCATGCACTTACACAAAGCTGCGGAGTGAGATCAAATTTGGATCGCTTGGGGATTGGGCCGGAACTATTGGCGCGGCCACTTGCATACTCAAATCTTTATAGAAAATTTCTGAGTATAAAACTAGGGGATTCTAGGGGATTAGAGTATTTGCGAAGATCTGCCAAGCAAGAGCAGATTTTGCAACCAGAGAGAGAGTTATATAGGTTCGCTCTCCTCGCAAATAATCGCTCCACTTACCAATCTTTTTATATTGCACCCATTGCACTAAAGCAAAAGAGTTGAAGAAAACAAAGATTGTGAAAACAATTCCGTAAACGAAAGCTGGAGCAGAGGTGTCGCTTACGCCACCAATTGAAAGTACATAAAATGCAAGTGCAATCCAAGGAACAATTCCAGTGATGCATCCGAAAATAAATGGTAGCCATCCACCATTTCCTGGTGTCTCATATTTTTCTTGTAACCAACCAAACAAAATCATTGAAGCATTAACTCCAAAGATTGAGATAAGTGCAGTTATATCTGCAATGCCAGTTACTTGAGCGATCAATACAATCATTACTGAAGAACTTATGGAGTATTCAACCCATCTAAAGTAATTTCGTTGGGCTGATAAACCAGCACTGTAACGAGGAAAAAATTGCGGGCTAGCAACAATGAAGTGAAATAGCGCAGAAAGTCCCAAGAAGAGCGCAACGGCTAATCCGATCGGCGTACTAAAAAGAATTACTGTTGGAGCAAATGAGGAACCTGGCGGACCAGCCATGTAAGTCGCGGTTACTGGCAAAGCAAAATCACTGCTTAACGCTAGAACAGCGGCCATCTGCACTAAGTGCAAAATTCCAGCCAAAATATTTACTTTGCGGAGTCGGGCCATAGTTAACTCTTTGCTCATAAAGCAAAAATACCTTAGATATTTGATTAAAGAGACAAATCTGAGATTGGGTGCCTCGAGTCGGATTTGAACCGACACTATGCAGTGTTTGAGACTGCCCTCTCTACCGTTGGAGTACCGAGGCCGGTAGTGCAATGACAAATCTTATCGGTGTTGGGTGAGTACCCTTAGCAAGTGGCAAATTCACCCAATACTGAGCAAGTGGCTCCAAGAATTATCGTCGCTGAAGATGAGGCGATTATTCGCATGGATCTCGTTGAGATGTTACGTGAGGCTGGCTACAACGTTATTGGTGAAGCAGCAAACGGCCGCGAGGCGATCTCATTAGCCCGACATTTGAAACCGGATTTGGCGATATTAGATGTGAAGATGCCAGAGATTGATGGCATATCAGCGGCTGAATTAATAGTCAGTGAGAAATTAGCTGCCGTATTGATGCTTACCGCGTTTAGTCAACGAGAGTTAGTTGAGCGAGCCCGAGATGCCGGGGCGATGGCTTATTTGGTCAAACCTTTTTCAATCAGTGATCTGACTCCAGCGATCGAGATGGCTCTTGGTCGATATGCCCAGATTCAGGCCCTAGAGACCGAGGTTGGCGAACTTGGGGAGAGATTGGAAGCCCGCAAGTTGGTGGATCGAGCCAAAGGGGTGTTGATGGCGAATCTAGGTATCACCGAGCCTGAGGCCTTTAAATGGATTCAGAAGGCGGCTATGGACCAGCGCAGCTCAATGAGCGCAGTCAGTGAGGGCGTTTTAGCTCACTACCAAAAGCGGAGTTAACCGCCTTTTAATTTAATTTTTCGAGAAAGCTGACTATCTGAAAATATCCGAAAGGGAAATAATGCAAATTTCAAAGAAACTTAAGGTTGTTGCTGCATTTGCAGTTGCAAGCTTGGTCTTTGCTGGTTGCTCAAAGTCCGCTTCTGAAGAAACAGCTGAACCAGCTGCAGAAGCTGCTGTAGAAAAAGGGACTGGACCATTAAAGATCGGCTCACTACTTCCAGAGACTGGCAGCCTCGCATTTCTCGGACCTCCTGAGTTTGCCGGCGTTGACCTAGCTGTTGCTGAAATCAACGCAGCAGGTGGCGTTCTTGAACAACCAATCGAGCACATTCGTGGCGATTCCGGAGATACAAGTACAGACATTGCACAACAGACTGCTGATTCACATATCGCAGCTGGTGTAAGCGCAATTGTTGGTGCTGCATCTTCAGGTGTTTCAT
>RGZI01000065.1 GCA_010031635.1 Actinomycetota bacterium
GCCCGCAATGGAATGGACACAACTTAGTCACGCTGAAGCGACATGCAATCAGCAGAGTTTTATATTACAATAATTTGTATCAAAAAATAATTGATATCCCTGGTGTGATATGTGAATTTGGAGTGCAATGGGGAGCCACTATGGCGCAACTCATTAACCTGCGCGGAATGTATGAACCATTTAATATTAGCCGGAAAATTAATGGTTTCGATACCTTTGAAGGCTTTCCAGTAATTGATATAAATGACGCCATTGAAGCAAAAGTTGGTGATTATGCTACCTCAAAAAATTATGAAGTAATACTCGAAGAGATTCTGACGCTACACGAATCCTTTTGCCCAAATGCTCACTTGAAGAAATTTGAACTAATCAAGGGAGATGCATCAGTTACGATCGATGGTTGGTTGTCCGAAAATCCTCATGCAATTATTTCAATGGCTATATTTGACATGGATATTTACAAGCCAACGAAAGATGTACTAGAAAAAATTATTCCGAGACTAACAAAAGGCTCTCTACTAGTTTTTGATGAGTTGAGTAATGAGTTTTGGCCTGGGGAAACTATCGCAGTTAATGAGGTCCTTGGCTTAAATAACTTATCGCTGCGACGTTTCCCGCATCAAACAACATGTGCTTGGGCGGTTTACGGGGATTGAACTTGCTGAATAATTTTATTAATACTGATATTTCTAACGAGAAAATGATCCAGATGGAAGTTTGGTGAAGATCAAATCTCGAATGAACTCCACTTGAACATCTGTTAGTTGTGAGTGACACGGCAGAATCAGTGATTTTTCATATGCAGGATCTAAGTTATTCAAGTTAAAGTCGAAGTGATTGATGGGTGCACGAATTTCAAACGTCTGCAATATATTTTGTATTTCTTGCAAGAATTTTAGGGGGCCTTTAATCGGAATTGCATATGGGCAATAAGTAGTAACCCAACACTTTGGTAATATTTCTGCTGGCCCAAATTTTTCGGCAAAATAAGAATATATATTTTTTCTTCTAACTAGTTCTCGCTCAATATTTTTCTCATGTATGGCGACAGAAGTGTCCAAAGCTTTTGGATAGCTTGAATAAACCGAAAATGTCATTTTTCTAATACGCGAGAAAGGGTCACTCTTATTGAAGTTCTTCGAATGCACCAAAAACTCGTCCGCGACTTTGAATAAATTCAATAAAATAGAGGATTCAAAATTTTTAGAAAATGAATTTAACCACAAGCTAAAATCAAGATCATTCGTATCTATGCCGCCAAGTAGCATGCAGAAGTGAAATTTATTGAAACTGAAGATTGAATAATGATATTCTCTTTGAGTTTCATTAAGTACAGGACCCTCAATCCGATGCGCACAATCCTCAATGATTATTGATTGCTCAGATCTCATTGAAGATATATATTTTTTTATATCTTGAGAGAAACCATATTGATGGTACATCATATAGATGTCATGCGCGATTTCTGGGCTTGTTGACGGAATCGCTGATCCTGCGATTTCTTGGTACACGGGCGAACCAACCCATTTAGGAATAAATACACTTCCATTTTTATCTTTAATTCGCCCTCTAAACTTAAAGTATTCAATCAGCAAAGATATAGCAGATTTCCCAGAGTTTAAATATGTTAATCTGGACTGAAACGTAGAGTGCCTTCTTAATCCGGTCGCTAGCTTGCTGAGTTGCGGTGCTGGCTCAAGTGTTATCATTTCAATTTCTTTGCGTGAATCAACCAATGGGCATTCCGGGAAGTCATGTTGCCGTAAGTCCATTCGTCATAGTTGACTTCCATGAAGTCGAATTGCTTGTATGCGCTGGTTATTTCCGAAATATCTAGATAAGTAATGTGCGTCTCGTAAACAACTTTAGGTATTCCAGGTTTGAAGTAAACCTCACAATTAGAAACTAGTTCTCCTAATTGATACGTTGTGTCATTTCTATGCTTTGTAATTGAAAAAAACTGTCCGCCAACAGATAGAATCTTATGTAGCTTACCTATTGTTGTTATTAATTCACTGTGCCTTAAGTGTTGTAATGAAGAGATATCGATAATAATATCGAATTGTTCTAGTGTGCAATCTAAGATATTTTCCACAATACCCAAGGCTTTATATCCATTACTATTCAACGTCATCAATGTTTTTTTTATAGCTTCTTGAGATATATCAATCACTGTTAAGTCAAACCCAAGACTCGCGAGATAGACTGAATTTCTGCCGGAACCCGGTCCAATCTCCAACACTCTCAATTTTTGCGTGTGAAGTTGGTTGCTTCTGATGAATCTGACGAGGTGCTCCGATGGCCATATAGAGTCGGTCCGTGCCGCATAATCGTCCCAGGTCCTTTTTAGTGTCTCTGAATCCACGGTTTTCCTCCTAAAATAAGCAGCACATTTAGCAATTTATTGCTCATATTTTGCACCAATTCTTTGTTGCGTTAGAACTGAAATGCTAGCCTCGATCCATCAACCGGTTTACCTCCCCTGGCAGCCATACTTCGGCAAAATAGCGAGCAGCGACGCCTTCATTTTCTTAGATGATGTCCAGTATCCGGGCGGCAAAGGCTTTTTCAACCGAAATTGCATAAAGGGCGCGAACGGCAGCATTTTGTTAACCGCTCCCGTCACCGGAAGAAGCGAACGTCTTAGCGTGAAAGACCAGGCCTTGAGCACTGGCTCGGGTTGGCAAATGAAGCATTGGAAGTCTATCGCTTCTAGCTACGCAAAGGCTAAATTTTTCTCCGAATACTCTCCACCTATCCAGAGCTTTTTTCTCGATCAAGAGTGGCTTCAATTTTCCGACATGACGGTCGCATTCATTAAATTAATGTGTGGCTTGATGCATATAAAAACGCGTATTTATCTTGCATCCGAGTTGGTGGCAGCGCCACGGTCCGGCCTTGACCACATCCTAGAATTACTGGATGGCTGCGGAGCAGGCGCTTATTTAAGCGGTACTGGCGAGGGAAGCATGCGCTACATGGATGCTGATTCTTATAAAGCAAAAGGTGTTGCACTGCATTGGCATGAATACGCCCAGCGGCCCTACCCTCAACTATGGGGCGCCTATGTGCCTGACCTGTGCATACTGGATCTTTTGTTCAATCTAGGACCCCAGGCACTAGAGGAATTGTTGAGTTGCTCGAACATAAAGCCGCACGATGTTTAATGCACAAGACACAACTACTAAGAAGCGGGTAAAAGTGCTCGCACTTACAGCCATCCGTTCAGAGTACGATCTTTTATATCCCCTGATGCGTGGTCTGCAGGCAGAACCTGACTTTGAAGTCGGTTTTTTAGTTGCAGGCGCACATCTCACGCCATTGCATGATCATTCGGTTCGCCTCATTGAAGCGGATGGTTTTCCGATAGTTGCAAAAATTGAAAATTTTCAATTCATTGAAAGCGGCAATACGGTAAAGAGCCGCGTGAAATCTGCAGCCCGATTGCTCGATGGCTTATCCGATGCGCTTACCTCCGCCAATCCTGATTTTTTGGTCTATCTTGGCGATCGAGAAGAGCCCTTGATGGCCGCCGTTGCGTGTAATTATTTGGGCATTCCTTCGATTCACATTGCCGGCGGTGATAACGCCCATCCTGTTGGTGGTGATGTCGATGAAGAAGCCCGCCATGCCACCACCAAGCTAAGCCATGTTCACTTGACTATGACCGAAGCCCACACCACGCGCATTCTTCAGATGGGCGAAGAGCCATGGCGAATCAGGACAGTTGGCAACCCGGGGTTAGACCGCTTGCGCACCGAGCCCGAGGTCACCAGCGAGGACATGGTGGCCGCTTTAGGGCCCCGAGCCAGTGAAAAGTACATTGTGCTGGTTTACCATGCCGTGAGTTCGGCCGTTGGCCAAGCTCCGGATGAACTGCGTGCAGCTATTGAGGAATGTATCGCCACGGGCCACCATGTATTCATTGGCGCCCCAAACAACGACCCGGGTTACGCAGATTTAATGCGGGTCACAGAGTCCTTTAGGGAACATGAGCGGGTGCTCATTTACAAAAATCTCCCGCGCTCCATTTTCGCGGCCATGTTAAAACGCGCCCAAGCGATCGTCGGCAATTCTTCGCTTGGGCTGCTGGAGGCTGGATTCATTGGGGTGCCGGCGATCAATGTGGGTGAGCGCCAGCGTGATCGCTTGGCTGGAATCAACGTACAGTTTGTTGACGGAAATTCAGTTGATATCCGTTCGGCGCTTCAGACGGCTCTTTTTGATACCGCTTATCGAGAGAACGTACGTCGCGCTGAATGTATTTATGGCGATGGCTTTATGGTCGAGCGATCCATCCAATTTATCAAGAGCCTGCCAGACAGAAACTCGCTATTGGCAAAACGCATAAGCTATTAAAGGATTTACGATGACCACGCGCACAATCATCGCAGCACCGCATCCAGATGATGAGGTATTGGGTGCAGGTGGTACCTTATTGCGGCGAAAAGCCCAAGGCGGACAAACTGCCTGGTTGCTGATGACTTGCATGGATATTGAACATGGCTGGACACAAGATCAAATTGACAACAAGGCGTCGCAAATTGCCGCCATTGCAAAGCACTTTGAATTTGATGCGGTGTATGAATTGAAATTGCCGACCACGCACTTAGACGCAATCCCAATGCATCACATCGTAGAAAAAGTCGCGACTGCTATAAAAGCCTTTGCGCCAACCGAGGTGCTGATTCCTCATAGCTCGGATATTCACACAGACCATCACGTGACCTTTAATGCCGTCGGGGCCTGCACAAAATGGTTTCGTTACCCTTTTATTGAGCGTGTGATGGCATACGAAACATTGTCGGAAACAGAATTCGGCTTGGATCCGTCCAATACATTTCGTCCTAACGTTTACATCGATATCGGCGACCAGCTAGATGCCAAACTGGCTGCATTGCAAATCTACAGTGCAGAGCTTGGCCCCTTCCCTTTCCCCCGCAGCGCAGAAGCGGTGAAGGCCTTGGCCATGGTGCGGGGCAGCGCTGCGGGCTTTCATGCCGCGGAAGCCTTCGAGCTGCTGCGCGAAAGGTACTAGACCATGAGTACGACAGAGCAACTTTGGCGTCGCGCATTACTGCGCGAGCATGCCACCATTGGCGATGTGATTCGTAACCTGGACCAAGTGGCGATCAAAATTGTCCTGGTCACGGACCAAATCGGTACCCTGCAAGGGACGATTTCGGATGGTGATGTACGCCGCGGTCTGCTCAAAGGCTTGGACTTGAGCAGTCCGATCACCGACATCATTCACCGCGACGCTTTGGTTGCGCCCGAGGGCATGGGGCGCGATTTGGTCATGCAGTTAATGATCGCCAATAAGATTCAGCAGGTACCGGTGGTGGATGAAAACCATACCCTGGTGGGCCTGCATTTATGGGAACAAATTTCCACTCCTAGTGCAAGGCCCAATGCCATGGTCATCATGGCCGGTGGCAAAGGCGTGCGCCTGCGGCCTTACACACAGGATTGCCCCAAACCCATGCTCAAAGTGGCCGGAAAACCTATGCTCGAACATATTATTGAGCGCGCCAAAAGCGACGGGTTTTTGCACTTTATTTTGGCGATCCACTATTTAGGTGAAATGGTAGAAGCCCATTTTGGAAACGGTGAGCGCTTGGGTGTTCGCATCGAATATGTGCGTGAAACTACGCCACTAGGCACCGCCGGTGCGCTGAGCTTATTGGCGCCCGCGCCTCATTTACCCTTTGTGGTTACCAACGGCGATGTCATTACCGATATCCATTACGGGCAATTGCTCGATTTTCACATTCGTCACGACGCCGCCGCGACCATGGCGGTGCGTATACATGAATGGCAGCATCCTTTTGGCGTGGTACACACCAAAGGATTGCATATTGTTGGGTTTGAGGAAAAGCCGGTTGCGCGAAGCCATATCAACGCCGGTGTCTATGCGCTTTCGCCAGAGAGCCTCAATGTGCTGACGCCTGCAGGCCATTGCGACATGCCCATGTTATTTTCCAAACTTCAGTCACAGAATTTGCTGACCGTGGCTTATCCCATGCACGAACCTTGGCTCGATGTGGGTCGCCCCGATGATCTAGTCGCCGCCCGCGCCAAGGGTGGGGAATGAAAATCCTGGCACTGATCACAGCACGCGGAGGCTCTAAGCGACTGCCTGGCAAGAATATCTTGCCCCTGGGCGGAAAGCCCCTGTT
>RGZI01000066.1 GCA_010031635.1 Actinomycetota bacterium
ACTCTTGCTAGAACCCTTGAAATTGATTTAGTGGTAATCGGCCCGGAAGGACCTTTAGTAACTGGTGCAGCAGATGCAGTTCGTGGAGTTGGTATTGCTTGCTTTGGTCCGTCAGAAGCAGCTGCACAATTAGAAGGTTCTAAAACTTTTGCCAAGTCTGTGATGGCTGATGCAGGTGTTTTAACTGCAGGATCTTTGACATGCACTGAGCAAAGTGAAATTGAATCCGCATTAAATAAATTTGGTGCACCATATGTTGTTAAAGATGATGGATTAGCTGCGGGTAAAGGCGTAGTTGTAACTGATGATCGAGAAGTAGCCTTAGCACACGCCTTATCTTGTGAAAAAGTTGTTATAGAGGAGTATTTATCAGGTCCTGAAATTTCGCTTTTTGGAATCAGTGATGGAAAAACAGTGATTGCTATGCAACCTGCGCAAGATTTCAAACGTGCTTTTGATGGAGATGCTGGTCCAAATACTGGTGGAATGGGCGCTTACTCGCCACTCTATTGGGCTCCAGATGGAATAGTTGAACAGACTCTAAAAGAAGTTTTAAATCCAACAATTCAAGAGATGGCGGCTCGCAATACTCCATTTATTGGATTACTTTACGCCGGCCTTGCATTAACCGATAACGGAATCAGAGTAATTGAATTTAATGCACGCTTTGGAGATCCAGAATCACAAGTGTTACTGCCAAGATTGAAAACACCACTAGCGCAATTGTTGTTTGCGGCAGCCACTGGGAATTTAGCAGAATTTCCAGAATTGGAATGGGATGAGAAAGTAGCAGTTGGGGTTGTGCTTGCATCTGAAGGGTATCCAGCCGAGCCGATATTAGATCGTGAAATAACCGGGGTTGAGAAAGCACTTCACAAAGATGCTCGACTATTTGTTGCTGGTGCCAGTGAAGAAGATGGCTCATTGAAATCCAGTGGTGGAAGAGTGCTTACCTGCACTGGCCTGGGTTCAGACCTTACTCAAGCTCGAGACCGTGCATATTTAGCGCTGAGTAAAATTTCATTACAGGGCAGCCACCACAGAAAAGATATTGCACTAAATGCGTCGATTGCTGAGAAGGGGGAGTAAGTGGAGAACAATAAAGGCATGCATGAGGAAATAGCATCAACGTTAGCCACTAGATATGCCTCTAACGCTATGAGATCTATTTGGTCCCCGAAAGATAAAATTATTGCTGAACGCAAGCTTTGGATTGCTGTCATGCGTGCCCAACAAGATTTAGGTTTAGCTATAAGTGAAAAAGCGATTGCAGATTATGAAAAAGTAATTACAAATGTGGATTTAAATTCAATTGATCAACGCGAGAAAGTAACACGCCACGATGTAAAAGCACGGATCGAAGAGTTCAATGCACTTGCGGGGCACGAACTTATTCACTCTGGAATGACTAGTAGAGATTTAACTGAATCCGTTGAAGCTATGCAGATTCGAAACTCTCTTCTACTAGTGAGAGATAAAGCTGTTGCAGTTTTAGCAAAATTTGGCGAACGCTCACTTCAATATATCGATCAACCAATTGCGGGCAGGTCACATAATGTGCCAGCGCAAATCACTACTGTTGGCAAACGGTTTGCAACATTTGGTGAAGAGTTGATATTCGCGCTAGAAAGATTTGAAAATCTAATAGCAAGGTACCCATTGCGAGGCTTAAAGGGCCCAGTTGGTACTTCACAAGATGCTTTAGATTTATTTGGTGGAGATTTAGAAAAACTCAATCACCTAGATAACAAAATTGCAGCACATTTAGGGTTTGCACAAACGCTTGACTCAACCGGGCAAATTTATCCACGATCATTTGATTTTGATGTTTTATCCGCACTTCTGCAAATTGCTTCCGCACCGGGAAATATGGCTACTACATTACGTTTAATGGCTGGTGCTGAATTAGCAACAGAAGGTTTTGCAAAAGGACAAGTTGGCTCATCCGCTATGCCTCATAAAATGAATGCACGTTCTTGTGAAAGAATTAATGGATTTGTAATTCTTTTACGCGGATATGCATTTATGACAAGTGAATTAGCTGGTAATCAATGGAATGAAGGAGATGTTTCCTGCAGCGTTGTGCGCAGAGTCGCATTACCTGATGCATTTTTTGCTATCGATGGTTTACTAGAAACCACATTAACTGTTTTGACAGATATGGGAATTTTCGAAAATACTATTGAGGCCGAATTACAACGGAATTTACCGTTTTTAGCGACGACGAAAATACTGATGGCTGCAATTAAAAAAGGAGTCGGTCGGGAAGTGGCGCATGAAGCTATAAAGACTCATTCCCTAGCCGCTAGCAAAAATGTGCGTGACGGAAAAGGGAACGACTTATTAGAACGTATTGCAAATGATTCCACTCTGCCACTTGATTTAGCGGGGTTAAAGAGCTTGCTCTCCACGCCGATGGAGTTCACAGGAGCAGCAAGAGAGCAAACAGCAAATGTTATTTCGCGAATTAAGGAAATTAGTGCCAAGTATCCAGATGCAGCTAAATACCAAGCAGGTTTAATTCGTTAATGCATGATTTAATCCAAGGCTGGACACATTTTCAGAGTGGGAAAGTCCGAGATTTGTACCGTGACACAAATGGCAAAATTCTTTTAGTCGCATCCGATCGGATTAGTGCGTATGACTGGATCATGCCAACATCTATTCCAGATAAAGGCGCAATTCTCACCAAACTTTCGCTTTTCTGGTTTGAAAAACTAAGTCATTTTACTGCTCATCATGTGATCTCTAGTGAAGTGCCAGCAGCCGTTAAGGGACGGGCGATCATTTGCAAACCGTTGACCATCTTCCCAGTCGAGTGTGTGGTTCGCGGATATCTTGCCGGTTCTGGTTGGGTTGAATATCAAAAAAATAGTGAAGTATGTGGAGTACCACTACCAAGTGGATTGTTAGATGGATCGAAATTGCTAGAACCAATTTTTACACCTGCCACCAAGGCTGCAGTAGGCGATCATGATGAAAACATTTCTTTGGAACAGGCAAAGAAAATTACTGGTGAAGAGATTGGCGACGAATTATCTGCGAGGTCAATAATGATTTACAATTTTGCAAACAAATTTGCTCGTGAACGTGGAATCATCATTGCTGATACAAAATTTGAATTTGGAAGAGATGAAAATGGAGTTATTCATCTCGCCGATGAAGTTCTCACTCCAGACTCCTCGCGATTTTGGCCATTAAGTAGCTGGAAGCCAGGAGCGACGCAACTTTCCTACGATAAGCAGTTCCTAAGGGATTGGCTCACCGCATCTGGATGGGACCGGTCGAGTCCTCCGCCAGAATTACCTGAGGAGATTGTCGAAAAGACCAGGGAAAGATATTTAGAGGCCTACTTCACAATCACTGGTGAGAAGTTCGAAGGGTAGAAGATTAGGATTAGAGCCGTGACCGCCGAATCTGCCTCAACTGTAAAAGTAATTATTGATGTAATGCTTAAAGCTGAAATTCTTGATCCGCAAGGCCAAGCCATAGCTAATGCGCTTCCAAGAATGGGTTTTTCGTTCAGCCCGGTTTCAACTCGGCAGGGAAAGCGATTTGAATTAACTTTTGAGCACGAACCTACTGATAAAGAAATTGCTGAAATAAAAAAAGCGGCCGAAACTTTATTGGCTAATCCGGTAATTGAAATTTTTGAAATAAGAATGGAACGTTAGATGCGGGTAGGCGTTGTTACCTTCCCTGGAACTTTGGATGATTTTGATGCCGCACGTGCAGTTCGTTTTGCCGGAGGAGAATCGGTTTCACTTTGGCATGGTGATGAAGATTTAGCGAAAGTAGATGCAGTAATTCTTCCTGGTGGATTTTCATATGGAGATTATTTGCGTTGTGGCGCAATTGCTAGATTTGCACCAGTAATGAGTTCAATAATCGAAGGTGCCAAAAATGGATTACCAGTACTAGGTATTTGCAATGGCTTCCAAATCTTATGCGAATCTCATCTGTTGCCTGGCGCACTAACTCGTAATAAAGGTTTACATTTTTACTGTAAAGATCAAGAGTTAGAAATTTTGAACAATACAACTCTTTGGACAAATAATTTTAAAGTTGGAGAAAAAATTGTTATTCCGCTAAAAAATGGCGAAGGTTCTTTTCAGTGTGATGACAAGACTCTCGCTGAATTAGAAGGAGAAGGGCGCATCATCGCTAAATACATGGGTGAAAATCCAAATGGATCACGCAATGCAATAGCTGGAATTGCAAATGCTGCTGGAAATGTTGTTGGGATCATGCCTCATCCAGAGCATGCGATTGATTCGCTAACCGGGCCAAGCACCGACGGATTAGCTTTCTTCACTTCAGTTCTGAAGAAAATGGTTAATGCCTAATGTCGTTAGATACTGTTGGGGTAGCGGCTAAGAGCCCAGCACAAACTCAACCTTGGCGTGAACTTGGATTGAAAGAAGATGAGTACCAAAGAATTCGTGAAATTTTGGGAAGAAGACCATCCTCAAGTGAATTAGCAATGTACTCAGTAATGTGGAGTGAACACTGCTCTTACAAATCTTCTAAGGTGCATCTTCGGCAATTTGGCGAGAAAGCGCCAGCAACCGATGTTTTACTTGTTGGAATAGGTGAAAATGCCGGCGTTGTTGATGTTGGTCAAGGTTATGCAGTCACCTTTAAAGTTGAATCTCATAACCACCCATCATTTATTGAGCCTTATCAAGGGGCAGCAACGGGAGTTGGCGGAATTGTTCGCGATATCTTGACGATGGGTGCACGTCCGATAGCGATTTTAGATCCACTTAGATTTGGTCCTGCAGATGCGCCAGATACAAAGCGAGTATTACCGGGGATTGTTGCCGGTATTGGTGGATATGGAAATTGCATTGGAGTTCCTACAATCGGTGGAGAAGTTGTTTTTGATGAAACTTATGCAGGCAACCCTTTGGTAAATGCTTTGTGCATTGGCGTGATGCGTCACTATTTGGAGCAAAAACTGGTGGAGATGGTATTGGTGGAGTTTCTGTTCTTGCGAGTGAAACATTTGGAAGTTCAAAACCAGCAAAACGTCCTGCAGTACAAGTTGGTGATCCATTCACTGAAAAAGTATTAATCGAATGTTGCTTAGAGATTTTTGCTGAAGATCTTGTAATCGGAATTCAAGATTTAGGTGGCGCCGGATTATCTTGTGCAACAAGTGAATTAGCTTCCGCCGGAGCAGGTGGCATGTTAATCCAATTAGATAAAGTTCCATTACGGGATGCAAATCTTTCTCCCGAAGAAATTTTGATGAGTGAATCGCAAGAAAGAATGTGTGCCGTTGTTTCTCCGGAAAAAATTAGCCGCTTTCTAGAGATCTGTAAGAAGTGGGAAGTTGTATCAACTGTTATAGGTGAAGTAACAGATGGAAAGCACTTAGTTATAACTTGGAATGGCGAAATAATTGTTGATGTTCCACCACGCACTGTTGCTCACGACGGGCCGGTATATAACCGCCCAATCAAACGACCTGCAGAGCAAGATGCGTTAATTAGTAACACAACCAAATCTTTAGCAGTGCCAAAATCGGGCTCAGAATTTCGCCAAATACTTTTAGATCTTATGGCCTCACCCAATTTGGCAGATAAGAGCTGGATTACTTCACAATATGATCGGTATGTTCAAGGAAATACAATTTCGGCATCTCCAAGTGATGCATCAATAGTGCGTTTAGATGAAGAAACATTTTTAGGTGTAGCTGTCTCGACAGATGCAAATGGAAGGTGGTGTCGCTTAGATCCATATACCGGTACCCAATTGGCACTTGCTGAAGCATTTCGAAATGTTGCTGCATCTGGCGCAAAGCCGCTTGCCATTACAAATTGTTTAAATTTTGGATCCCCTGAAGATCCCGGCGTGATGTGGCAATTCTCAGAAAGCGTTAGAGCATTGGCTGATGGAGCACTAGAGATGGGACTTCCAGTAACTGGGGGAAATGTTTCTTTCTATAACCAAACTGGATCAGTTGCTATTTTGCCAACGCCAGTCATTGGCGTACTCGGAGTTATAGACGATGTAAGACATGCG
>RGZI01000067.1 GCA_010031635.1 Actinomycetota bacterium
CTGAGCATGCCGAAATAGAGACAGCACTTGCTGATCCTGGTGTTCACAATGATCCAAATCGCGCCCGCCAATTAAGTAAGCGGTACTCACAACTTGGACCAATCGTTGCCGGTTATCGTGCATGGCATTCGGCCGAAGATGATTTAACCGCAGCACGAGAGTTGGCAGTTGAAGATCAATCTTTTGCCGCTGAACTTCCGGCACTTGAAGAGTTTGCGGCAGCCGCTGCAACAAAGTTAGAGGAGTTGTTGTTACCTCGAGATGTAAATGATGACCGCGATGTAATTATTGAAGTTAAAGCTGGTGCCGGTGGAGATGAGTCAGCGCTATTTGCTGGAGATCTTTTGCGGATGTACATGCGTTATGCCGAAAGACAAGGTTGGAAAACTGAGTTAATCGATGCAACCGAAAGTGATCTTGGTGGATATAAGGATGTTTCAGTAGCCGTGAAAGCAAAAGGTGTTGCTGAACCAGGTCGTGCGCCATTTGCCAGACTTAAATTTGAAGGCGGCGTGCATCGAGTACAAAGAGTTCCCGAGACTGAATCTGCCGGCCGAATTCACACATCAGCCGCTGGCGTGTTAATTCTTCCGGAAGCAGATGAAGTAGATGTTGAATTAAATATGAATGATGTCCGCGTTGATGTTTATCGCTCTAGTGGTCCCGGGGGACAGAGCGTTAATACAACTGACAGCGCAGTGCGATTAACACATGTTCCTACCGGAATTGTAGTTTCTTGCCAGAATGAAAAATCTCAATTGCAAAATAAAGAATCGGCACTTCGAATTTTACGTGCTCGATTATTGTCTGCTGCTCAAGAAGCACAAGCGGAATTAGATTCGGCGCAACGTAAAAGCCAAGTAAGAACCGTAGATAGAAGTGAGCGAATTCGTACTTACAATTATCCGGAAAATCGCTTGAGTGATCACCGTATTAATTTCAAATCAAACAATCTGGAATCAGTGCTTGATGGCGACTTAGAGCCGGTTATTCAAGCATTAATTGATGCAGATAAAGCAGCTCGACTTACCGCTTCTGAGTAACATGATTGAAATAAAGCAACTTTTGTTAGCAGCCGAAACAATTCTTGCTGCTGCTAATATTGAAAATTCTAAATTGGATTCTCAATTATTACTTTCGGAAGTTTTGCAGATTTCACGCTCTGAATTATTGCTTCAATCTGAGTTAAGTGCTGAACAGGCTGCGATTTTTAATGAGTACATAAAGCAACGTTGTGAGCATCGTCCAATTCAATACATAACTGGTTTAGCATATTTTCGATATCTAACTTTGCGAGTTGGAGAAGGAGTTTTGATTCCTAGGCCAGAAACTGAAAATTTGGTTAGTGGGGTTGTTGAAAAAATTAATGTGACAGATCGCCCAATAACATTAATTGACTTGGGATCTGGTTCTGGTGCAATTGCTTTGGCTGTGGCATATGAGATTCCGGATGTAAAAGTTATCGCAGTAGAAAAAAGTAAGGCTGCGTTAATTTGGCTTAGAAAAAATACCGAATTAATTGCACCACAAGTGGAAGTAGTTCCGGCTGACGTAAATGATTTTGTGTTAGCAGAAAAAGTAGATTTTGTGACCGCTAACCCCCCATACCTGTCGCAATCTGAAATTCTTCCGAGAGAGGTTGCAGATTACGAACCAGCAGCAGCGCTCAGGGGTGGTAGCAACGGCATGGAAATTCCAAACCAGTTCATCTTATGCGCGGCCAGATTGCTAAAAAGTGGTGGGTATTTTGCGATTGAACATAGTGAGGTCCAAACCGAATTAATGAAAATTGCACTAACGAATTACTTCACTGAAGTAACGGTTCACTATGATTTAACCGGGCGTCCGCGGTGGACGAGTGCGATTAGAAATGCTTTGGAGGTTAGTAAATAAATGTCCGATCGATTACTAACTTCAGAGCCACAAACTCTTGTTGAAGCCCTAACCCACATTCGTGCCGGTGGAGTCATCGCAATTCCGATTGAAAACGCATATGTATTTGCTGCCGATGCATTCAACAGAAGCGCAGTTGAATCCTTGCATTTAATTAGGAATGATCCAGATGAGCAAGCTGCATCTGTAATGGTTCCAAGCATTACCAGTGTCCGTGGATTAACTGCTTCGCTAAGTGAAGAAGCTTTAATATTGGCTGAAACATTTTGGCCCGGAAAATTGTTTTTGCAGTTGAAATCTAATCGATCTTTAACTTGGGATTTGGGAGATGGCGGTTCTTTAAATCAATTTATGGTCCGTGTTCCAAAAAATGATTTTGCGATTGCGTTACTCAAAGAAAGTGGCCCGCTTGCAGTGGCAAGTGCTGGACTTGCGGGTCGGCCGGCCTTACGTGAACCAGGTGAAATCAATGAGGTTTTTGGCAGTGTGATTCATTTGATTTGCGATGACGGTGCACTTGACCTGGCTTTGGGTTCGACTGTGGTGGATGCCACAGCTTTCCCGCATCGCATTGTGCGTGAGGGCGAAGTAACAAATACGCAGCTCCGCGCGCTCTGCCCAACATTGGTCTAGCTCCCGTTCTAGGATATGGCCTATAACCGCCAGGAGGATCCATGAGTTCAATTGCATCTATCAAAGCACACGCCTATTACGGTGCAAGTTATGCTGACTTGGAAGCCCAAGATCCAGAGATTGCTGCGATTTTGCAATCTGAACTTGAGCGTGAACGCCATGGTTTGCAATTAATCGCAAGTGAGAATTTCACATCTCCTGCAGTATTGGCAGCACTTGGTTCAACTCTTTCAAACAAATATGCAGAAGGATATCCAGGCAAAAGATATTACGGCGGTTGCGAAGAGGTAGATAAAGCAGAAACGATTGGCATTGAACGTGCAAAAACACTTTTTGGTGCGGATCATGCAAATTTACAACCACACTCAGGTGCAAGTGCGAACATTGCGGTCTATCAAGCCTTTACAAAACCTGGTGACACAGTTCTTGCGATGTCATTACCTCACGGCGGTCATTTAACACATGGTTCAAAAGTTAACTTTTCTGGAAAATGGTTTAACGTTGAGTCGTACGGTGTTCGCGAAGATAATGAGTTAATTGATTACGACGAACTTCGTGACCTTGCAATTAAACACCAGCCAAAAATGATCTGTTCGGGTGCAACTGCCTATCCGAGTTTGATTGACTTCAAGACAGTTCGAGAAATTTGTGATGAAGTTGGTGCGATCATGTGGGTTGATGCCGCTCACTTCATTGGTCTTGTCGCGGGTAAAGCGATTCCATCACCTGTTCCGTATGCAGATGTAGTTTCATTTACAACTCATAAGGTTTTGCGTGGTCCTCGAGGGGGAATGATTCTTTCGAAAGCAGAACATGCTGCCGCGATTGATAAATCAATTTTTCCAGGGATGCAAGGTGGTCCAATTATGAGCGCCGTTGCTGCCAAAGCGGTAAATCTAAAAGAGTGTGCAACTCCTGAATATCAAAAATACGCCAAATCTGTGGTCGTAAATGCCCAAGCACTTGCTGCGGCTCTAGTAGATGAAGGAATGCGCGCAGTATCAGGTGGAACTCAAACCCATCTTGCTTTAATTGACGTTCGCGCACTTGGCGTGACTGGCAAAGAGGCTGATGAAAGATGTGGTGCTGCTGGAATTACTTTGAATAAGAACTCCATTCCATATGACCCGCTAGCACCATCTGTTACAAGTGGAATTAGAGTTGGAACTCCATCTGTAACTACACAAGGTATGGGAACGCAAGAGATGAAATCTATTGCTTCACTAATTTCCAGAGCAATTACTAAGCCAGAGAGTGCGAAGGCTATTTCAGCCGAAGTAGCGCAACTTTGTGAAGCTTTTCCGGTTTATCCAGAAAACTAATGCGCGAGCACCTCTTAGTTAAAGCATTTGCCCAAACTGGACAGATCACCGGAATTGTTTTAGCTAGTGGCATTGTCTTATTGCTCGGCATGGCAGATGATCGTTGGGGATTAGATGCAATAACTAAACTGGCGGGACAATCTATTGCTGCCGGAGTATTGCTCCTCAATGGTGTCCAACTTCTTTGGTTACCTATTAATGGAATCACAACATTGCCAAGTTCGTTAGGGCAATTGCTAACGATTTTAGTAATTTTAGTTTCGATAAATGCTGTTAATTTTGTGGATGGTCTAGATGGTTTAGCTGCTGGAATCGTTGGGATTGCCGCCGTTGCCTTTTTCTCTTACTCATACTTACTATCAGTCGTTTACAATTTTGATCGCGCTGGTGCACCTTTGCTAATAACAGCAGTAGTAGTGGGCGCATGCATTGGATTCTTGCCGCATAACTTTTATCCAGCGCGGATTTTCATGGGGGATTCCGGATCAATGGTTTTGGGTTTATTGCTTGGAGTTGCTGCCATAACTTTGACTGGTCAGATAGATTCAAATGCTATTTCAGCGCAACAACTCGCACCAACCTTGCTTCCAATACTTCTCCCTTTTGGGGTTCTAGCAATTCCGTTAATAGATTTAATTTTAGCAATTTTTAGAAGAACAAAAGCTGGACGTTCACCTTTTGCTCCTGACAAAGAACATTTGCATCACAGAATAATTATGTTAGGGCATTCACAACGTTCGGCAACTTTCCTTTTATATCTTTGGACTTTTTCATTTGCGATGCCGTTAGCTGCATCTGCATTCATACCATGGCGCTTCACCTTATTAGTTTCGTTAATCTTTGCAGCATTATCATTATCGTTAACAAAATATCCATTTTTGTACCGGAAACTTAAAGTCGGAGTCTTCAAAAATCTATGAAGCATTATTCGCGGATTTTTTTAAATGGTGCTGCAAAACCAGCTGCAATTACAGCTTTACTCGGAACAGCCATTGCAACTTATCTAAATGGAGCAAAGGGTTTGATCGCAGGAGCAATTGCGTCAACTCTGGTGGTTGCCTTTTTCCTTGTACATATTCTTTTGGCGAAAGCCACAGCGACAATGGACCCTCGTGATCGGTAATTTTGACCTCGATCGGCGCTCTTTTGCCGCGGTGGCTCTTGGGGTTACCCTTGGTTGGCTGGGCGGAGAAATTCGGGCATACCTGAAGCTAGGAGGTGGCTATGGCAGTTCACGATGAGGGCGCTTTTTGGTCCATCTTCGGCTATCTGCTTTCCGGATTAGTTATTTGGGGTGGCATCGGCCATTTTGTAGATCGCTGGATGGGGACCCATCTCTTTTTCCCCGGTGGATTGCTACTGGGTATCTCCTCCTCCTTTTATCTGATCTGGATGCGGTTCATTAAGGCCAAGTAAGCCAGTTCACTCCTGCCTCGTTTTGCCTCTATGGGCCACACCCTCTAAGTTTGGGCGCGAAAGTCCCCGAAAACAGCAGTACAAGTTTTAACCCTGTGATTTCTGAGGAGTTTGATTTTGCTAACTGAGACGCTGCTTTCTGGTGAATTTGAGCCACCAAGTGCCGCTGACTTTCAATTCGCACCAATATTTGGTGACAGTATTTTATTTTCAAAACCTGTTTTCTTAGTAGCCCTTTCAGTTATTTTAATTGCATCATTTTTCATTATCTCTGCACGCAAAGCAGCAATAGTTCCATCACGGTTGCAATTCGCCGGTGAAGGAGTTTATTCATTTGTCCGCAACAGTATTGGTCAAGATGTAATCGGCCCAGAGTTTATGCGCTTTGTACCTTTTCTTTTCACCCTTTTTACATTTGTACTTTGCAATAACCTCTTTGGAATTATTCCATTTTTGCAATTTCCCAGCATGTCGCGAATTGGATTCCCAATTGCCCTGGCGGTATTTACTTACGTTGTCTATCACTATGTTGGAATTAAGCACCATGGCTTAAAGAAGTATGTAAAAGACATCTGCTTCATGCCAGGTGTTCCAAAATGGATTTATATAATCTTGACGCCGGTTGAGTTTGCAACTTACTTCATAGTAAGACCAGCAACGCTCTCACTTCGGTTGTTCGCAAATATGTTTGCTGGCCA
>RGZI01000068.1 GCA_010031635.1 Actinomycetota bacterium
ACTGTTCTGGCACAAGCAATGGTCCGTGAGGGATTACGTAACCTCGCAGCCGGCGCACAACCAATGGGATTAAAGGCTGGAATCGAAGCAGCTGTTGTCGCAATTACCAAGAAGTTGCATGAAAACGCAACTCCAGTAATCGACAAAGCTCAGATTGCAGATGTAGCAACCATTTCAGCACAAGATGTTGCAATTGGAAATCTAATTGCTGATGCAATGGATAAAGTTGGAAAAGATGGAGTTATCACCGTCGAAGAGTCCTCAACCACCAACCTTGAGTTGGAGTTCACTGAGGGAATGCAATTTGATAAGGGATATATCTCTCCATACTTTGTAACTGATGCCGAGCGCATGGAATCTGTTTTGGAAGATGCTTACATTTTGGTATCAGGTACCAAGATTTCAGCACTAAATGAATTGCTTCCACTTCTTGAAAAAGTTGTTAACTCAGGAAAGCAACTTTTGATTATCGCTGAAGATGTCGAAGGTGAAGCTCTTTCAACATTGGTAGTTAACCGTATGCGCGGAACTTTCACCTCTGTTGCAGTTAAGGCACCTGGCTTTGGAGATCGCCGTAAAGCAATGTTGCAAGATATTGCTGTGCTAACTGGCGCAACTGTTATTACTCCAGATGTTGGATTAAAACTTGATCAAATCGATTTAACACTTCTTGGTCGTGCTCGTCGCATTGTGGTTACCAAAGATGCAACCACCATTGTTGATGGAGCAGGAAACAAAGCAGATGTTGATGGACGTGTTAGTGAGATCCGCAAGGAGATCGAACGTTCTGACTCTGATTGGGATCGCGAGAAGTTGCAAGAGCGTCTTGCCAAACTTGCTGGTGGAGTTTGTGTAATTAAAGTTGGCGCTTATACCGAAGTTGAATTAAAGGAAAAGAAGCACCGTCTTGAGGATGCAATCTCAGCAACTCGTGCAGCAGTTGAAGAAGGAATCGTTGTAGGTGGAGGCGCAGCACTTGTGCACGCTGCCGATGCACTTGAAGGCGATCTTGGATTAACTGGCGACGCAGCTGTTGGTGTGCGTTTAGTACGCAAGGCCTGCGATGAACCACTTCGTTGGATTGCTGAGAACGCTGGACTTGAAGGTTATGTAGTTGTAGCCAAAGTTCGTGAACTTGGTAAAAATGAAGGCTTCAATGCAGCAACTGATGTTTACGGTGATTTGGTGAAAGATGGCGTCATTGATCCAGTCAAGGTAACGCGTTCTGCGCTTGCTAATGCTGCATCCATTGCCGCCATGTTTATTACCACTGAAGTTCTTGTGTACGAAAAGAAAGAAGATGATGAAAATAATGGAGCAAGCACCGGACATTCACACGGAGCTGGCGGGCACTCACATTAATTAGTAAACAAATCAGTAAATAAAAAGGACCGGCGATAGATTTTTAATAATCTAACACCGGTCTTTTTTTTGTTGTTAAGGGGTTAAGCAACAACTCCGCGACGGCCTTCTCTGGCAATAATTAATTCTCGTTCATCTTCTGATAAACCGCCCCAAATACCGTACGGCTCTTGCACAGAAAGCGCGTGCGAACGGCATTGCAAAATTACTGGGCAATTTCCACAAATTGATTTTGCTTCATTGATGCGCGCACGCCGACTTGGTCCACGTTCACCTTCAGGATGGAAAAACAACTCGGGTGGGTAACTTCGACAGGCGCCATTACTCTGCCAATCCCAATTATCTGCAATTGGGAGCGGAAGCCTGGATACCTCAGCCATGATCATGCCCTTCTTACTTAAAGTAACCTTGGCAATCGCGCCATAGGTTGTTCAGATGACTATATACTTTATTTTCGAGTTGGCAAATACCTTTACGCATGAAAGGTTTAGTCATATGAATGATGAGATCGAAATCACCGTTGGTGAGCTCGCTCGGCGCCTGGGAGTCGCCCCAGCCACCTTGCGCACCTGGGCTCGTAGATACGGTCTCGGACCATCAGGTCATGAGGTTGGCGCCCACCGCAAGTATGACCGCGTTGATGTAGCCCGAATTTCGGTAATGCGCCGGCTGGTGATTTCTGGAGTTTCGCCAAAAGAGGCGGCTTTGATCGCAATCGATGCTGACGTTAGCGAAGCTGAGAATTTACCGACAATCAAATTTGAAGAACGTGCGGAAATTGTAGAAGTGATTTTAAAAGCGTTAGAAAGTTTAGATATTTCTTTTGTTAATGAAATTATCCGCCGTGAAATTTTGGCCAACGGTGTAATCCCTACTTGGGTTGAGATCTTGACTCCTACCTTTATGAAAGTTGGGGATCATTGGGCGCGAACTGGACTTGGTATCACGAATGAGCATTTGCTCACTGAGATTGTCATTAAAATCTTGCGTGAGGTCTCAGCTGAAATTGAAAATCCGGTAAATGCTAAACCAATCGTTCTTGCTGCAATCGGTGAAGAGTCACATAGCCTGGCGCTGCATGCCCTTTTGGCTGCTTTGGCAGAGCGAAATATTCAAGCGCACTTTTTTGGGGCACGTACTCCAGTAGATTCACTTGTTGAAGTAGTCCGCAAAGTTGCCCCACCGGTTGTATTTGTCTGGGCTCAGTTACCTCAAAACGCAGATTATTCAATTGCCGCCGCATTGCCAGCGGTCCGTCCATCCCCCCGATTGCTTTTGGGAGGTCCAGGTTGGGAAGCCGGCCGGTGCGCTGATGCAACGTTGGTTGGTGGGTTGTCGGAAGCATGCGAGATCATCGGCTCAACTTTAGGAGTGGATCTTTAACTGCGTAAATACCTGCTTCCCTGATCAGTAGGATTCGGTTCAGAGAGTGGAAGTTGGATGAACGGGGGTTGCGATGCGAGATTTTGAAAAAGTCGCGATGCTCGGGCTGACCTTTGATGATGTACTGCTATTGCCAGATGAGTCACAGGTAGTTCCAAGTGAAGTAGATACTGCCACTAATTTAACCGCAAAACATCGACTCAAAGTCCCAATTATTTCTTCAGCCATGGACACAGTTACTGAATCAGCGATGGCGATTGCAATGTCAAAAGCTGGCGGAGTTGGAATCATCCACCGTAATCTTTCTATAGAAGATCAAGTCGCTCATGTAAAACAAGCAAAAACCGGAGGCGCGACTCATGTCGGCGCCGCTGTTGGTGTCGGGGAAGATGGATATGCGCGCGCACTTGCATTAATTGAGGCAGGAGTTGATTTCTTAGTTGTCGATACGGCACATGGACATCATCAAGGTGTACTTACTGCAATTGAAAAAATTAAAAAGTTTTCGCCAACTCAACAAGTAATTGGTGGAAATGTTGCTACTCGTGCTGGTGCTCAAGCATTAATTAACGCTGGTGCAGATGCGGTGAAAGTTGGAGTTGGTCCCGGATCAATTTGTACAACCCGCGTTGTAGCAGGTGTTGGAGTTCCCCAAATTTCAGCAATTATGGAAGCGTACAAAGCATGCAGCCCAGCCGGCATTCCATTAATAG
This sequence comes from Actinomycetota bacterium, assembly GCA_010031635.1. Lineage (GTDB taxonomy): Bacteria > Actinomycetota > Actinomycetes > Nanopelagicales > Nanopelagicaceae > UBA3012. Next base: position 3,459 of record RGZI01000068.1, read on the forward strand.
CAGATGGTGGGTTGCAATACTCCGGAGATATTGTCAAAGCAATTGTTGCAGGAGCTGATGTTGTGATGATCGGGTCATTGTTAGCTGGATGTACCGAATCACCTGGTGAATTAATTGAAGAAAACGGAAACAAATTTAAGGCGTATCGTGGAATGGGATCACTTGGCGCAATGCAGTCGCGCGGTGCTACTCCTTCATATTCAAAAGATCGATACATGCAAGATGATATTTTGTCGGAAGATAAATTAGTGCCTGAAGGTATTGAAGGTCGAGTTCGTTTCAGTGGTGATGTTGCAGCTGTCATTCACCAGCTTGTTGGTGGTTTACGTTCTGGCATGGGTTATGCCGGTGCGCCAGATATTGCACATTTACAAAAAAATGGTCGGTTTGTACAAATAACTTCAGCAGGTTTAAAAGAATCACACCCACATGACATTGACATGACAGTATCAGCGCCAAATTATTCAAAATAACTAAGAAAGTTAGGGAAATGATATGAGCGAGATTGAGTTAGCACCCGGTAAGCGGGCCAGACAAGCTTATTCATTTAGCGATATTGGAATTGTGCCAAGTCGTCGTACTCGCGACCCTGAGAATGTTTCTACTGCATGGCAAATTGATGCTTACAAATTTGATATTCCAATGATGGCCGCTCCCATGGATTCAGTTGTATCCCCAGAAACTGCAATTGAAATCGGAAAATTAGGCGGCGTTGGTGTTCTAAATTTAGAGGGACTGTGGACTCGTTATGAGAATCCACGGATTCCACTGGGTGAAATTGCCTCGGTTCCAGATCACCAAGCAACTCGTCGGATGCAAGAGTTGTATCAAGAACCGATTAAACCGGAATTAATTAAAGAACGTATTGCGCAGATCCGTGAAGCAGGTGTAACTGTTGCTGCTGCGCTATCACCTGGGCGCACCGCAGCATTCGCCAAAGTTGTTATTGATGCCGGTGTGGATTTATTTGTGATTCGCGGAACCACAGTTAGCGCTGAACATGTTTCAACTGGTGACCATGCACTTAATCTAAAGAAATTTATTTATGAATTAGATGTTCCAGTAATTGTTGGAGGATGTGCAACTGCATCCGGTGCACTTCACTTAATGCGCGCCGGCGCTGCTGGCGTACTAGTTGGTTTTGGTGGGGGAGCAGCGCACACCACTCGCCAAGTACTTGGAATTGCAGTACCGATGGCAACAGCTGTCGCTGAAGTTGCTGCAGCCCGGCGTGAATATTTAGATGAATCAGGTGGACGTTATGTTCATGTTATTGCCGATGGATCAGTAACTAGAAGTGGTGATATCGCGAAAGCGATTGCATGTGGCGCGGATGCAGTGATGATGGGTTCTCCACTCGCAAAGGCAGTTGAAGCACCCGGAAAAGGTTGGCACTGGGGCAGCGAAGCAAGTCACGACACACTTCCACGCGGTGAGCGGGTACATGTTGGCACTGTCGGAACACTTGCTGAAATCTTCAATGGCCCTTCACGCACCGCCGATGGATCGATGAATTTAGTTGGATCTTTGCGTCGCGCAATTTCAACAAGTGGTTATTCAGATGTCAAGGAATTCCAACGGGTTGAGGTGGTTATCCATCGCGCGTGATTTAGTTTTAGTTGTTGATTTTGGTGCGCAATACGCACAATTAATTGCTCGTCGCGTGCGTGAGGTAAATGTTTACAGCGAAATAATTCCTTCAACAACTACTGTTGCTCAAATTGTGGCAATGAATCCTAAAGCAATAATTCTCTCTGGTGGACCTGCAAGTGTTTATGCTCCTGAAGCACCAAAGTTAGATTCCGCACTTTTTGATTCTGGGATTCCAATCTTTGGAATCTGTTATGGCTTTCAAGTCATGGCTGCAGCACTCGGTGGCGAAGTAGCTAAAACTGGTAAATCTGAGTACGGCCGAACTGAATTTAAAGTTGAAAATTCAAAGGGCTTACTTTCGGGTCTTCCTACAGAACAACAGGTGTGGATGTCACACGGGGATAGTGTGACCAAAGCCCCTAAAGGATTTGTGACAACTGGCTCAACCGTACAAACTCCGATCGCTGCATTTGAAAGTAGCGATGGAAAATTAGCCGGCGTGCAATTCCACCCCGAAGTTTTGCATTCAACTCATGGTCAAGAGATCTTGCGCCGCTGGTTGATTGATGTAGTTGGTTGTGATCCAAATTGGACAAGTGCAAATATTGCCGAAGAACAAATTGCTTTGATTAAAACTCAAGTTGGTGATGCCCGGGCAATCTGCGGTTTATCTGGAGGTGTTGATTCTGCTGTTGCTGCTGCGATAGTTCAGCAAGCAATTGGCAAACAATTAACCTGCGTCTTCGTCGATCACGGACTTTTGCGCAGTGGGGAAGTCGAACAGGTAGAGCGGGATTTTGTTGCCGCAACTGGAATTACTTTAAAGACTGTAGATGCAAAAGCAACTTTTTTGAACGCA
>RGZI01000069.1 GCA_010031635.1 Actinomycetota bacterium
TGAATGCTATACATCCTCAGCCACCCTACCATCAGTTAATCAAAGTTGCACTTCGTGCTTGAATCCGCCTTGTTAATATAACCTATTGGTTTTGATGAAAGCATGGAGTTTTTTTGAAGCGTATTTTTGACTTGTTAATGTGTCTAACAATAGCGACTGTTTTTCTGGTTCCATTTGTATTTATATGCTTGCTAGTGCGCTTAACGTCCCCGGGGCCTGTAATTTATTGGTCTGATCGAGTCGGACAATTTAATAATCTTTTTAAGATGCCTAAATTTCGGAGTTTAAAAACTGGTACTCCTGCGGTGGCTACCCACTTATTGAAAGATCCAGACCAGTGGCTTACCCCAATTGGGTCTTTTCTTCGAAAAAGTAGTTTGGATGAAATCCCGCAACTTTGGAGTATTTTTAAAGGAGATATGAGTTTTGTAGGACCGAGACCTGCATTGTTTAATCAAATTGACCTTATAGACTTGCGCACGAAGAACGGGGTACATGCCTTGCTCCCAGGTTTGACTGGGTGGGCTCAAGTTAATGGCCGTGATGAATTGTTGATATCAGAAAAAGTCCAATTAGACGTTGAATATTTACACAAACGATCGTTCCTATTCGATCTCAAGATTCTAGTAATGACTGCGCAAAAAGTGCTTTCTAGGTCTGAGGTAACCCATTGATAATGCAATTATGTTGATTGCCAATTTATAAAAAATAACATATGGCCCGAATTCTGAAGAATATTGCTGTTTATACGCTCGGCATATCTCGCCCCATAAAGCAGTTACTTGTGATGACAGTAGACATATGTCTTTGTCTTTTGAGCGTATGGCTATCTTTTTATCTTCGTCTGGGGGAGTTCAGTGAATTTAGTAGCGGCTTACCTATCTCTTTGTTGATAACTGGCGCAACTTCTTTAGTCTTAGCCATACCGATATTTGTATTATCAGGCCTGTACCGTGCAATCTTTCGTTACAGCGGAATGCCGGCGATGATGACGATGGCACGTGCAATGCTAATGTATGGTTTGCTCTTTTCGTCAATGTTTACATTCATCGGCGTTCAGGGGGTGCCCAGAACCATTGGATTAATCCAACCTATCGTTGTTTTTGTGCTGGTGGGCGTTTCACGTGCTACTGCCCGAGTCTGGTTAGGTGGTCTTTATCAGTTGGAGATCAAGAAATCCAATTTACCCCAAGTACTGATCTACGGAGCAGGAAGTGCAGGTAGGCAACTAGCTGCGGGTATGGCCAACAGCCACGAAATGCGCGTGGTGGGGTTTCTGGACGACGACGACCGGTTGCACGGGCACGTCCTGAATGGCTTGAACATATACAACCCCGCGGATCTCGAAGAGGTAGTAAGTCAAAAGCGCATCACGGACGTACTACTCGCAATGCCATCTGCTCCGCGGGAGAGGCGCAACCAAATACTTGCATTTCTCTCCAAGATAAAGATTTCCGTTAGAACGCTTCCAGGCCTGGGCGATATCGCTTCAGGCAAGATCTCCCTCAGTAACGTGCGGGAGCTTGATATCGACGATCTGCTGGGAAGAGAGTCAGTCAAGCCTAACGGTCTACTGCTTAACCGCAACACCCACAACAAGACCGTACTGGTGACGGGCGCAGGCGGCAGCATTGGCAGCGAGTTGTGCCGACAGGTGGTCAAGACCCAGCCAAGGCGTTTGCTACTTCTAGAGATGAGTGAGTTTGCGCTCTACCAGATTCACCAAGAGATACAGTCCACACTTGTGTTTGATGAAGATAAGCCAGACGAAGCTTTAGAAATTGTCCCTTTACTTGGTTCTGTTTGTGATGAAGTGCGTATGCACGAGATCATGGACACTTGGAAGCCGCACACCGTCTACCACGCCGCAGCCTACAAACATGTGCCCCTAGTGGAGCACAACCCTGCAGAGGGCGTTCGTAACAATGTATGGGGCACTAAGGTGTGCGCAGAGGCTGCGGTTCGAAACGGCGTGCAGAATTTTGTCCTGATCAGCACCGACAAGGCTGTGCGGCCAACCAACATTATGGGCGCTACTAAGCGTCTTGCGGAGATGGTGCTACAGGCTCTGAACGAGACAAAGCCACATACTGATTCGCGTACTCTAACCACTAACAATTCGTCGACCAGCATCAAAACATGCTTTTCGATGGTCCGATTTGGTAACGTGTTGGGCTCGAGTGGTTCAGTGGTACCTTTATTTCGTGAGCAAATCAAGAATGGTGGCCCCATCACACTGACCCACTTAGACATTACCCGTTACTTCATGACGATCCCTGAAGCGGCCCAACTTGTTATTCAAGCGGGTGCCATGGGCTCAGGCGGGGATGTTTTCGTATTAGATATGGGAGAACCAGTTCGAATCTATGACTTAGCAAGCCGAATTGTGGAGCTGTCTGGTCTCACTCTCAGAGATGAACTAAATCCGCAGGGTGACATTGAGATCAAGGTTACGGGGCTGCGACCAGGAGAAAAACTTTTCGAAGAACTTTTGATTGGTGATAACCCAAAACCAACCCAGCACCCCCGGATCTTGAAAGCCCACGAAAAGTTTGTACCGTGGGAACAACTGCAGGGTCAGCTTAACTCCCTAAACCTTGCCCTCAGCGTCAATGATGTACCGGTGATCAGGAGCTTCTTGCAGCAACTCGTGGTGGGTTATCAACCAAACGGCGAGGTAGTAGACTGGGTCCACTTGGCTCAAGAGCGCCAGTCAGCAGAGTTTTGAGACCGAAAATAATGTGAAGAAAGTAGAAATTGAAGCGTCCCAATGAATTAAATTTTTACGCTTTTTGGGATCAATACGCATTAGTCTCCGCGTGTATCCTTGCTTTTTGCGTCAGTCTGGGCACTGCAACGGTTTCTCTTGCCAAAGCGCTAGTTTTACTGGGCTTTCTTATTCATGTTGGTTTTGAAGTGGTTAATTTATGGTCAGATATTTGTGACCTGCATTTCATGGCTGCTGTGGCTAGGAGTCGAAGTACCGTTCACAAGAAGACCATTAGAAAAAGGCATAGCATTTACAAGTTCACTGGAGCAACCTGTGATGGCTGTGTTGGTTTTGATTGTTCTTTGGAATTTTCGTCAATATTTGACAAAGCAATGGGGTGAGTGGTTTGTGCGATTAGCCATCATTGCGATGGCTCTCAACATAGTCTTTGTTATGTCGGGGCGTACCGGATACATCGTATTTATATTATTTCTTGCTATAGAAATTTACAGGACGCTTCCTAGTCGCTGGCGTTGGCTCTCTTTGTTAACACCCATTATCTTGTCGATAATTTTTTCTGCAGTCTCGCCAGTTTTCTCTAAACGCCTTTCACAAATTGAAACTAATTCACAAGCATATCTTCAAAAAGAGTCGTTGAGTTCTGAGGGAGAACGATTAGACATGTGGAAACATACTATCTCAGGAATCCTAAAAAAACCGATATTGGGCTATGGTGTCGGCAGCATGCCGGATGTTTACAGCGCAGAAGAAGGATTGATAAAAGCACCGCTAAGTCAGCCGCACCAACAATATTTATTTTGGTGGGCAGAGTTCGGGCTCATTGGTTTAATGATCATGCTGGGTTTCTTTTTTGCGTTAATTAAAGAGTCACGTTTACTAGATTCAGAGGCTGGAACCTCTTTGCTCTCTGTCATTGCAGTTTTATTCGTAATGGGTCTATTTAACTGCCCGTTCTTTGGTGTCGGTATGGGGGAGTTTTTCTTTTTGGAAATTGCGGCTCTTCTAGCCATTAGAGGTGGTGCCAGTAAAAATGGCGCTGCAACTAGCAGTAGCTAGGTTCAGGTATCTAACCATCCTATTTGGCTAAGATTTACTTATGAAACAGCCTTTGTCAGTGGTCATCATCACACAAAACGAAGAAAATAATTTACGAGACTGCCTTGCATCGGTATGTGATTTAGCAGATGAAATAGTGGTGGTAGATAGCAGCAGTGCAGACCAGACACAAACTATTGCGCGAGAGTTTGGGGCAGTTATCCAGGTGACGAACGACTGGCCGGGTTTTGGAGCGCAAAAAAATAAAGCAGTTTCGCTTGCAAAAAATGATTGGATACTTTCCCTTGATGCGGATGAGCGCGTGACGCCTGAATTGGCTAAAGAAATTGCTGAGTTGTTAAAAACTCAACCCCAGTGCCAATCCTACGAAATTCCACGTTCATCTTGGTATTGCGGGCGGTTCATAAAGCATTCAGGCTGGTATCCAGACTATGTGTTGCGACTCTTCAACCGACAAACCGCAAAGTTCAGCATGGACCTAGTGCATGAACGTGTGCTGCCCAGCGGTGCTGTTGGGCGACTCAATAGCCCTTTGCTGCATTACAGCTTCCAAGATTTTTCACACGTGTTAGCTAAGATGGATCGCTACTCAAGCGCTTCAGCAGAACAGTTGTATCTACTTGGTAAAAAATCAAATTTACCAAAAGCTGTAGCGCACGGGCTATGGGCTTTCGTGCGCACTTACTTTTTGCGAGTTGGGTTTTTAGATGGCGCTCAAGGCTTTGCCTTAGCGGTATCGAACGCAGAAGGAACTTACTATCGTTACTTGAAACTATGGTTATTGATTCAGCAAAGAGGCCCGTGTCAGAAAAATTCCTCATCAGCGTAGTCCTAGCCACTTATAACTGGCCTCAAGCCTTGCAACTTTGCTTGCAAGGACTCGCCAGTCAAACTGACACCAATTTTGAAGTGGTGATTGCTGACGATGGATCCCGCGAAGACACTTCGCAACTTATTCAAGATTTTGCCCATTCTTTACATACGAAGATCAGCCATGTTTGGCAAGCGGATATGGGATTTAGAAAGGCTATGGTTTTAAACAAAGCAATTGCTGCAAGCCAAGGTACATATTTAGTGTTTTTAGATGGCGACTGTTTGGTGCAACCAGATTTCATAGCCAAACACCGAAAACTCAGTCAACATGGGGTGATGGTGACGGGCAGTCGCATATTGCTTGGAGAAACTCTTACGCGTCAATTATGTGAGCGTGGGCAATGGTCTTACAAAGAGTTCTTCGTAAACGCTTGGCGTCATCGACTACATGGTGAACTCAACAAATTATTTCCCTTGATGCTCAAGCTACCTGATAACGCCGTACGTATGTATAAAAAGTTTGAATGGCGACGCATCAAGGGATGCAATATGGCGGCGTGGCGTGACGATGTTTTGAGTATTCAAGGTTTTGATGAAGAGCTCCAGGGCTGGGGGCATGAAGATGCAGACTTTGTGTTTCGTTTGCAACGTTCTGGCATTCAGCGTAAATCAGGTGCCTGGGCTACTGAGGTATTGCACCTATGGCATCCGTCTGCAAGTAAAGAAAATGCCGCAAAGAATGCAGAAATAGTGAGAGCCAAAATTTTGGCTAAATAGTTTGTTGTGAAATATTTCTGATGTGCACAGAAATAAATATAAATCCAATCAAACTGATGATTGAAAAGCCCATGAAGTGCATAAAGGGCGTGATGTCCCATCGTATTGCATAAGGGGTTATAAGAGCAAATATTTGTAGCCCTGCAACCCCCATGCAAAGCCAAGAGTATCGACGTGCTTTATTTGTCTTAAAAGGTATGTGGCTGTGTGCAGCAACATAGCAAGCACTTCCTTGCCACAGCACCAGCGGCAATAGATAAGACCAAACACCTATCCAGTTTTCCCCTAGCCAACCTATTGCGAGTGCGAAAGCGCAACTTGCACCTAATAGCCCAACGCATACAAAACCCCCTAGTCCCACCCACATGGGATTAACTCTTTTATGTTCGACTAGGGGCTGAGCCAAAAGTACTT
>RGZI01000070.1 GCA_010031635.1 Actinomycetota bacterium
TCAATGTCAATGAAGAGTTGGTGCTGCAATCACTCTTCTTGCAGTGCCCTTCACTTATGCAAATGCCACACATCGCACCAGTAAACTGAACTACTTATTAGCTAAATACCCGCCCAGGTAGCTCAGGGGTAGAGCAACGCACTCGTAATGCGTAGGTCGTGAGTTCGATTCTCATCTTGGGCTCCAAGAGCCGCAGTGATCACCTTTTAGATTTTGATTTGTTTACCAAAGTAATCCTCTTCAATAATCAGGCAGAGAATGTGCCCTATGAGGATGTGGCATTCTTGAATTCTTTCCGTTCGCGAAGACGGGACTTGAATGCATTCACAAATTTTTGCCAACTGTCCGCCAGTTTCTCCCGTTAGCCCACAAACAGTCATTCCAATTTCGTTTGCAGCTTCGACGACGGCAAGTATGTTTTTACTATTTCCGGAGGTTGAAATTGGTATGAATACATCATTCTTTGTTCCGATAACTTGCATTTCACGCGTAAATATGAACTCGTAGCCGTAATCATTACCAATGGCGGTTGTCGACGACATATTCGTACCTAATGCAATTGATGGGAGCGGTGCTCTATCAAAAACTAAACGTGAGATAAGTTCAGCAGCAAGATGCTGTGAATCTGCAAAGCTTCCGCCATTACCAGCAAAAATAATCTTGCCACCGCTCCGAAGTGATTTAAGACATGCCTCGCTAAGGCTTTCAATTTGCTGGATGATGCGATGGTCCGATTGCACCAACTTGTGCAACTTTATTGCATCTTCAATTACTTCAGTGATGATTGGTTTCATTTGTGCAAATGTCAAGACTGAGGAATATGTGCACGAAGTTTGTCGGCGACGGGTTTTTCTTTAGGATTCATGGCTATTGCGCCATCGCCCATTCCAGCAGCGATTTTGCGAACTCCTCCCACGAGTTGACGGAAACCGGCTGGCTCAACTGATGCCGATTGATCCGATCCGTACATTGATCGATTCAACGTAATATGTCTCTCTAGGGAGGTCGCACCGAGTCCAATGGCTCCGTAAGAAAGCGAGAGGCCGGTTTCATGACCGCTATAGCCGACATCACACTTATAGCGATTTCTCAATGAGCCAATTCTGGACAAGTTGGCATCAACATCATCCAAGGGGTAAGTCGATACGCAATGCATTAACTCAAACGGGCAGTTTGCTTTGCGAAATATATCTACAACACGGTCGAGCATAGGCTCATCGGACATTCCTGTAGAGATATACGTTTTTCGTCCCTCGCTAGCAATTGACTGCATGAGTTCTGCGTAGGGCAGCATCGCAGAAGCGACCTTATTGAAAGTCAGATCAAATTTGTTTAAGAATTTTTGGCTCTCTAAATCCCACGCTGAAGCCGACCACGAAATGCTCCGCTCTTTGCAATATGCATCGATTTCCCTGTAATCAGAATCATTGAATTCGAGACCTAATTTTTGATCTCGCTGAGTGGTGCCCCACTGACTCTCGCGAGGTGAATCAAGCATTTCTTTGGTGTAAACGAGTTCAATGGTTCGCTTTTGGAATTTAACCGCGTCAGCACCAGCGTCAACCGCTACATCGATTAACTGTTTGGCAATATCCATACTTCCATTGTGATTAATACCGATTTCGGCAATGATAAAGATTCCCATGTCTCACGCTCCTCCGTCTCCGATTAACCACAAGTGTGGATTTATTAGATATTAGTCTCAATTGAACTCGTCTATTGATACTGCAGATCAAGACAATTTGGCTCTTGTAAATCCAAAAATGCAACTAAACCACTTCACCACGCTGCACGAATTGCACTGCGGCTTCGAGCTCGGGTGACAAAAAGCGATCCGGCCCCGGGCCTGCAACGGTCTTGCGCAAACGGTCGCGTACGGCACCCGTATGTCAAGTGAGCGCGCCCCTAAATTGATTATTTCACTCGTGATCAATATCAACGAAGTAATAGCGCTCTGATAGCAATGCTGTTTATTTATGATGCACAAAAATGTGCAATTACATTCTTTCTATACTTTCCAAATTTGATCATTGGAAAGCCATGAAATAGCTCTGATTCCGAATAATAGAAAAGACACGAATTATTCAAATTAAAAGGAATAAAAATTGGTTTGGTGAAATCATTTGACTTCAGAATCGCCGTGCCACCTGCGTCCCAACCCGACCCATTTGATTCAACAAAATATATAAAATTGATTTTTGACTTGAGAACATCATCGTGGGAATCTCTATGTGGCGCCAAACCACTGCCCCAAAATGAATTTTGAACCAGTAAGTGATAAGGCATACGCGCCACATCGTCTCCGCAAAGGACGGTTACTTCATCTCGAAAATTCTTGCTCATAAACATTTTATACAAACCATAAATTACTGGATTTCTGCCAACATCGAATCCAGGCTTTTCGTGTTGACAGTAAAGTCCTTTGTCTGATGTTTTGTGGTCTTCATTGGGTGTTACGGGTGTGAAATAACGATTTTTGGGCCAATTATCTTTTAATATCTCAAAATCGGAATCAGTCAGAAAATTCTCTACAAATACATAGCCATCACGATCTAATGCAACTGAGTTTTCTGCAAACGAATTCCATTGGGGCTGAAAGTTTATGGTTGTACGCGCACGTAGACCTTCAAATTCACGCAAACCCCGTCGAATAACTCTGCGAATTAGGTAGGTTTTGCGTCGCCACAGAATATTTGGATGACTAAACATTTCCGAGCAAATCTTCGGATCCATATCAAGCGCCATAGCTAAAGCCCTCCATTTGACTGGAGCAAACTTATCAGTTCCAGAGTTGACCATCTACTACCTCAACAAAACTCATCTGTTAAGTTTGGTATGTGGACATTGAAACTTTCAGATCTACTTATTCCTCAATGACAGAGCCAATTTCGTGTCTTTGTGGCTCAAAGCGATCAATCCCTATAAAACCACGTGAACGATTTGAAATCCCGATTGCCTTTGCAATTTGCCTGAGGTGTGGTCATATCTATGCCAAAAACATATTGAATCAAAGGGCACTTGATGATTTTTATAGTTCTAAGCTTTACCGAAGTTTGTATGGCGGTCTGTCTGTTCAGGAGCATGTAGACAAACTTAACTTTCCCGAAAAAACAGAAACCGCATTGTGGCGAATTGCAAAACCCTTTCTCCCAGAAAAAAATGGTGCTGTCTTGGAGTGGGGTTCGAGTGGAGGATGGAATTTGATTCCGTTCCGTGATTTCGGTCATTCGGTCCTCGGTTTAGATGTAAACGTTTCATATCTTGAAGCTGGGCGCAAAACCTACGGACTAGATTTAGAGATAATTGACGAAAGCACCTTTAAAGCATTGGAGCAGCGTCAATTTGATTTGATTATTCTCAATCATGTTCTTGAACATCTAACGGAACCACAAGAGCTCTTAAGAAAACTAGCTAGATCAAGTTCACCAAATACCATCTACCTCATCGGACTACCAACAATTGAAGCTATAAAGGACTATGGTTTTCATAATTATTTTACTGTTGCTCATATCCATTACTTTTCCAAATTCTCTTTTGAGAGTGCCCTTAACAGATCTGGGTTCTCCTTAATCGAAACTCATCGAACTCACGGTGGACTTACCTTCGTGGCCAAACTGTCTGACAGTTCGAACAAGTCATCGGGCTTCCGTGGGGTACTTTATGCGCTACTGGTCGTGGCATTTCATTACACAAAATACAAAATTCGCAGAATCGCTCGCATTCTCTTTGAGTTGACTGGCATTTATAGAATCTTCCGCAAATAAACCATGAAGTTTCTGTTATCTTGTCAGATTTCACTTTAGCTAATTCAACAGTTTAAACATTTCCTGATCAAGTAGCTAGATGGTTTTTTAGGCTTTGGTCAGCAGCCCATGCGATCAGACAGAAAGATAAATAGATTAGCTAAGTGTTTAAAATCTGGCTCGTGAATAAATCTTGGTTCGTTCTCTATTTCCAGAACTTATACGTCGGTGGTTTGAATGACCGGCAAGGTCCAAATACGAGATGTCCTCACTAAAATCGTGGGATTTGAGAAATTCGTCAATTTGAGCGACATTAACCGAAGTCGTCTCGACTAGTACCGACTCAATAAGATCCTTCTCAAAACTTTTTTGCAGCCCACATAAAACGTCATATTCATTGCCGTCTGTATCGATTTTGATTATTGCAAGAGGGTCGAATAACTCGCCAAGAATCTGGTCGCCAGTAATGGTTCTGACGGACACACCCGCCGAACTCGGCTCGATAGTCAATTGCGCTCCAGATGAACCTACTCGCCCGTCATTTCCAATCATTCGTCCGCCTCCGCTGGTAAGAGAAAGAGCCGCACAAACAGGCACAATTTGCTCAGAGCTATTATTCAGCTGGATATTTTTCAATAACTCATTGAATGTCCCTTCAATGGGTTCAATTGCAAAGATCTTCACTTCAGTATTTAATGATGTTGCATATAACGAATAGATGCCAATGTTGGCGCCAACATCCACAAAAGTATTAACCTTCGTATTCGTTGCAAGGTATCGATTAATCCAAGCAATTGTTTCTGGCTCCTTAGTCCAAAAAGTTGCTGCCCGCCACTTCGGAATTTCCAAACTTTCATCAAGTTTGAAGGGCAGTGGTTTTATTGATGGCACACCTTGAATCTTACTCACCCAACAGATACCAGATATCGACAAATGGAACGTTTTTGCATCGTGACCCCAGAGTTTGGTTTTTGGTCTCAATTCCTGTAGAAAATCAAAAGATTCCCGTCACTTAGTTAAATCGGAAATCTATTTTTTAGTGATTCAAGCTTCACCAAGTTTGGTGGAAAGGCCATATACCTTGATAACAATCACTATTCAATGGCGGGTAGCAATCTCATTCAACCAAATCTCTATAAGACCCTTGATTCGCTCCTCAGAAACTAAATCCCTTTAGACCAAGACCTGACCGGATTGCACGAATTGCACGGCGGCTTCGAGCTCGGGTGACAAAAAGCGATCTGGCCCAGGGCCTGCAACCGTCTTGCGCAAACGGTCGCGTACGGCACCCGTAACTTTTGATGGTTTGAGAGGCGCGCGCAAATCAAGTGCACGTGCTGCAGTGAGCAACTCGATGGCTGCAATGCGCTGCATATTGTGTACCGATAAGCGAAGTTTGCGCGCTGCGTTCCAGCCCATCGACACGTGATCTTCTTGCATCGCCGAACTCGGAATCGAGTCCGCACTGGCTGGCACAGCGTTGCGCTTATTTTCTGAAACGAGAGCGGCCTGTGTGTATTGCGCGATCATGAGACCAGAGTCAACGCCCGGGTCATCTGCCAAAAATGGTGGCAGACCGTTTGATCGTGACTTGTCGAGCATCCGATCGGTCCTACGCTCCGACATCGAGCCCAAGTCGGCAAGCACAATCGCTAAAAAGTCGAGCACGTATGCGACTGGTGCTCCATGAAAGTTGCCATTTGAACTCACACGACCATCGGGCAACACCACTGGATTGTCAATCGTTGATGCAAGTTCGCGTGTCGCAACAAGCGTTGCGTGTGTGATCGTGTCGCGCACTGCACCT
>RGZI01000008.1 GCA_010031635.1 Actinomycetota bacterium
GATTTGTAAAGATCCCAAACTCACTAATGCTGGATTTAAAGTTTCCTTGGACGAAGTCACAGCACTTCTTGCTAGTGGCACTCTAAAAGGTTCTAACGTTTTAGCGAAATTAACAGAAATATTAGATCCGAAATCTTCAGCCGCCACGATTAGTCAAAACGAAATCCGTTTTCGGGTTGCTGATCCAAATGGAGCATGGGAATGGTTTTCAACAATTGAAACTTCTTTTCTTTGGACAACTGGTGTACCGGTGCCACCTGAACCAAAAGTAACACAAGGTTTTTACAATGAGTGGACATTTCCAAAAGGTAAAAATGCTGATCCCATGAATAACGTGGCTCTTGTTGCAGAGTTTCAACCATATAAAGCAAAATGGTGCTGGGCAATTGATGTTTGTGACGATAGACGTGAAGAATTTTTATTAGGAATTTCTCCAACGCAAAATAAAAATCTATTGAAAGATAATGAGAATTTCTCTTACACGGTCACGATTCGCGCACCAAAAGCTTTCGAATTTGGTGAAGTAAGTGGGAGTGCCAAGAGAGTGATCGTGAAGTATGGCAAGGACCTCCAACCAGTCGGCGGCGTTGCAACTCGAGAGATTATTGCTACTTTGTCACCGATGGCCACTGCAAGGGGTGGAACTCCGACTCAGATGGCAGAGAAGGCAGATTTCATTTCATATGGTGCAAATATTTGGATTTATGGTCAAAATAATGGAATTGTAGATGCACTAGGAGGTTGTGGAAAAATCGGAGGAGTGCAAGTTGTTTCAAATGCGATGCACTCACTCGATCCAACCTGGGACGAAATAGAGCAGGCGATAGTTGTGCGGTTATCAACTCCGCACTTACTGCCAGATGGTTCTGTAAATGTGGGGTACTTGGAAATTAGAATGCCTCGCGCAGCAGCTCTCTGCATGTGGAAAGTTGACCTAGATGGCAACATAAAGGCAAGTATTGCAATTACCTACGTGGATGGTTCGGCCCCGACAGTTGCAACAGTAAGTGGCCAGCGAATTGGCGATGATTACTTGATAGTGTCAACCGGTTTTCACTACTCGAGTCCAACATTACGAGTGAAACTTTCGCAAGATAATGCAGTTAAGCCTGTCGATAATGCAGTTAAGCCTGTCGATAATGCAGTTAAGCCTGTCGATAATGCGGTTAAACCTGCCGATAATGCAGCAAGCGCTCAGAGTGAAAGCAAAGATGAGAGTAAGGTGGCCGCTCCTGTAATCGCACCTAAAAAGATTAAGGTAATTAATTGCGTTAAAGGAAAATTGACACGGAAAATATCTGGAGTAAACCCTAAATGTCCGACCGGATTTAAGAAAAAATAATCCACAATATTTTCTTTTCCACAACTTAAAATCTAAATCAATTAGACAACCAACCACACGCGTATTTTGCACTTGCGTGTGGTTGTAGCTCAATGGATAGAGCGCCCTGTTGACTACACGGGAGGTTGTTGGTTCGAATCCTACCAGCCACACGTACCAAATCTGGCTCCACAGTTCGTCGCGTGGAGCCAGATTTTTATTGGTCTTTTACATTAATTACGCAGAGTACTTAATACCTAATTTTACAACTCTAGGCGTATTGTTTACTAATGCGAGGTAATAAAATTGCGGCCGGAGTTGGCGCATTAACTGGATTTATCTTTACCCGACTGCCCTACATGGATGATGGCAACTTCTTGGTCACAAATGTCCTTGTTTTGATATCTGCATCGAGCACACTTGTTACATGGCTAGTTATTAAAAAAATTGTTAAGCGGTAAGAGGTTATATTCCGCAAGAGAATTTGAATCTACTTCTTGCGAAATCCGCTCGGACATTTTGGATTTGCTCCGGTAATTTTCTTGCTGATCTTTCCTTTGGTACAGGTAATTGAAATCCACTTTTTTGCAATTGCTGGTTTAACAGCAACTGCAACTTCTTCTATTGGCTTAGCTGCTTCTGGCTTCGTTTCAACTACAACTTCTTTAGGTTTTTCTTGCATTAACTTTACCTTGAGTGTTGGTGAGGAAAAAGTGAAATTTTTCGCACTTAGGTAAAACCAGCCATCCTTTTCAATCAACATTTCAGAGGCTATCTCTTGAGTAGCACCGTCGCTAGAAGTAATTGAAATTTCAGCTCGGATTGGTGCTTTACTAAAGCCATATATGCATCGCGCAACATCTGCGCGTAACGCTAAGTCATAACTTCCGCGTGCGACATCACCATTAGCTTCAAAATGTGGTGATGCAACTTTATAAATCAGTGATCCAGAATCTTGATCAAAAATTGGTGGACCAGAAGAGTAGGTAAGCGCATTTGTGGTCACCACGCCAGCTAATTCCCCTGTT
Source organism: Actinomycetota bacterium (assembly GCA_010031635.1). Lineage (GTDB taxonomy): Bacteria > Actinomycetota > Actinomycetes > Nanopelagicales > Nanopelagicaceae > UBA3012. The sequence continues at coordinate 2,350 of RGZI01000008.1, forward strand.
CCATCCGAACATTTTTGAATAGCTGGCTGATTCCAAGAATTTAGAGCTTTATACGACCAATAGCTCGCTGTTTTACTGGCTTTATCTCCAATCGCAGGAAGGAATGCATTCATCAATTCCATATTTGAACTGGATACGTTATCGCCAATAATAATTCTGCCATCCCATATCGATCCATTATTTCCAAATGGTTTATCGACAAAAACAATTTTTCTTACCTCGTCTGGTATTTGTGAGTTTGGAACCGTGAAATTTAGTGTTGAGATTTTTACTGGTTCGGCTTCAACAGATATTTCTACGCCATTTTTCCAGGGCTTTGTCGAGATGATCGGAAGCGCAATTCTTCCGTGAAACCAACCGCTCAACTTAGATCCAAGTTTGATATTCAAACCAAATCTGTAACCTTTTGGAAAGTCGCGAGTTACTTCACAGATTCCTGTATCAGTAACTGCGCAACGTTCTTCTGTTGGTGTACTACCCCCTCCAGATCCACCAAAACCTTTATACCCATCACGCTTGTCGTGAGCCTTAGTAGGTTTATAATTTCCCAAAACTTTTTGTACTGGAGTGATTGCTGCAGAGAGGTTTGCGTATTCAGCTTTTTTAGTTAGTAGGGAAATTCCAGCAGCTTTAACTACAATACTAACGTTCATGACGGAAACAAAGTAATTATCTTCGCCTCCGCTATTTGTAACTCCTGGAATATTCCAGAGCGCGCCACTACCTCTTACTGCTGGCAGATCCATTGATGGGATTGGATCACGGTCGTGGGACCACTTAGCGGGTAACGAGGTTACATAATTACCGTCAGTTTTTTTACCCGAGCTATCAATTGCCCATACCTCCGAGATGCACGCAATTGAAGGGTCTACAGCACAAACTGGAAGATGTTGAGTGATCTTGACAAATACCGCTTCGTCACAAATTTTGTCCGCCATACTAGAACAAACCAAACTTTTTGATTGATAAGGGTCATTTTTATCGTCACTAGGGTCATCCATCGTGATCGCCACATCCATACTCGCTGAGATGTCGATATTTTCTTCTATAAGCAGACCAAGGGCGGGAATGGTTGAGGGAAAAATTGCTCCGGCATTTGCAACATTTGTCGGCAAAATGGTTCCCATAAAAATTGCTGCAATAACCAGCAATTTAAATACAATTCGTGAACCGCTATTTGCTGCAGATCTCATGAATTTCTCCGACCCTGCTGCGACTGGAATATCCACCTGTAACCACTATACAACTCAATTAAGTTTCAGGCTGTGAAATATAATGAGATGAGAAACCCGTTCGAAGGCCATGTGTTATTCCTCTTCGTCCTCACGCAAAATTTCTTTAGCGCGACTGGCATAGATATCTACATACTCTTGACCGCTCATCTGGCCAATAGCTCGCATGATTTTGTCAGTGGCTTCACGCAAAGTAAATGGATCAGTTGGATCACCAGTGAAATGCATTGGTTCACCAAAATTAACTCCAACGCGAGCAATCTTCGGAATGATCTTTCCGGTTGGTTGAATTTTTTCAGTATTTTTCATCGCAACTGGAATTACTGTAGCACCTGATTCAATTGCAAGGCGGGCGATACCGGTGCGACCGCGGTATAACTTTCCATCGGGTGATCTAGTTCCCTCTGGGTAAATACCGATGCAATGACCGGCATTTAATAAACGAACTCCAGTAAAAACTGCGGCTTCACTTGCTCGTCCCCCAGATCGATCCACGGGGACTTGTCCTAAAGCGTGGAAAGTAATTTTTTTCAAAAATCCTTTAAATCCCGGTGCAGTGAAGTACTCCTGTTTAGCAAGAAAGGTAACTTTGCGAGAGACAACTAGTGGCATAAAAATTGAATCACTAAAAGATAAATGATTTGACGCAATTATTACTGCGCCGGTGTGTGGCACATGAGCCAGTCCGCTTACTTTGGGACGAAATAGCAAAGTAAGAATGGGCATGAGGAATGCCTTTAATAAGCGGTATGCCATGGGTAAAGGTTACTGGCGAGCCAGATCAGCCACGCCCACCAATCCAGCGTCATTACCTAATTGAGCAGGCACGATACGTGGCAATGGGTGACCTGAAAAGGATGCAGCGCGCTCAAGAGCACCTCGCGCTGGCTCTAGTAAAAAGTCTCCGGCTTCAACTAATCCCCCACTAATAATTATTAGGTCAGGATCAAATGCCACAACTATTGATGCAATACCTAATCCAAGCCATTCACCTGTAATCGTGAATGCCGACAGTGCTAAACGATCTCCATCTTTTGCTGCCGCTGTTAGATGCGCACCAGTTAAACCAGCAGCTGTTCCATCTCCACGTTTTAACAAATCAAAGGCGCGTTCTGGCGCAGCTGCAATTCCTTCACGTGCGTGACGTAAAAGTGCTGGACCTGCTGCGTATTGTTCGAAACATCCGCGAGCACCGCAACCACAAAGTTGTCCATCAATCACCATGCGAATATGTCCAAGTTCTCCAGCGGTTCCGTAAGCGCCGCGATATAACTCGCCATTTAAAATAATTCCGCCACCAAGTCCAGTTCCAAGAATCAACAGAATTGCATGAGTTGATCCTTTACCCGAACCAAATTTGTACTCACCCCATGCAGCAGCGTTTGCATCATTTTCAACAATTACATCAAGACCGAGTCGGTCTTTTAACTCTTTACCTAAATTAACGCCGGTCCATCCAGCAATATTTGGTGGAGCCAACATGGTCTTGCGATCTGCCGAAACAAATCCGGCGGCAGATAAACCAACTTTGGAAATCGGTGATGGCGATTGCGCCATTAACTCTCGGACTAAATCTGCAACGCGATCGGTGAGTGCAGTGCCACCCTCTTTTGGAGTGTCTTTGCGAATCCGAGCAAGAATTTTTCCATCTTCATCAACTATTCCACCAAGTAATTTGGTACCGCCGACATCAATACCAATAGCAAGTGTCATTAGCCCTCTATGTGTGCTTTCAATTCCTTCAATACTTGATCAATAAAAGATTTCTCAGCTTTTTGGCGCATCATCGCCGGTACTGGCATATTCAATTCAACGGTTAGCGCATAAGTAAGAACGGTTTCATCGCCGTCTGCTTCTAATTTATAAAAACCATCCATGGCGGTTAATAAATCTGCATCACTTAAAGAAAAAGAAATCTGCGCTGGAGATGCGCTCCACTCGTAATCCAAGACAACGGTGTCCCGCAAAGGGCCAGAGTTGACTTTCATCTCCACTTTGGTCGCCCGTCCTTGCGCATCACTTTCCACTACTTTTACGGCAGTAATTGCCGAAGACCAGGTTGGGTAATTGACCAAGTCGCTGATCACCGCATTTACATCTGCGAGTGGGGCTTCGATCGTGGCGGAGGCTTGGGTTTGGCTCATAGGGCAAAGATACCCTTCTCATAGCCATAACTCCTGCGCTAGCGTTTGGCCTGTATCCACCTTCGACAGACCAAATATAGGAGCGGGTTTTCCATGAATCAGATTCACGTCCCGGCCTTAGTTCCTGCCCCATCAAGTGGCAACTTAACTGACCTAGTGGCTGATCGTGCGCACTACGAACCAGAGCGGGTAATGCTCTCTCGTCCTTTGGGTGAAGGATGGCAAGAAGTAAGTGCGCGCACCTTTGCCGCCGAAGTTCGCCAAGTTGCCAAAGGTTTAATTGCTCTTGGAATCAAGCCTGGTGATCGTGTTGGAATTTTGTCTTGGACCATCACTGAAGGCGCCCTAGCTACTTTGACTGCCGCAGGAACAAGCATTGCCGATGATCAAGTAGAAGCACGTCGCAACGCATTAACCCCTGATGATTTGGCAACTTTGATTTACACATCCGGCACAACTGGAAAACCAAAAGGGGTAATCCTGACGCATGGGAACTTCATATCTGAATGTGGAAATGTCGTCGAAGGTGCCGCCGATTTATTTTTACGTAAAGATGGCTCAACTTTATTGTTCTTACCTCTTGCACATGTCTTTGGTCGAATGATTGAAGTCGGCGCTGTAAGAGCTGGTTTACATCTTGCCCATTGCTCAGATCCAGTTGGAAAATTAACTGCTGATCTACAATCTTTCAAACCAAACTTTGTTTTGTCTGTACCAAGAATCTTTGAAAAGATTTATAACGGTGCAGAAGCAAAAGCAGAAGCCGCTGGAAAAGGAAAGATTTTCCGTACAGCCGCCTCAGTTGCAATCGCCTATAGCCAAGCAATGGAAGAAGGGCATATCTCCTCTGCATTGCGAATTAAGCACGCATTATTTGACCACTTAGTTTTTTCAAAGTTGCGCGCAGTCATGGGTGGCAATGTTGATGCAGCAATTTCAGGTGGTGCTCCCCTCGGTGAGCGTTTAGGCCATTTTTATCGTGGCGCCGGAGTGCGCGTGTTAGAAGGCTATGGATTAACTGAAACCACAGCAGGTGCGACTTTGAATTTAACCCAATCTTCAAAAGTCGGTTCTGTCGGTCGACCATTGCCAGGTACTACCGTAAAAATCGCCGAAGATGGCGAAGTCTTACTTAAAGGTCCAATTGTGATGCGTGGATATTGGCAAAATGAGGCCGCAAATAAAGAGGTCTTCACTGAAGATGGATTCTTTAAGTCAGGGGATCTTGGCAAATTAGATGACAATGGATTTTTATATATCGTCGGCCGCAAGAAAGAGTTGATCGTTACCTCAGGTGGAAAAAACGTCGCACCAGCCCCACTTGAAGATCGCCTTCGCGCACATCCGTTGGTTAGCCAATGTGTAGTTGTCGGTGACAATAAACCATATATCGCGGCATTAATAACCGTAGATGCAGATGCCATCAAGGGCTGGGCTGCTGCAAATAATAAAGGTGGTGCAACAGTTGCTGATCTGGCAAATGACTCAGCATTGATCGCCGTGATCCAAACAGCGGTTGATGAAGCAAATAAATCTGTCAGTAAAGCTGAATCAATCCGTAAATTTAAAATTCTGCCAATTGATTTCACAATCGCTGGCGGTCAATTAACCGCAAAGATGTCAATCAAACGACATGTTGTGCAAAAAGAGTTTGCAAACGAAATTGAGAGCCTCTACAACTGAGCGGTCCGAGCGGATACGTATCGCCCGTGACCTGCATGATGGTATTGCACAAGAGTTAGTTGCCCTCGGCTACTCACTTGATAAGACCCTGACTGGCTCCACGGTAACTCCAGAAGTAAAAGCCCAATTACGTGAAGTTAGATCGCAATTAACTAACCTTACAAATGAGTTACGTGCCGAGATTTTCTTTTTGCGTAACTCGGGTACCCAAAACTTAGGTCAACTCTTGCAATCATTAGTGGGCCGTTTAGAGAAGCAACATGAAATTAAAATCTCCACCACAATTCCACTAGGGCTGACCCTTGATGAGGATCTTTCTTATCAGATTTACCGAATCATCCAAGAAGTACTGACTAATTCAATTAAACATGCAGATTCGACTCAGATTCAAATGCAATTAAAAACTAGTGGCACTAAATTAGAACTGTTTATAACTGACCAAGTGGTTACAAATGAATACGACAAGGAAGCAAAAGATCCAAATACCTTTGGATTGATCGGAATCCAAGAACGTAGTGACCAAATCAATGCGATCTGCGAATGGGTCCATAATCCAGATACCGGTTTGCGCTTTACCCTTTCAGTTAATTTGATTTAAATATGGTTCGCGCGCTGGTAGTCGATGACCATCCAGTAATACGCGAGGGTGTGATTAAGGCACTCACTGATGAAAAGATTGATGTTGTTGCCCAAGCTGGCTCCCGCGCCCAAGCAAGAGCCCAGATTGCTAGCTTTAATCCAGAGTTATTAATAATGGACCTGCACTTACCCGATGGTGATTGCTTAGATTTAATTTTATGGGTGCGTGGTATCTCTAAAACCGTCGCCATTGTCGTATTTACCTTAGAGGATGATCCGAATTATTTATTAGCCGCAGCCAAAGCCGGGGCAAGTGGATATGTCAGCAAGAGTGCCCCCATAAGTGAGTTAGTGGAATCTGCGCGTCACGCCTTGGTATCACCCTTAGCATTTTCAGCCAGCCAATTATTAAGTGCAATTAATTTTGAAGCTAATAAGCCGGTGCTCTCACTTCGTGAACTTGAAGTGGTGGAAAGATTGGCACGTGGATGGAGCGCTAATCAAATCGCAGAGGATCTTTTCTTGAGTACAGCGACTATTAAGAGCCACATTGCATCCCTTTATCGAAAACTCGAATGCTCTAATAAGACTAGTGCAGTGACTAAAGCAAATTCACTGGGATTGATTAAAATCTAATCTGAAATAATCTCTTCAAACCGCGCGCCGATGCCTTCCCAACTCCATAACTGCTCCATCCATACTCGCCCAGCGGTTCCCATTTGAGCACGAAGTTTTTCATCTGCTAATAGTTCAATAAGTGCAGCACTTACTTCAAGGTGGTCTCGCCCATTTACTAAAATCCCAGTTTTCCCATCAAGCACTGCATCTGGAGCACCGCCTGATTTGCCGGCTATTACTGGCACGCCACATGCGCTCGCTTCTAAATAAACAATCCCTAAACCTTCGACCTCTAATCCTCCGAAACGCGATCTACATGGGGCGGCAAAGATATCGCCGAGTCGGTAATAATCAGGTAAAAGTTCATGCGCAACTCGTCCGGTAAAAATTACCGAATCTTGCACTTTTAGGTTCCGAACTAATTTTTCTAACCGCTTTTGATAATTTCCGGTCCCTACTAATAAAAGTTTACTTTTAGGAAAGTGCTTCAGGATTTCTGGCAGCGCTTTAATTAATTGATCACTGCCTTTACGCGGAACCAATCTGCCGATTGAAACAATTACCGGCGCTCCTTCGATCCCCCATTTTCTCTGCAATTCAAGAGATTTGGCCGCAGGAGTAAACCGAGTTAAATCAACACCGGGTGGAAGATGCACTAATTTGCTGTGATCTTCTCTCAACAATGCGTTTACAACTGCTCCCCGAGTGAACTCCCCGAGGTAAGTCATTTGATCTGCTTGTGCACCAATGCGTCGCAAAAGGGCCGAGAACAACGGCATCCGGGCCCACCAAACTTCATGACCGTGAGTTAGCGCAACAATATGTTTAGCTCCAGCTTTACGTAGAGATTTGGCCAACAAACCCAACGGCGCACTGGCTCCAAAAATTATATTTTCACATTTGTAGGCTGTGAATAGCTCAGTAGCTTTTTTTGCTAAGCGCGGAGTTGGCAGTAAAACTTTTGCAGTATCGCGAATTACCCTGATCCGATTTTCTTCCCACATCTGGTGATCAAATTTGATTACTTCATCTTCCGGACTCTGCCGTGAAGTTAAAACGACAAAGTTTCGTTGTAGATTTTTACTTGCTTGAGCAAGTAGTCCATGAATAAAGGTCTCAATTCCGCCCGAACGTGGTCCAAAATCGTTTGTCACAACAAGGGTGGTGATCACGTTATAGCCGAACCGCTCCTGCAAATCTCATCTGATTAATAGGTGCAATCTTTACGCGAGATCCAGGTCGTGGTGCGTGAACCATTCTTCCGCCACCTAAATAAATACCCACATGGCTAATGGGACTTTTAAAAAATATTAAATCTCCCGGTTGCAGTTGTGAACGTGAGATTTTTCGCCCATATCTAAATTGCGCACGTGATGAATGCGGAATTGAAACTCCAGCAGATGCAAAAGCACGCATAGTCAAGCCAGAACAATCCCACGTTTGCATTCCGGCTGCACCAAAAACGTACCGATCACCGATTTGGGCAAGGGCATATTTGATGGCTTTACCAGAGCGTCCACTAACACCTCTATACGATTTGGCCGCGCTCTTTGAACTTGCGTAATCATTTGCTTCAGCACGTTTTTGGGCCGCTAGTAATGCTTTACGTTCTGAGGCTTTAAGAGATTTAAGAATTATTTCTGCGTCGGCTAGATTTTTTTGGGCTGCTTGAGCTTGACGGACAAATTTTGCCTGCGTAGCACGTACTAATTGCACGCGATCTGTCACTACTAAAGTAGTTTGTTGTAATTTCTGAGATGCTGCTGAAAATCTGCGAAGTTCAACCGATTTTCTCCGAGTTAAAGAATCTAAATCTCCAGCGGATGCTAAATATGCTTTTGGGTCTGCAGCAAAAAGTAATTGGAGTGATGCGCTATACCCACCATTAATGTATTGATCAACCGCGATCGCACCTAAGCTTTTTTGAATCGCATTCAGCTCCCGCTTTTGCGAGGCTGCTTTTTTCTGAACTCCAGCTAACTCTTGATTTAATTGCGATAATTTAATCTTTGCTTCCTGGGCCCCTTCGGCGGCAGAGGCGGCAGCCTCTCGCAAATAGTTGACCTTGGCTTGGATCTGCAAGAGCCGAGAAGAAGGCGCTGCATTCGCTGGGACCGTCAGGCTGCCGAGTAATAGGGCAGTAGTGGCCAGATAGAGACCAGCCCGGGTAAACATGTTGACAAGGTTAACCCGCGAAAGGGGGCTGGCTCAAACTCTAAATAGATTTGCGCTGGTGAGAGCAGTTTGGGTGGGCTGGGCGAGTGGAGTGGGTGTGGCAAGTTAGATTTGCCGGTGTGAGCGCGAAATTGATCCCCGGAGTAAATGGCTGCCTTTTGGTCGGGGCAAATCTGGCCACCACAATCGCCGGTCGCTCTCATCCATTGCGGGCGGGTGCCGAATCAGATCGAGAATTTTTCAGAACTTTACGGTCGCAAGCGGATCTGATCTTGGTCGGTGGCAGGACATTCACTGCAGAGCCGTACCGTCATACCCCAGTGCCGATCGCGATTTATGCAACTAATAAATTAGTTGATCTCAAATTAAATCCAATTGCACGAGTAGTCAGCGGAGATCTTGGCGATGTTATTGCAAAGTTGCAAAATGCTTTTGGTGGAAGTGCAAAGATTTTGTGTGAAGGTGGCCCTACATTGATCAGCACGCTTATTGCAGCAAATCTATTAGATCAACTTTTTCTATCACGTTCCACGCTGGCCGGCGACAGTGATTTTTTCGATGTAAATATAACCAATGAGATGCTACTCGCAAGTAATTCTGCGGTACTTGCTCGCTACCTGAAGCATTAACACATTTAAAGAGGCGCGCCTTCCCTAAATTTCAAGGGGTTATCTTTACCCTTAGAGGATGGTTAATGCAGTTGGAATCAATGATTTTCCAGCAGCAGCCGCGGCCTTGCGGAGTTTCACACCTCGCATTGAAATTGAAATTGAAGAAACTCCAGCACCTGCAAAGTTAGCAACTCATGCTTTGGCATTGTCTGCAGAATGTATTGTCGATGATGAAGAGTTGGCATCTGGAAGATTTGTTTTACTTTACGAACCAGAAGGACATGAGACTTGGGATGGAAATTTTAGATGTGTAACTTTTATTCGGGCCCAAATGGAGTTGCAGATGGGTGTAGATCCTCTTCTTCCTGAAGTTGGCTGGTCTTGGTTTGAGGATGCACTAACTGGACTTGAAGTGACTGCAACAAGTGGAACAGTTACGCAAGCAACAAGTGCATCTTTCGGTCAATTAGAGGAACGTGGCAATGACTCTGAGATTGAGATCCGCGCGTCATGGACAGCGATAATTTCTGCAAAAAATCCAAATGAAATTGCTGCGCATTTTGCAGCGTGGTGCGAATTGCTGGCGCAGTGCGCTGGCTTAGCACCGATAACATTGGCTGATGGAGTCGCATCAATTGCCCGAAATCGTTCCTGAAGAGTCTGTAGAACAATCAGAGGTAGTTGAGTTACCACTTCGTGATCAGCCCGTTGCAGGGATGTCTGAGTTAATTACCGATTTAACGGGGTTAAAAAATGCATGTGCTCAATTAGCAAAAGGTACCGGTCCGATAGCGATCGATGCTGAACGGGCTTCGGGTTACAAATATTCGCAACGCGCATATTTAATTCAGGTTCACCGTAAAGATGGTGGCTTGCATCTGATCGATCCGATTCCATTTAAATTAGAAGATTTTGCGCCAATGAATGAGATATTACAAAGCTGCGAAACAATTATTCACGCGAGCACTCAAGATCTTCCTTGTCTGCGCGAGATTGGCTTAAACCCAACCACATTATTTGATACCGAACTTGGTGCCCGAATTGCTGGAATGGCCAAAGTTGGTCTTGGTCCATTAACCGAAGAGTTGTTGGGCTTTCGTTTAGCAAAAGAACATTCAGCCGTTGATTGGTCAATCCGACCATTGCAACAAGATTGGTTAATTTACGCAGCCCTTGATGTTGATGTGCTTCTTGATTTAAGAGATGCGGTGGAAGCAAAATTAATTGAGAACAAGAAGTTAGCGTGGGTTAATGAAGAGTTTGCCGCCATATTGGCATCCCCTACTCCTACACCTAAAACTGATCGATGGAAAAAAACTTCAGGTATCCACAAAGTTAAGCGTCCGGATCAACTTGCAATTGTCCGCGAACTTTGGCGGGTTCGTGACGAGATTGGACGCGAGAAAGATATTGCGGGCGGGCGGATCTTAAGTGAATATGCGATTGTTGCTGCTGCGGCAACAGTGCCAAAAAATATTAATGAGTTAAAAGGAATCTCGGCATTCACTCGCCAGCCGCCAGAGTTGTTAAAAAAATGGTGGGATGCAATTGCAATCGCTAGCGCTAATCCAGAGTTGAAAATTAAAGGACCACCAAGTGATGCTCCCCCAACGCAGATGCGCGTTTGGCGAGAGCGCGAACCTGTGGCTTATGCTCGGCTAACGCATGCCAAAGCTAGGTTGAAAGAAGTCGCTGCAGCCAATTCGATTCCGGTTGAAAATATGGCCTCCCCTGATCTAGTCCGAAAATTGTGTTGGTACGCACCGTTGCCAGATTTAGCCCAGGTCGAAGCGGCGTTGGTCAAAGCTGGGGCTCGAAAGTGGCAAATTGACTTAATTGGGCCGACGCTGGCCGCAATCCAATCTGAGACGGAGCCAGTACTCATTCCAGCCGATGAGGGTGAGCCTGCTGTATCGGAGTGATGGAGGTAACTTTTATTTACGCAACATAAAAGTTGCGTAAATACCCCCTGCCCAGTAACTTTTAACTATGTTGAGTAATTTCCTAATCGGCTTACGTGAAGGTCTTGAAGCCGCATTAATTGTTGGCATCTTGGTGGCATGCATCATCAAGACAAATCAGCCGGGCAAACGAAAATTGCTCACCGCAATTTGGATTGGTGTGACACTTGCGATCAGTGCCAGTTTCGCACTCGGTGGATTTTTATCATTTACCTCCGCCGAATTAACTCCTCGCGGTGAAGAGTTTTTTGCTGGAAGCACCTCTTTGCTAGCAGTAGTTTTGGTAACTTGGATGGTCTTCTGGATGAAACGCACCGCGCGATCATTGCGTGAAGAGTTGCATGGAAAAGTAGCTACCGCTTTATCTTCAGGTCCAATAACTCTTGCAGCAGCTGCGTTTTTTGCAGTTCTACGTGAAGGTTTAGAAACTTCACTTTTTGTTTATGCAAATTTCCGTTCCATTAATGGTGAAGGCGTCGGCGCTGGACCAGCAATTGGATTAACTGCTGGCTTGGCAGTTGCCGTATTTTTAGGTTGGGCCATTTATCGTCGGGCCATCACTTTAAATTTAGGAACATTTTTCAAAATTACTGGTGTTGCATTAATTGTGATTGCAGCTGGAGTTTTGTCCTACAGCGTCCATGAATTTCAAGAGTTGGGTTGGATTCCAGGCGCGGATCTATTTATTTGGGATACGACCTCATGGATGACCAAGGAGTCAATCCCCGGTTCGATCCTCGGTGGCACGATTGGCTTTGATACCACCACCTCTTGGTGGCAGTTTGGCTTTTGGGGCCTCTACTTGTTCATCACGCTGCAGGCCTATCTTGCCCCCGCTCGCAAAACCGTCGCTGTTTAACCTAACCAGAACTTCCAGTTTAATTTACTGGCTAGTAACATCTTCCTCAACCGCTTTTGAATTTAGGCGCTAGAGAAAAGGCAAGCAAATGGCTGCTTCAAGTAAATCAATAAGTGATGTCTATTTAATTGATGCAGTTCGCACTCCATTTGGAAAAGCTGGCTCCATGTATGCCGGCACTCGCGCTGATGACATCATGGTCCGTTGCATCCGCGGATTGTTAGAGCGCAACCCAAGTATTGATAGCGCAACAATTGATGAAGTTGCAATTGCAGCTGCTTCACAAACAGGTGATCAAGGAATGAACATTGGTCGCAGCGCTGCATTGTTAGCCGGTATTCCAAAAACAGTTCCTGGATATTCAATTGATCGTTGGTGTGCAGGTGCAATGACATCAATGACCACACTTGCTGGCGGAATTGCAATGGGCAGTTATGACTTAGCACTTGCCGGTGGAGTCGAACATATGGGCAACCACCCAATGGGTGAATTGATGGATCCAAACCCAAGATACATCGCGGAAAAACTTGTAGATCAAGATGCACTTGCAATGGGTGCAACCGCAGAGCGTTTACATGACATGCTCCCCCACTTAACACGGGAACGTGCCGACAAATATGCATTAAATAGTCAAATTAAAACTGCAAAAGCTTATGAGGCTGGGGAAATTCAAAGAGATTTAATTCCAGTTGCAATCCGCAGCGAAGAACTTGGATGGGGTGTTGCAACTGTTGATGAACCACCACGTCCTGGAACAACACTAGAAGCACTTGCTGGATTAAAAACTCCATTTCGTCCCGCAGGCCGGGTTACTCCTGGAAACGCCGCAGGATTAAATGATGGTGCAACCGCAGCATTACTTGCTAGTGGAAAGCGCACTGAAGAATTAGGACTAAAACCAAAAGCTAGATTAGTAACTTTTGCTTTCGCTGGCGTAGAGCCAGAGATCATGGGATACGGACCAGTTCCAGCAACTGTTAAAGCGCTTGCAAAAGCCGGATTAACAATTGATGAGATTGGTGCATTTGAAGTCAATGAAGCTTTTGCGATTCAAGTTTTAGCATTTCTAGATTACTTTGCAATTGCAGATGATGACCCCCGAGTTAACCCTTACGGTGGGGCAATCGCCGTTGGACATCCCCTTGCATCTTCTGGAATTCGGTTAGCGCTAAATCTTGCGCGCACCTTTGAAGAACATCCTGAAATTCGTTACGGCTTAACCACGATGTGCATTGGTCTTGGAATGGGTGGAACGGTGATTTGGGAAAATCCAAATTGGAATTTTGGCAAGCAAGATAATGCTAAAGGTGGAAAGTAATGAGTACGCCAAGTTCAAGCGCACAAGCACCAGAAGAGGTGGTAACAAACGCACTCGTTCGCGAAGTGGATTTAACGCCATTTGGTTTCAAAGGAAAGATGGCTTTAATCACTTTAGATAATGGATATGACCACAACCGGCCAAACACCATTGGTGTCAAAGGTTTGCAATCCCTTAACGCAGCGATTGATGCAGCGATTGCAACTAACGCAGATGCGATTGGAATAACTGGGAAACCTTTTATCTTTGCCGCAGGTGCTGATTTAAGTGGTGTAGCTGGGGTTGCAGACCGCAAACTTGCACATGCTTTTACCAAATTAGGACATGATGTCTTTCGTCGTTTTGGTGAATGCGGTAAACCTACTTTTGCTTTTATTAATGGATTAGCACTCGGTGGCGGACTTGAAATTGGATTGCACTGTCAATATCGAACACTTGCAACTACTGCCATGGTCGGCTTACCTGAAGTATTTCTTGGTTTAGTTCCAGGTTGGGGCGGGGCAACTTTGTTGCCCAAATTAATTGGCCCTGAGTTAGCAACTCGAGTAATTATGGTCAACGCCCTAAATAACAATACGATGCTTAAATCTCCGGAAGCTTTAGAAATTGGAGTGGTGGATGCAGTTTTTGAACCAGCAGATTTCCTCGAGCAATCAATAACTTTTGCCAGCCATATTTTAAGTGGTGCCAAGAAAATCACTCGTGCGGATCACACGAAAGTTGATGCATCTTGGGAAAACGCTGCCAAGATCGGCGCTGCTGCAGCTGTTAAAAAGTTTGGTCGTGCCGATATCGCATCTCCTAAAGCCGCTTTGCGATTAATTGCTGATGCGCGTACCGCTACCCGTGATTCAGGTTTTGCCGCAGAGGATGAAGCGCTAACTGAATTAGTAATGAATGACCCTCTACGTGCTTCTTTGTACGCTTTTAATTTAATTCAAAAAGGTAAAAAGAAGATTGAAGGTGCTCCAAAACCTGCGCTTGGACGTAAAGTCACCCGTGCTGGTGTTGTGGGTGCTGGATTGATGGCCTCGCAACTAGCGCTTCTAATCATGCGTAACTTGAAGGTGCCAGTTGCTATTACTGATCTTGATCAAGAGCGGGTTGATAAGGGAATTGCCTGGATCAACAATGAGATTGATACTTTGGTTTCAAAAAAGCGGGTCCGTCCAGATGAGGCCGCACGGTTGAAATCTTTGCTTTCCGGATCTGTTGATAAAACCATATTTGCAAAATGTGATTTTATTATTGAAGCGGTCTTTGAAGAGTTATCGATCAAGCAAAAACTCTTTAAAGAACTAGAGCAAATTGTTACGCCGGAGTGTATTTTGGCGACTAATACCTCTTCACTTTCAGTTACCAAGATGTCTGAAGGTCTTAAAAATCCAGAACGGGTTATTGGTTTCCACTTCTTTAATCCAGTCGCCGTAATGCCATTACTCGAGATTGCCCGGACTGAAAAAACAGATGATGCAACTACCGCTACTGCGGTATCTGTTGGCAAGGATTTGAAAAAGACGATGGTGATCGTCAAAGATGCCCCAGCATTTGTGGTCAACCGATTGTTAATGCGTTTTATGGGCGAGATTACTGATTCACTAGATGAAGGAACTCCTTCAGAGATTGCCGATAGTGCGATGGATCCGCTTGGCTTGCCAATGACCTCATTTGAATTACTTGGGTTAGTTGGACCAGGTGTTGCATTGCATGTTGGTCAATCATTAAACGGTTCTCTTGGTGAGCGTTATCGCATCAGCCCAACAATTGAACGTTTAGTGAAATCTGGTGTAAAAACTTTCTATATCAAAGATGAAAAAGGTAATCAGAAAATTAATCCAGATGCAGCAGCATGTTTGCAACCAGGTGATAAACCAGCAACTGCCGAAGAGGTTAGGTTGCGGGTGCTAAATGCTTTGGCAAGTGAAGCTCGAATGATGCTTGATGAAGGGGTTATTGCCACTGCCGCTGAAATTGATTTATGTATGATTTTAGGAACCGGTTGGCCATTACACCTTGGCGGAATCTTGCCTTACTTGGATCGTGAAGGAATTAGCGAGGCTGTGACTGGTCAGCGTTTCCATCAACGTGGCGTTGCATCTCTTCCATAAGCCCAAGTTCGCCAGTACTGCGCAACTCAACAAGTGATCGGGCAATTCTTTGTGCGGTAATTCCTAGATCACTCAGAATTTCACCACGTTTTGCATGTTCAATAAAGGTAAGTGGAACGCCAATTGAATGAACTGGAGTATTTAATCCGGCATCACGGAACATCTCGGCAACGGTGCTACCAATGCCAGAGTGACGGATTCCATCTTCAACCACAACTACTGCGCTATATCTTTGCGCCATCGTGAGCAGGGCCGCTGGTAAAGGCTTAACCCAACGTGGATCTACAACTGTTACTCCAACACCTTCACGGTATGCCTGAGCTGCGGCTTCAACGCAGAGTGCCGCCAATGCACCAACGCTAACAATTAAAAGATCCGCACTTTCACCACGGTACAAAACATCGATCCCATCGCGCCGTTCAAATGCTGGCAAGTCCGCTCCTACAGCTCCCTTTGGAAAGCGGATCAAAGTTGGGCGATCATTGATATTCACTGCTTCATTTAATAATTCGCGAAGTTGAGTTCCATCACGCGGTGCACCAATTTCTAGCGTTGGAACTATTCCAGCAACTGCTAAATCCCAAATTCCATGATGAGACGGTCCATCATCACCGGTTACTCCAGAACGATCTAAAACAAAGGTGACTCCTGCACCATGTAGCGCAACATCTAAGAGCAGTTGATCAAAGGCGCGATTTAAAAATGTTGAGTAAATCGCAACCACTGGGTGCAAACCGGCAAATGCCATTCCTGCCGCACTTGCGGTGGCGTGCTGCTCGGCGATACCAACATCAATTGTACGGGATGGAAACTCTGCTTGGAATTTATCCAGGCCAGTTGGTCCGAGCATCGCTGCGGTTAGTGCCACGATATCTTCGCGTTTGCGAGCAATCTCAATTAATTCACTTGAGAATACTGAAGTCCAACTTGTTGAAGAGGGATTTACTGGTTCACCAGTTTCGGGATCGATAACCCCAACTGAGTGGAATTTATCCGCTTCATTTTGTTCAGCAGGTGTATGGCCGCGACCTTTTTCAGTAATGGCATGCACAATAACTGGAGCACCAAATTGTTTTGCTTGTTCAAGTGCGCGCTCAAGGGCTGAAATATCATGGCCATCTACTGGCCCTAAATATTTAATTCCTAAATCTTCAAACATTCCTTGTGGAGCGATGATGTCTTTAATCCCCTTTTTCATGCCATGCAAAGTCTCAAAAATTGGCCCACCTACAACTGGGGTCTTCTCTAAAACGTTCTTGCCCCAATCCAAAAATTTCTCATAACCTTGTGTCGTTCGCAACGTACTCAAGTAATTTGAAATTCCACCAATAGTTGGACTGTAAGAACGTTCATTGTCATTAACTACAATTACAAGTGAACGCTTTTCAGCTGCGGCAATATTGTTTAACGCCTCCCAAGACATTCCACCAGTGAGGGCACCATCACCAACAACCACAACAACACTTCGATCTGTGGCTCCCTGCAACGAGAATGCGCGCGAGATTCCATCTCCCCATGAAAGAGCAGCCGAAGCATGTGAATTTTCAATTACATCATGCACACTCTCAGCCCGATTTGGATAACCGGATAATCCACCACGTTGACGAAGTTTTTCAAAGCCATCTGCACGTCCAGTTAAAATTTTATGTACATAAGATTGATGTCCGGTATCAAACAAAATTACATCTTTAGGAGATTCAAAGATTCGGTGAATCGCGATACTTAACTCAACAACACCAAGATTTGGGCCCAGATGGCCGCCGGTCTTACTTACCGATTTAATTAAAAAGGTGCGGATCTCATGAGAGAGTTGATCCAATTGCTCGTGGCTTAAGCTTTGTAAATCTGCAGGGCTATTTATGGAGTTCAGTAACTCACTCATATCGCCCCCCGGAAAAGATAATGTGCTTATTCTACTTGCTGGGTTACTTTCCGCTCGGCAGAAGAGATCTGAGCACGTACTGCATGATGCCGCCATGACGGTAGTAATCGGCTTCACCTGGGGTATCAATTCGCACCCGCGCGCGGAAGGATTTATCCCCGTAAGAAACAGTCACCTCTCGAGGTGTGCTTCCCGAATTGAGTTCCTCAATACCGGTAATCGAAAAGAGTTCATCACCAGATAAGTTTAATGATTGCGCACTTTGACCTTCAAGATATTGAAGTGGCAGCACTCCCATGCCAATCAAATTTGAACGATGGATCCGTTCATAAGATTGCGCAATTACCGCTTTCACACCAAGAAGTGCTGTTCCTTTTGCAGCCCAGTCACGAGATGATCCTGAGCCATACTCTTTACCAGCAAGAATCACTAGTGGTACGCCACTGCTTTGATACTGCATTGATGCATCATAAATTGTGGCTTGCTCGCCACCACTCAAGTAATTCCGAGTGAAACCACCTTCAACACCATCTAGTAATTCATTTTTCAATCGAATATTTGCGAAAGTTCCCCGAATCATTACTTCGTGATTTCCACGTCGTGATCCATATGAATTGAAATCTTTGCGATCAACGCCATGCTCGGCCAAATATTTACCGGCAGGAGAATCTGCTTTAATATTTCCGGCAGGTGAGATGTGATCTGTTGTTACTGAGTCTCCTAGTTTTGCTAATACGCGGGCATTCTTAATGTCTTTAACTGGAACCGGATTTCGCGGCATTCCTTCAAAGTAAGGAGGTTTGCGGACATAAGTTGAATCAGCATCCCATGCAAAAGTTTTTCCAATGGGGGTATCAAGTGCTTTCCAACGATGATCGCCATCAAAAACTCCAGCGTAATCTTTAGTAAACATTGCTGAGGTAATTGATGATTCCACAACGGCAGCGATCTCTTGAGCTGATGGCCAAATATCTCGTAAGAAAATTGGTGCACCATTGGCATCATTGCCAAGTGAATCTTTCTCAAAATCATGATTCATGGTTCCTGCAAGTGCGTATGCAACAACAAGAGGAGGTGAGGCTAAGTAGTTCATCTTTACATCGGGACTAATCCGGCCTTCAAAGTTTCGATTACCTGACAACACAGCCGCAACTGCTAAATCCTGCTCATTAACGGCTTTGCTAATTTCTACTGGGAGTGGTCCTGAGTTTCCAATGCAGGTGACGCATCCATAACCAACCAAGTTAAACCCAAGTTTTTCCATGTATGGCATTAACCCGGCGCGCTCGTAGTAATCCATGACAACTTTTGAACCTGGAGCAAGAGTTGTTTTCACCCAAGGTTTTGAAGTTAATCCTTTTTCAACTGCTTTTTTGGCTAGTAGTGCTGCACCAAGCATTACAGATGGATTAGAAGTGTTTGTGCAGGATGTAATTGATGCGATAACTACATCGCCATTTTTAATTGTGGTGGCTTTCCCATTTACTCCCACTGCAATTGGAGCTTTCCCAGTTTTTTCGGTGAAGTATGTCGGAAGTACCTTGGCAAACTCGGTTTTTGAATCAGTGAGTGAGATTCGATCTTGCGGACGTTTTGGACCAGCGATGGATGGAACAACGGTTCCTAAATCAAGTTCGACAACTTCAGAGAAACGTGGTTCAACTGAAGGGTCATGCCACAGACCTTGCAACTTCGCATAAGTTGAAATCAATTCGACTTGGCTTTCACTGCGACCCGTTAATCGCATGTAGCGCAAGGTCTCTTCATCAATTGGGAAGATCGCACATGTTGATCCGTACTCAGGACTCATATTTCCAATAGTGGCCCGATTTGCCATTGGAATTTCCGCGACACCTGGACCGTAAAACTCGACAAACTTTCCGACAACTCCATGTTTGCGCAATATCTGGGTAATTGTTAGTGCCAAATCTGTTGCAGTTGTTCCGGTTGGCAATTTTCCAGTTAACTTAAATCCGACAACTCTTGGAATCAACATTGATACTGGCTGGCCAAGCAAAGCCGCTTCGGCTTCAATTCCGCCAACTCCCCAACCAAGCACACCTAAACCATTAACCATGGTGGTGTGTGAATCAGTACCAACAACGGTATCTGGATAGGCCCGCAATACTCCAGAAACATTTCTGGTCATAACTACCCTTGCTAAAAATTCAATATTTACTTGGTGGACAATTCCAGTGCCAGGTGGCACAACTTTGAATTCATCAAAAGCACCTTGCCCCCAACGCAAGAAACGGTAACGCTCGCGATTACGCTCATATTCAACATCGGTATTTTGTTCAAAAGAGGTATTAGTTCCAAAAAAATCTGCAATCACTGAATGATCAATAACTAACTCAGCTGGTGCGAGTGGATTTACTTTTGATGGGTCTCCCCCAAGTTCTACAATCGCCTCACGCATAGTCGCTAAATCAACGACACAAGGGACGCCGGTAAAATCTTGCATTATTACTCGAGCGGGAGTGAATTGAATTTCAGTTTCAACATCTGCGGTTGGATTCCACGCAGCAAGTGCTTTGATCTGTTCAGCGGTGATATTTGCACCATCTTCATGGCGCAAAAGATTCTCAAGCAAGATTTTTAAGCTAAACGGCAGATTGTTAGCACCGGCAACTCGAGTGATGTCAAAGATTTCATAATCAGTTGCATTTACCTTTAATACGCTCTTGCTATTTAATGAATCTTTGCTCATTTCGCGCCTTCCAAATCTATCTTGATATCAAGATATTACCGGAATATAGGTAGCAATGCACTCGACGTGAGCGGTCATCGGAAAGGCATCAAAAGCTGCAATAGAGCTTAATTTGTACCCGACATCAGCAAGGTAGGCGGTATCTCGAGCCAAAGAGGCTGGATCGCAAGAGACATAACAGATTGCTCGCGGAGCTAATTTAGCCATCTGTATCACCACGTCATTGCCAGCGCCGGCGCGCGGCGGGTCAAGCACAATCAAATCTACTTTGTTTAAACGCGGTAAATATTTTGCGACATCACCCTGATGAATCGTTACTGCGCCAGTATTTGCAAAATTAACTTTCGCATCCTTAATTGCACTCGCTCCGGTTTCAATTAATTGGACAGTGCACCCACGGGCAGCAAGTGGTTTTGCAAACAAGCCAACTCCACCATACAAATCAAGAGCGATATCACCAGCCTTTGGGTCCAGTTCAGAAAGAACACGAGCAATAAAAACTTCAGGGGCTTTTTTATTTCCTTGCCAAAAACTGTCGATACTTACTTGGTACTCAAATTTCTCCCCATTAACTTCCACAACTTCACTTTGCAGCATTGGACCTTCAGCAACTCGAACTATTTCGTTTTTCTCAAGTACAACTGATCTATCCCCCGTGGAAGAAGTTAGTACTTCTACACGATCTTGTGATGCCCATCTTTGTTTGGTAACTTCTGGAAGATCTAATGCGGGTGCGGCGATTAAACAATCATCAATTGCATAAAGCTCATGTGATCTTGCTCCAAGAAAACCAACTTCGCCATCTTTCCCGACGTGCATTGAGATTCTGGTCCGATATCCAAGACCATCTTCAACTCCATCAATCGATAATGCTTGCACCTCTACATCCAGATCCATCTTCGCTAAGCGCGCAAACTGCTCTTTAATAATTCCTTTTGCCAACTCTGCCCGTTGCGCTCATAACGCGAGGGTATCGGGTGTAGGTTTGCCCTTATGCACGTCGTCGTCATGGGGTGCGGTCGCGTCGGAACGCTGATCGCGCAGCGGTTAGAAGCAGCTGGTCATAGCGTGGCGATAATTGATCAAAATCGGGAATCATTCCGTAGGCTCGGTGCAAATTTTGATGGCACTACAGTCACAGGTGTTGGCTTTGATCGCGACACATTACTTGAGGCAGGAATAGATCGTGCAGAGGCTTTTGCAGCGGTAAGCAATGGCGATAACTCAAATATTTTGGCCGCTCGTGTTGCCCGCGAAACTTTTGGGGTGAAAAATGTCGTTGCCCGAATTTATGATCCAGGTAGAGCAGAAATTTATCAGCGGTTGGGAATTCCAACTGTAGCGACAGTTGTTTGGACCGCCGATCAGATTTTGCGCCGCTTGCTGCCTGATGGTTCACTTTCAGAATGGCAAGATGCGACTGGCTCAATCAAATTACTTGAGGTTCATCTGCACGAAGGCTGGTTTGGTCAACCCGCAGCAAAAATCGAGGAAGCAACTGGTGCGCGTTTAGCATTTATCACTCGGTTAGGAAAAGGCGTACTTCCTAATGAACATACAGTTTTGCAAGAAGGAGATCTAGTCCACTTATTAGTAATGGAAGATCAACGTGAAAATGTTGAATTAACACTGGCGCAATCTCCTGGGGGTAAATAAATGAGAGTTGCAATTGCTGGCGCCGGAAATGTTGGTCGAGCCATTGCGCGCGAACTTTTAAGTAATGGACATAGTTTGTTGTTGATTGATAAAGATCCCATGGCCATGAAAATGGAATCAGTACAGGATGCTGATTGGTTGATGGCTGATGCTTGCGAGATTGCATCTTTAGATAATGCAAAATTAAATGAGTGTGCAGTATTTGTTGCCGCTACCGGTGATGACAAAGTTAATTTAGTAGCATCGTTTTTAGCAAAAACTGAATATGGCGTTCCTCGTGTTGTGGCTCGAGTTAATCACCCAAAAAATGAATGGATGTTTGATTCCTCATGGGGTGTAGATGTTTCAGTCTCTACTCCGCGGATGCTTTCAGCATTAGTTGAAGAAGCGGTAACAGTTGGTGATTTGGTGCGGCTATTTTCTTTGCGTGCGGGTGAGGCAAACCTGGTAGAGATTACATTGCCAGCTAATAGTCCCTGCGTTGGTAAAAGAGTTGCTGATATCGAACTGCCAGAAGATTCCGCACTTTCCGCAATATTGCGTGATGGCCGAGTTTTAACTCCTAAGCCGGCAGATGCTTTTGCCGCAGGTGATGAGTTGATTATCATCGCCGCAGCATCGGCTGAGCCTTTATTGCAACAATGTTTTGCACCTGAGCATTAATTTAAATTAAATAACTTCGGTTTCTGTTTTAGCTTTAGGTACATTTCTAATAATTAACCAACTGCCCCACGCTGCTGCAATAAATAGTGGGTAACCCATAACAATTCTGGCGATACCTAGAAGATCGACATTCCCAGCACGATAAAGCGGATATTGAACCGCTAGGCGTCCAAAAAATAACCCAACCCAAAGCCAGCCAGCTTTTATGTAGGCAGCGCGGCGGATTGGATCTTTGCGCCAAGCCAAGTTCTCACCCAAAATTGGTCCCAACATTAATCCCAGAATTGGCAACTTAATTAGATTCAAAAACAGATACAAAGTTCCATAAACCACATTGATGATCAACCCTGGTAAATAAAAATTTTCAGCTTTACCACTTTTGGTTGCAAAGAAGGCACAAATTGCCACTCCAAACAAACCAGATAGGGCATGTTGAATTGTGTCTTTTTTAATTAATCTCGCTAATGCTAATCCCGCTGAAAGAATTAGCGCATAGGTAACAGATGGTCTAATCTCTTTTGTCACATAAAATGAAACCATAAAAACTAGTGCTGGAAGGCCAGAGTCAATTAAACCTCTTGTGCCACCTAGTGCGTTTACAACTTTTTCTTTATCGTCGCTCATGCTTTTCCAGTCGACCCAAAACCACCAACACCGCGATCGGTTCCTGGCAAATGAGTAACTTCAACAAAATCCGGATGCTCTACTTTTTGAATAATTAACTGTGCAATTCGATCACCACGTTTAATCTCAATGGCTTTTGTTAAATCATGATTGATTGCGATTACCTGAATTTCACCCCGATATGAGGCATCAATAGTTCCGGGGGTATTTACCAATGACATTCCTTGCTTGATCGCCATGCCAGAACGTGGATGAACAAATGCCGCGTAACCAGGTGGTAATGCGATTGCAATTCCAGTTGGAATTAAGGCCCGCTCCCCCGCAGCCAAAGTAATGTCGATCCGCGAATATAAATCAGCACCGGCATCACCTGGTTTTGCATAACCGGGCAATGGTAGATCTGGATCCAATCGAGTGATTAATAAATCTTTCATGGATTAATCTCGAAATCTGGATCCACAAAGGCTAATAATTCCGGATGTGCGCGCACATGCTTTAAATACTCCTCAGGAGCATTTTCTAGGAAATGCGACATCGGCACCACCACAAATAATGCTGCAGCTCTAACGGCAAGTGGGCCATCTGGAGTATTCAACCTTCCTTCTGCATGGGTGTAAACCTTACGACCTACCTGTCCGGAGATTTTCGCGGTGATATGCAAAGTACTACCCATCGGAACTGGTTTAAGAAAATCCGTTTCTAAGCGCGCAGTGACAGCAGGAGAGCGAATTAACCACATTAACTTTCCTAACGCTTCATCAAATGCCAGTGAAAGTAATCCACCGTGGGCTAATCCCGGTGCGCCCTGATGATCGTGAGTGACTGTAAATTCTGCGGTTAAATTTGCACCTTCACCTGCATGTGCTACCAAATGCAATCCGGTTGGATGTAAGTCGCCACAACCGAAACAATGGCCAAAATGGGATGGGATTTTGGTACCAATCGGTGGCGCTTTTGGATGACGTGGTGGAATCGATGCTCCATCAGGTGGTGTGGTGCTTGCAACACGACTCATAAGTAACAGGATACCGCTAACCGAGTACCGTGATCTCTATGGCGCCCACTCCAAATAATAATCTCAGTAATAGCGTCACCTTTCGTGAGGTCATTTACCCTTCGTTGGCTCCAATTTCATTTGCTTTTTTCCTACTTTCAGTCATTGGTGTGATCTTCGCATCAGCATATGGATCCGCCTGGGGTTGGTTTGTAACTTTGCTGCTAACAATTTTAATCTCTTCTGGTATTTATCGCAGCCGATTAATTATTGAAGTTAAAGATGGAAAATTATTTGTAGCTGGTGCCAAAATCGAAAAAGATTTTATTGGTCAAGTCACTGCCCTAGATCCTGCCGGAATGAAGTTGTTACGCGGGCGCGATGCGAACGCAATTGCATTCACCGCAATTAGATTTTGGATCAAGAGTGGAGTTAAGGTTGAAGTAAAGGATGCAAATGATCCGGTGCCTTACTGGTTAATTTCTAGTAAGCACACCGAAAACCTTGTTAGCGCTATTAATAAACTTTAAGCGCACTCACGACATACAGAGGTTGGGCCGTCGCCTTTTGCTAATTGCGAACGGTGATGAACCAAGAAACATCTTGAGCAGGTAAATTCATCCGTTTGCCGAGGCAAAACTCGAACTGTTAACTCTTCGCCGGAAAGATCAGCGCCGGGAAGTTCTAGATTTTCAGCAGCTTCTGCTTCATCAATATCAACCTGTCCAGATTTTTTATCAACCTGACGGGCTTTTAACTCTTCAAGTGATTCTTCATGTAACTCTTCATCAACTTTTCGGGGCGTGTCGTAATCTGTTGCCATTTCGCCCTCCCTCTCATCTCAATCATTTTTCACGAATTTTTCGCTGCTTGCTCTAGTAGTAAACAACGGTGCGAGCCGAATTATGCCTCTCAACTTCAAAAAGGCTGGCATCCGGTGTGCGTGTCCACCCCTGCGCAACCGGGCCAAATTTAAGAAAGGCGGGTAATTTGCAATCCACGGGCAGCTTGACGCTCAAAATGCACCTCTCGCTTATCTTTAAACCGCTCTGCCTCGATCTTGGTCTGATCTAAAAAGGCGGCCAACTTGTCGCGATTAGCCTCACCAGCGGCTGAAAGGCCAATCAGATCCATTACGCCCCATGCCCGTAATACCGGCTGAACTACCTCTTCTAAATGAAGATCCAGGTCGTAAATTCCGGCGAGCGCAATCTGGACTGATTTGCGACCAAATCCGGGGATTCCATAACCAGGCATTGCGAAATTAACCACTACATCAGAGATCGCTTCAACAACTGCATCGGGTTCTAACTCAATAGCTGCGCCAATTAAATTACGATAAAAAAGCATATGTAAATTCTCATCCATTGCCACACGGGTCAACATTGATTCGCAAATTGGATCATCCGAGATCCGTCCGGTATTTCGATGCGAGATGCGGGTTGCCAACTCTTGAAAGGTTACGTAAGTAACGGTGTGCAACATGTCATCTTCATATGGGGTTTGATAACCAACGCTCATATGCGCCATCCGCAGATCTTCTAATTCGATTGGATCTACGCCACGAGTTGCCATTAAGTAATCCCGTAACACAATTCCATGTCTGGCTTCTTCAGCGGTCCAGCGATGAATCCAATTTCCCCAAGCGCCATCTTGACCCATCGAGAGAGTGATCTCAGTGTGATAACTCGGCAGATTATCTTCAGTCAATAAATTTAAAACTAATGAGTTTTGCGCAACATCAGTCAACCGTGAATCTTTGGCTTCCCAAGCATCACCATTTAATGGGCCAGCAAAGGTACGCCCCTCACTCCATGGCACATACTCATGTGGGTACCAATTTTTTTGGATCGTTAAGTGGCGGTCTAACTCTTTGGCAACAACTGGCTCGAGGTCGCGGATTAAGCGAGATTGAATCTTTGGGTCATAGCTGGCCATCACACGCTCCAATCGAGATCAAATGTTGGTTACGGGAAGGAAGGTTACGCTACCGTAACCAAGCCCGCACTCCTAGACTCGCGGACATGAAGAGAATCCTGATCGCTGAATGTGGCCAAGAGATCGCCTCCTTTAACCCAGTTCCCAGCGAATTGGACAGTTTCCGGCTTTCAACACCGGCTGAGCTGCTTCCAGAGCATGAACACCTAAAAACTGAGATTGGCGGGGCCCTAAATATTTTCAGGGCGCGCAAAGATATTGAGTTAGTCGGGGGATTCGGCGCTCGCTCCATCACTTCAGGGGGGACAACCTCGGCGGCGGCGTGGAAATTCATTTCAGAAAGTTTTCTGGACTCATTAAAGGCTGCCGGAAAAGTGGATGGCGTTTACTTTTCATTGCACGGTGCCATGGGAGCAGTTGGTCAATTGGATCCAGAAGGATACCTATTAGTAGAAGCCCGAAAAATATTAGGTGAGGAAGTGCCTATTGTTTCTTCATTTGATTTGCACGGCGTAATCACCGATCCAGTTTTGAAGAGTTCAAATGCGATAACTGTTTTCCATACCTATCCTCATATAGATTTATTCGAAACAGGTCAACGCTCGGCCAGATTGTTGTTAAAAATTATGGAAGAAGGAGCAAGGCCGGTAACTGTACGCGCTCGGATCCCGGCTTTAGTTCGTGGTGATGAATTAAAAACAAAAACTGGTTTGTTTGGAAAATGCATGGATGAAGCGATTGCTTTGGAAAATTCTTCTAAAGGCCTTTCGGGGGCAATTTTTATTGGCAACCCCTTTACTGATGTTCCAGATCTTTCATCAAATGTAATTATCTGCACTAATAATGATGAGAAATTGGCAGTAGATACCGCAACTAAAATCGCAGCAGATTTCTGGAAGGTTCGCGAGCAATTGCAAGCACATTTGACTTCAGTGCCTGATGCAGTTGCAAAAGCATGTGCGGCTAAAAGTGGAACCACGATTTTGGTTGATGCCGCCGATGCCACAAGTTCTGGTGCATGTGGCGATAGCAACGTGGTGCTTGCTGAATTAATCAAGCAAGGTTATGCCGGAACAGTATTGGCTCCACTAACCGATCCTGCTGCAGTTGCTGCTGCTTTTAAAGCCGGAGTTGGCAATACAGTAACTACAAATATTGGTGGTGCACTTGATCCCCGGTACACCCCATTTGAAGTAACTGGAAAAGTTCATCTATTAAGTGATGGAGAATTTAATAGCGAAGTAGAAGGCGAGCCATGGCACGCTGGAAATTGTGCGGTTCTAAAAGTAAAAAATATCACCCTAGTTTTGATGAGTAAGCCAGTTAGTTTGCATAACCGCTCGCTTTTCTATTCTCACGGACAAAATCCAGAGAAATTTGATTTGGTAATTGTGAAATCACCGCATTGCCAAGATCACATGTACTTAAATTGGGCAACTACATATATAAATGTTGACGCTCCTGGAAGTACTAGTGCCAACCTTCCATCTCTAGGTCACACCATTTGTCGCCGGCCAGTATTCCCACTTGATGCAAATGTTGAGTATGTGCCTGAGATAACTGTTTATCGCCGTTAATTTAAAAGCTTAAGCAGATTTGCATGAAGATATGGTCCGGCAGCGATAGTAAAACTTTCATCAGCTGAGTCGCCGCTTAAATTACTTAATGTTGCACCGGCTTCAGTTGCGATTAATCCCCCGGCTGCTAAATCCCACGGCTTTAAACCAATCTCAAAAAATCCATCAACCGCACCTTGTGCCACAAAACATAAATCAACCGCC
Organism: Actinomycetota bacterium; assembly: GCA_010031635.1. Classification (GTDB taxonomy): domain Bacteria; phylum Actinomycetota; class Actinomycetes; order Nanopelagicales; family Nanopelagicaceae; genus UBA3012. The sequence goes on from RGZI01000008.1 coordinate 29,886, forward strand.
GCTGCGCCAAATCTTCTGATGTCACGAACTTCTGGAATTAATTTTGCAAATTTTGCACCTTGTTCGCGCCGGGTTTCACTTGAATAAGAAAATCCAGTTGCAAGTAGCGCATGTGATAATTCAATTGGATTATTAACTTTAATTTTTTGTGGTTGGCCGTTATTGATCGCAACAAATGCGCCACCACCACGCGTTGCACTCCAAATTGTTCCGCCGGCAAATGCTGGTACATAGACAACACCAGCAACAGATTGACCGTCAATTTGCGCACCGATGCTGACATTCCAACCAGGTAATCCATAAAGATAATTAACAGTTCCATCAATCGGATCGATCACCCAAGTAACTCCAGATTTGCTTGCAACGTCAGCTCCTTCTTCGCCAAGCAATCCATCTGCTGGTCGAAGTTTGGCCAGCATTGAAGTAATCAAAGCCTCACTTGCCAGGTCCATCTGGGTTACGACATCAACCTCACTTGATTTGGTACTCACTTCAAGGTCGGCCGGACGATCGAGCAGCAACGCCCCAGCAGCCAAAGCCACTTTTTCTGCAATCTGCACAAGTTCGGACAAAGAGCTGCGGATACTTTCCGAAGATGATGGGTGGATCACCCTCGCTGACGATGGTGGAAATCATTATCGTGCTCGCAAACGGGAAAGTTCTTTACATCAACCACATCTAACTGCCGTTATAACAGATTCGCCCCTAAGTATTAAAGAGATTCAAGCCAGACTCCGTGGCGGCGAAACAGCGCAAGAGTTAGCCGCAACAACTGGAACTCCAATTGAAAAAATTGAGCGATTTGCTGGACCAATTATTCATGAGCGCAATCACATCATTTCGCGGGCACTAGATACTGAGATCAAACGCAGTAGAAGTGGCGGAGTACTTGGTGATGTAGTTGTTGAACGCCTTGGAGCACGTGGAGTAGAAGCAACCAATCTTGATTGGAGCGCATACCGCCGCGAAGATGGAGTTTGGACAATTAATCTTTCTTACCCAACTCGTGATGGACATGCCAGCGCACAGTGGGTTTTAGATTTAACGCGTGGGACTTTAGCTGCTGAAGATGATGGTGCTCGCTGGATTTCCGGCGATGATCGTGCGCCAGCCGAAAAAGTAAAAGCCCAACTTCCGGCTGATTTTGGAAGTGATCGTGCAGATTTTCAAACTCGCCCAGCACGTGAGGTGCTTGAGAGCCGTGAGATTCGTGACGCTCCACGACTTTCAGTTATTCGCGAAGATGTTGAACCTAACTCTGAAGCAAGTGCAGATGGCGTAACTGGTCGTGCAAAAGTTCCGACTTGGGATGAGATTATGTTTGGAAAAAAGAGCGACGATTAAGTTAAGTGACTCAAAAAAGGAATTAACCGTTCTTCATCGCTAAGTGCTCCATGATGACCAACCATGGCAGATTCTTGAACAGCGCGTGCTGGCTCGATCAGAGTTACATCTGAATTAGCAATCAAAATTAAATCACCCATCCGGTCTAGCGCTTGTGCTGAAGTCGCTGCTCCAAATAATTGCGTATCAACTGCTTCTTGCTTGCTCATCACTTTTGCTAAATCGCCAAGTGCATCTTTCCATCTCGCCGGAGCATCTTGTATTGCATGCTGATGTAAATAAATATGTCTGGCCCGAGGTTCTCCCCCAAGTAAGGCCACTTCATCACTTAAATGATTCAAAATAACCGGTTGTTCGCTATTTACCATTCCATGATCGGCGGTAACCCACAATCTGGTTCCAGCTGGCAGATCTGAAATTAATTGCCCAACAAAATGATCAATTGCTGAAAGTGCGGTAATCCATGAATCAGATCCAACTCCATCTTTATGGCCGGCTACATCTACCTCATTTGAATATAGATAGACAAATGCCGGGGCAACTTTCAAAGCATTTTGTAACTCATAACGCATTGCATCAAAATTATTAGCACCTCTAAAGGTGGCACCCCGTAAAACTGCTTCAGTAAAACCACTACCTTCATAACGTGAGGCAGAAATATTTGAAACATTTATACCGGCTTGCATCGCACGTTCAAAAAGAGTGGGAATTGGTTGCCAAGTACGTGCATCAACTCGAGCATCCCATTTAAGCGCGTTTAATAATCGATTATCACTATAAGGAATTCGCACTGTGTAACCCAGCATTCCGTGCTCTCCTGGAAGTGATCCCAAACCAATGGAGGAAATACTTGTTGCTGTCGTGGCTGGAAATGAAGTTTGCATTTGATGCGATGAATTCATGGAACTCAAATTTGGGGCGAAGTCGCGATATTTTTCTAAGGCTAATAAACCCAATCCGTCGATTAAGTAAAGAATTTCGCGAGCACCATCAGATTTCGCAAGACCCAATGAGTTTTCAGTATTAAGACCCAATGTATTAAAGATCGAGGGGGTGATCTGCCACAAAGATTTATTCATTAGATTCACTTTACAACAATCGATAAGAATTCCCTTCTTGCGCGTGGCAAGCGCGTAAAAGCCAGGTATTCAAGAGAGAATTGTCTTCATGCCTCCTGCAAAAACCAAGAGCTCTAGAGCCAGTAAACCCAGACAACCAACCCTTCCACCAGGGCCAGGCAAGATCGTTGATATTGATGTTTTTAGTGAGATGTCAGAATCATTTTTGGAGTACGCCTACTCAGTTATCTATGCGCGTGCCCTTCCTGATGCCCGCGACGGTTTAAAACCTGTACATCGCCGCATCTTGCACCAGATGTCTGAGATGGGACTACGGCCAGATCGTGGACATGTGAAGAGCGCTCGTGTTGTTGGCGAAGTAATGGGAAAGCTGCACCCACACGGAGATACCGCAATTTATGATGCATTAGTTCGCATGGCACAACCATTTTCAATGCGCTTAACAATGATTGATGGTCACGGAAATTTTGGATCACTTGATGCCGGTCCTGCTGCGATGCGTTACACCGAAGCTCGTCTTGGTGCAGCAGCGATGGCGATGGTTGGCGAAAGTGATGAAGATACTGTTGATTTTTCGGGCAACTATGACGGCCAAATACAAGAGCCACGAGTATTGCCTTCTGCATTGCCAAACTTATTAATAAATGGCGCAACTGGAATTGCTGTTGGTATGGCCACCAATATGGCCCCTCACAATGTCGGTGAAATGGTTGCGGCGACATGTGCATTAATTGAAAACCCAAATGCAACTTTGAAATCTTTGATGAAGTTAGCGCCGGGTCCTGATTTTCCAACCGGTGGCCAGATAGTTGAGCAAGAAGGAATCTTAGAAGCGTATGAAACTGGACGGGGCTCTTTCAAAATTAGAGCAACTGTCACCATGGAAAAAGTTAGTGCCCGCCGCCAAGGAATTGTTGTTACTGAATTGCCATACAACACCGGGCCGGAAAAAGTAGTTGAGAAGATCGCTGATTTAGTAAAAGCGAAGAAGATTCAAGGCATCTCAGACATTATTGATCTATCTGATGGCCAACATGGAACCCGGATCGTCATCGAAGCTAAAACTGGATATGACACCCAAGATATCTTGAATGATCTTTACCGATTGACCCCAATGGAAGAAACTTTTTCGATAAATGCTGTTGCCCTAGTAAATGGTCAACCAAAAACCTTGTCCTTAAAGGAGTTATTACAGGTTTATATTGATCATCGAATCAGCGTGGTAACCCGTAGATCAAAGTACCGCCGCTTAAAAGCCACCGACAGATTACATATTGTTGAAGGCTTACTGCGGGCGATCATCGATATCGACAAAATCATCAAGTTGATTCGTGAAAGTGATGATGCGGATGCTGCAAGAAAGAAGTTGATCGCTACTTACAAATTATCTGAGATCCAAGCAAATTTTATTTTAGATATGCCACTACGCCGCCTCACTAAATTTTCACGGATTGAACTCGAGGGCGAAGAGAAAGATTTGAAGGGCATTATTTCCGCATTAAACAAGTTACTTAAAGATCCAGAAGCAGTTCGTACTGCAGTCGCTGATGAATTAAAAGCCCAGGCAAAGATCTTTGCAACTCCACGGAAAACGAGATTAGGCGTTAAGTAGGCGAGCCCGTCCGACCGCTTTAAAAAGTAGAAAAGCAACTGGCAAAGTTACTAATGCGCACAGCCATCCGTAACTTGAAAAAGCAATAATCAAACCAGCAATCGCTCCGCCAAGTGCGCCACCGCCATTCATCAATAAATCAGATAGACCTTGCGAGGCGGCTTTCCCCTCCAACGGAACAGATTCAGCCAATAGCGTGGAACCAGCAATCATGGTCATCGACCATCCCAAACCGAGTAAAAATAATCCAATTCCTAATTGAAATACAGCATCTGCATATGCCAGACCAGAAACGAGCGCTGCTAAAAGTAAAATCAGTGCACCTAAAATTATGGTTTTTTCGCGGCCAATTCGGTCTGTTAATTTTCCAATCAATGGTGAAAAGGCATACATACCAAGTACGTGCACACTGATTACTAAGCCAATCAGACGCAGCGCAACATCAACATGTCCCATATGAACTGGAGTCATCACCATAATTGTCACCATTGCGATATGACCGATCACAACAGAAGTTAAACCAAGCAACGCCTTAGGTTCTGATCTAACAATTTTAAAAGCGGCTCGAGTTTTAACTGCCTTTTGCGTGACATTAATATCGGCTTCGGTGCGAGCCAAAAGGTATGGATCAGGTTTCAAAAAGATCAAGATTAATGTTGCTGCGAAAGTCAAAGTAAAGATCGAAACTATGTACGAACCAACAAGCCTCGGAAATCCAAGTGATTGCGCCAATGTTCCAGCGGGTTCCATCAAATTCGGTCCTAAGACTGAGCCAACTGTTGATGCCCAAACTACCAAGGAGAGATCTCTGGCCCGATTTTCATCAGTTGCTAAATCAATTGCGCCGAATCTGGCTTGATATCCAGCCGCAGATGCGCCACCAATCATCGAGGCGCCAATCAAAATCATAAAAAATAAATCATTTACTCCACCGATCAAGGCGCAAGTTGCCCCTAAGCCACCAACAAAATATCCAGTACTTAACGCTCTGCGTCTGCCACCAAGTGCGGTCCATTTGGCTAGTGGCAACGCTAAAAGCGCTGCGCCGACAACTGTTGCAGTTTGCACTAAACCCGCAAGCGCATCTGAGCCAGTAATTTGAACAACAAGCAGCGAGCCCGCTGCAAAAGTACCGGAGACACCCAATCCAGAAAGAGTTTGTGCACCTGAGAGGATCCGTAAACTTTTCTTTTGAATTACTGCAATCTCTTCTTGCCCTAAGTGATTGCTACTCATTCTTAAACGTCAATACGTTCTAGGTCAATCTGATTAGTGCCAATAAAATCTCTGCGCGGAGCAACTTCATTTCCCATTAACAACTCAAAGATCTCTTCAGCTTTTGCGGCATCTTTGATCGTGATTCGACGAAGGGTGCGTTTAGTTGGATCCATTGTAGTTTCCCGCAATTGATCAGCATCCATTTCACCTAATCCTTTATACCGTTGGATGGGTTCGCGCCAGCGTTTTCCATCTTTTTCTAAACTCTTTAAATGTTTTCGCATCTCATCATCTGAGTAGGTGTACTGGAAATCTCCGCGCTTGGCGCCAACCATCTCGATTCGGTGCAGTGGCGGAACTGCTGCGAATACCCGACCATCATCAATGAGTGGGCGCATATAACGAAATAGCAAAGTTAGTAATAAGCAGCGAATATGCGCACCATCGACATCAGCATCAGACATCAAAATAACTCGGCCGTATCTTGCTTGATCTAAATCAAATGATCTACCGGAACCGGCTCCAATTACTTGAATGATTGATGCGCATTCAGAGTTATCAAGCATCGCTGATAGCGAGGCTTTTTGGACATTTAAAATCTTGCCGCGGATTGGTAGCAAAGCTTGGAACTCAGAGTTACGTGCTGATTTTGCGGTACCAAGTGCTGAGTCACCCTCAACGATAAATAGTTCAGTATGTTCAACCTCATCTGAACGACAATCTGAGAGTTTTGCTGGAAGTGAAGATGATTCAAGCGCATTTTTGCGGCGTTGCACATCTTTATGTGCCCGTACTGAAACTCGAGTTTTTGCGGCGCCAGCAACTTTTTCTAAAATCAAACGTGACTGAACTTTGCTGCCGCGGGCCGCGAAGTAACGAGTTAACTCTTTCGAAATAACCGCAGCCACAATTTTGGTGGCGGCAGCAGTTCCTAAAATCTCTTTAGTCTGCCCTTCAAATTGTGGTTCAGACATTCGTACTGTCACGACAGAAGTAAGACCTTCGAGCACATCATCTTTGATTACATCTGGATCACTTGCTTTAGTAATTCGGGAAGATTTCAAAGTTTCATTAAATACTTTTGTAATTGAACGCTCAAAGCCAGCCATGTGCGTGCCACCTTTAGGAGTAGCTATCACATTTACAAAGGAACGGTTTGTCGAGTCGTAACCTTCGCCCCAACGCAACGCAATGTCAACCTCCATGTCACGTTCGACTTCAGTCGGCACTAAATGCCCGGCGCCATCTAATACCGGAACAGTTTCAACATAATGTCCCCCACCCTTAATGCGAATCACATCGTTAACTGCCTTATCAGGCATCAAGTAAGTGCAGTACTCAGAAATTCCACCAGTGAAATGAAACTTCTCAGTGGTTTGCACAAGCGTGCGATGATCATGAACCGTAATTGTTAATCCAGGAACTAAAAATGCAGTTTGCCGGGCCCGGGCATGAATATCGGTGATGTCGTAATCGGCTTCCTTTAAAAAGATTTGTGGGTCTGACCAATATTTAATGCGGGTACCAGTTCCTTTTTTCGGAGCTTTCCCACCTTTGCGTAAGCCAGATTTTTTACTGAACTTTGCATCTGGTTTTGCGCTATCAAAATTTCCAGGTGCTCCACGTTGGAATGAAATCAAGTGCAACGATCCCCCGCGCGAAACTTCAACATCCATTCGAATCGCAAGTGCATTTACAACTGATGCTCCAACTCCATGCAAACCACCAGATGCACCATAAGATCCGCCACCAAATTTTCCACCGGCGTGCAAACGGGTCATGACAACTTCAACCCCACTTAATCCGGTCTTTGGCTCGGTATCTACCGGGATGCCGCGGCCATCATCACGGACCTCAATTGAGCCATCTGTGTCCAAAGTAACTTCCACATTGTGGCAATGTCCAGCCAGCGCCTCATCTACACAGTTATCGATAATCTCCCACAGGCAGTGCATCAAGCCGCGGGAATCGGTGGAACCGATATACATTCCGGGACGCTTACGGACCGCATCTAGCCCTTCTAGGACCGCTAAGGATTTTGCGTCATAGATGTTGTGATCTGCTGCTTTACCAGATTTACCACTCTTAGCCGGCTGGCTAGCCCTTTTAGCGCGCGTAGTGGGGGCTTTAACGGCTGGACTCATGATTAATAAGGGTACTTGGTGGAGGTGCTAAATCTTCGCAGGTGAGCCCTTAACTTGAAATGATCTATATCTCTTCTAAATTTTCGACACGAAATTCACAGCATTTTAACCTGCGGGGAATAACTTCAGTGTGTAATGATGTTCCATTAGTAGGAACCAACTAGGGCAGATTGAAGGGATGGCGATGAACAAAATGAATACTTTGGAACACACACCGCTAACCGCACAAGATCGTTGCGATCGTTGTGGCGCCCAGGCATATGTTCGTGCCGTA
>RGZI01000071.1 GCA_010031635.1 Actinomycetota bacterium
TGTTACACCGTGCCAACCGATAAGAAAGCGAAGCTTCCACTTTCTAAAACGCATCCTAAATTAGCTAAAGAGGCTGACGGGTGGGACCCGGCAAAATTTACTTACGGAAGTCATACTAGAGTTAAATGGAAGTGCAAATTAGGTCATCATTGGGAAGCTGCTGTAAAAACAAGAGCTTTGAGTGGAAACAATTGTCCAGTTTGTTCTGGTCACGTAGTTGTTTCCGGCTTCAATGATTTAAAATCAAAATATCCCAAAATAGCTAAAGAAGCATTTGAGTGGGATCCAAAATCTGTAACGCCTATGAGTGGAAAAAAAGTTTCTTGGAAATGTAAAAGCGGGCATATAACCCAAGTAAGAGTTTCAAGTAAAGTGCTTGCAGGCGGTAGTTGTTCTATTTGTTCTGGACATCAAGTTTCTTCTGGATTTAATGATATAAAAACAACACATCCAAAACTTGCCAAAGAAGCTGATGGCTGGGATCCGAAAACTATAACTAAAGGTCACGATAAAAAATTGGCTTGGAAATGTAAATTTGGCCATAAATGGGAAGCAAATGTTTATACGAGAACTGGTAAAGACAAAGTTGGATGTCCAGTTTGCTCGGGAATTAAAGTGCAAACTGGTTTTAACGATTTGAAAACTAAATTCCCTGAAATCGCAAGCCAAGCACTTGGTTGGGATCCTTCAATGATTAGTGCAGGGAATAACAATAAATTTCTTTGGAAATGTGCAAAAGGCCACGAATGGAATATGAGTGTTGACCAAAGAACTGGACGTGGAACCGGATGTTCAGTTTGTTCAAATCGGCAAGTATTAATTGGGTACAACGATCTTGCAACCACGAATCCAGAACTTGCACGACAGGCCGATGGTTGGGATCCAACTTCCATAACTGGAGGAGTAGAAAAAAAATTACTGTGGCGGTGCAATTTAGGACATCAATGGAAGGCCGCTGTTGATTCGCGCGCACGGGTAGGACACGGATGTCCTTACTGTGCAAACAAAAAGGTTCTTACTGGATTTAATGATTTACAAACAAGATTTCCTCAAGTTGCGAAAGAAGCCAATGGCTGGGATCCATCAAAAGTTAACTCTGGTGCCAAAAGAAAATTGACTTGGAAATGTTCACTTGGACATTCTTATTCAGCGGATGTTGGCGCACGCACCGGTGGTGCGAAAAGTGGCTGCCCAATTTGTGCAAACAAACAAGTACTAGTTGGTTTTAATGATTTAAAATCAAAATATCCTGAAATTGCCCAACAGGCTTACGGTTGGGATCCGGAAAAAATCACTAGCGGGAGCGGTAAACGATATAAATGGCGATGTGCTGATGGTCATTTTTGGTTTAGTACTGCATCAGACCGCACTGGCTTTCATAAAAGTGGCTGCCCCTCCTGCGCAAAAAGTGGATTTGATCCAAATGAAAAGGCTTTTTTATATTTTATTGCACACCCAGATTGGGAAATGTTTCAAATTGGAATTACTAACCTTCCAGATGACCGTTTGAAAGATCACCAAAGACTTGGCTGGGAAATATTAGAACTTCGCGGCCCAATGGATGGTCATCTAACCAAACAATGGGAAACAGCAATACTTCGAATGCTCAAAGCAAGAGGTGCTGACTTATCCAATAGCAAAATTGCAGGCAAGTTTGATGGCTACTCAGAAGCTTGGAGTAAGTCTACTTTTGAAGTGAAATCAATAAAAGAGTTAATGAGATTAACGGAAGAGTTTGAGGATAGTTAAAGTATTAAGTACTTTATTGGCTTAGAATCACTCAGTAACCGAAAAAGTACCTAAAGTAACCCATCCCGTCCAATTGCTCTTTGCATCAAAAATTGAAAGCAGGATTTTATACTGCCCCGAAACTCCCCCACTAGCTTTTGTTGGGAACGTAACTGAAACGTGATATACACCGACTTTATCCGTACCAGATATAAGCCTTGGCAGAAAACCTCCAGATGAAGGTACCTCGTTGTTTAAAGGCGAGATTATTTTAATTCCATTAATTGGATAGGTTCCAACACCTCCTGCATCAGATATCTCTACCTCAAAGTACCCACCGTAACCGAGCTTTTGATTTGCTGGATTCAGAGAATTGAGAAGTCTAAATGTTGGCGGAGTTGTATCGGCTGCTGTGATGTTTCTGTAATCGACATAAGTTTTAGTGCTATAAGCAGTCGCGCTGCCCGTAACGGTAGAAACCGTTGCAGAGCATCCGATGCTTTTAAGAACTGCTTGCTCGAGTATTGTTTGAGTCAATATCAAAGTTAGACCACTACCAATAGGAGTACTTGGGGTTGTTGACAACGGATAGTAAGGTGCCGATAAATCATAGATACGCCATTGCACGGTTACATTCCGGGAAACTGAGTTATCAAAATAAGAATCCACTTTGCAAGTTATAGGCAGATTGAGCCAAGCGCTCTCGTTTGATCCATAACTTGGAAAGCCTGTCACTTGAACAGATGGGGCATCTGGTGTTCTAGGCGCAACGATCGACTTGACATCAAAAACTGTTGAAGCGCCACCAGGACCGCTAGCAGAATAGCTACATAGAATTACCCTTCCTTTATGTTGCTCGAAGAAGCCATTTGGTAAGACGTACTGTGCGCCTGATGCAACTTTTGTTACCAAAGTCCCTGTAGAGCTATCGCGCAAGTACCAAGTTGTTTCGAAAGATTCGACTGCTCCAGTCGCATTTGCACCTGTGCACTGAATTACCAATCCATTCCCAGCCGCATATCCAGACGTAGGTAAGCCGGTAATTGCAAGGGTTCCTTGAATTAGCGGCTTTGCAGGGATTTGAATTGAAACACTTGTGCTTACTGTTCCAACGATTCCTGTACCAACAACGCGACAAGTAATGTTTAGTCCCGCTGCATCTTCAGGGATTGTTATTGATGCTGCGCTTGAATAACTCCGTGATCCAACAAGCCACTCTATTCCTAAGCTCGTCGTAAATTTATTCCAACTTCCTGAACTGCAAGTTAATACACTTCCCACTCTTACATTTCCCAGAATCACTGGATTGCTTAAGGCTGCCGGTTTTGAGTCTGAAATTACTATTTTTTTAGTTTCAATTACAGATCCAGCAGCACTAATAGCAATGATAAAGCATTGCAGATCAGAGGATGCAAGTTCTTTACTTACTTCTAATGTAGATCCCTTAATGATTATTTCATTGTTCGAATGGGCCCACAGAACTTCAATACTCTTGGCGTTCGCTGACCATAGACCACTATTGCAGACCAGAGTCTGTCCAACTTCTGGTTGACCCGAAATAGAAGGTGGAGTGATGTTCTTAGGTAATGATCGGTCTACCAAGACTGCATTCGTATCTAGTTGTTTGATTGCTAAAGCTAAATCATTAAGGTAGTAACCAATACGCATAAAGATAGTTGGATTGGAGGTATCGCAATCTTCTGCTCCAAAACTTGTGATTCCAATTTGAACGAACTTACCTTTGACTGTGCCCATCAATGGTCCACCAGAATCACCATTACAAGCACCGCTGTAAATTCTCTCTTTGGAGATGTACCTTCCTGCAGCAAACCACACATCTGAATTGAAACTTTTCCCCAATATTTTCTTAAGAAGAGGCGACTGATTAATGACTGTTGCGATCCTCAAATAAGTTGCTTGTTCTTCGTTTTGGTCAATACCCCAGCCAAATAGTTTCAATTGTTTCGAAGATTCAGCCAATTTAATTGAACTTACATTCCCTAATGGAACAGTTTTTGCATTAGGCACTTTTTCTTTAAGTCTCAATAAGCCAACATCGTTTACGCCAAACCTCTGGGAAGAATATCGTGGACTTCTCCAAGCTCCCGTTACCTCGAGCGATTTACCTTCTTCATTGAAGGTAGTAATCCCGTATTTGACTTCAAATCTACCTCGTGGATCGACACAATGCCCTGCGGTAAGAACTGTATTAGGAGTTATCAAGGTCCCTGTACAGGAATAATCGGGAGTGTCTTCGTCAACTGCGTAATGAAAAATCAAGACAACCCAGGGGTATTTTTGTGCTGCTTCAGTTTCTTCTTCCCCGTAAGTAATTGCGGATGCAGATAGCACTGAGAATACTAAGAATCCAATAGCTCCTAGAATTGTCTGAGCGAATCGAGTTCTCACTCTTTAAGACTACTCACTTTAGGAGATACTTTTAGTGAGGTAGTACATAACCCTAAGCGTGAATATTTAACACCCTGGGGTTACTGATCTGACATCAGTCATTTCTTTTTATAGCCACTTGGGCATTTTGGGTTAACTGCTGTTACTTTCTTCGTTAGTTTGCCTTTGATGCAGGTGATTGTTGTTTTCTTCAGTTCAGCAGCTTTTGCCTCTGCTTCTTGCTTCGCTTTTAGTTCTGCTGCCACTTTAGCTGCTGCCTCTTCCGCGTCTTTCTTGGCTTTCAACTCTGCTGCGGCCTTGAGCTCAGCTTCTTGTTTTGCCTTCAGTTCTGCAGAAGCCTTCGCCTCCGCTTCCTGTTTGGCCTTCAGTTCTGCTGCAGCTTTAGCATCTGCTATTACTTTATCGGCGGCTGCTTTTGCTTCTGCTTCTTGCTTAGCTTTAAGTTCTGCTGCGGCTTTAGCATCTGCGATTACTTTATCGGCGGTTGCTTTTGCAGCATCTATTACTGCTTGTCTTTCAGGTGGGCAGGTTGGAGTGATTGGGAAACCTGTGATTTTACCGCAATACAGAATTGAAGTTAAAGAATAATTGCGTTCAAAAACATTAGCGCCCAAACTTTTTAATCCATCTGATACAGAAATTGTCTTCAAGAGAGTATTGCCAGAAAACGCTTGGTCGCCAATACTTGTCACAGAGTTTGGAATAGTTACCGAAGTGAGTTGATTGTTAGCGAACGCCTGGTAGCCAATACTAGTTACCAAGCTTGGAATAGTTACAGAGGTGAGTTTAGTACCTTCAAACGCAGAGTCACCAATACTGGTCACAGAGTTTGGAATGTTCACCGAGGTGAGTTTGGTTCCACGAAACATACCGTTGGCAATACTGGTTAATGAGTTTGGAATAGTTACAGAGGTGAGTGGTTGGTATGCAAATGCATATACGCCAATACTGGTCACAGAGTTTGGAATAATTACCGACGTAAGTTGTCCGATATAAAACGCAGAGTCACCAATACTTGTCACAGAGTTTGGAATGGTTACCGAGGTGAGACTGGAGCCAAAAAACGCTTCCTTATCAATAAGTTTCACGCTAGCGTCTATAACAAGTGCTTCGTGACAATTTTTTCCATTAAGTAAAACACCTTGGGGCATAAGCACTGAATATGTAGAGGTCCATTGACAAGGGAAAGTGACTGTATCGGCATTAGCATTTGGCACCACACCAACAGTTAAACCAAGAACTAATGCAAGACTAAACAGGATGCGCTTCATCTCTTCACTTTACTAACTTTTCTCACCTTTGCTGTAAAGATCTAGCAGAAATAAATTTAGTAAAGATCTGCTTTAGGGCTAATAGAGCGGCGAATATCTAAATTCGCGGCT
>RGZI01000072.1 GCA_010031635.1 Actinomycetota bacterium
GATGAATTTTATATAAGTCGCCCAATTAATGCTCTTGGTAAAGGAATCTCTACAGCAAATTACTTTCTTCTCAGCCTTCGCAGGGATTTCTTCACCGCCCGTTGGCGTGCCGCCTCTATTGGATCTTTCTTCGTAGGAAATGCCCATTTCAAGATGAAAATTAAAATTATGACTGTTACAAATCCACCAAAACCTTGAAGGTAAATTGCAGTGTTTGGCGCGTAACTCACTTGTTAACTTTATCAGGTGAAATACGTTTAGCAAAAAATTCCCAGCTCGATAACGTTAACAAGATCATTGAAAATCCAAATAACAAATCTTCCAATGGCGCGCCAACAACTCTTGTTCCGATTATTTCACCTTCTGAATACATGACTATGTTGTTAGAAGTTAACCACCAATTAGTTAATAGTTGAAAAGGTAAAATCAAAAAATAAGTTTTCCAAAATATCTTACGGGTCATCATTTGCGAACGTAATACGTATAAATCTAAAATAATTGCCACCATAACAGAGTTTAGTGCGACGTCAGCGTAGATCATTTACTTCTTCGCTTTGCTTGCAGGTCTACTTAACTTAATCAATGCTAAGTACGTTAAGACAACCATTAACGGAACTATTATGAAAAATAGAATTTCTTCGATTGGTAACCTTGAAAATATGTAAAGCCCAATTACTTGTTCTGAGTCAAAGTACCAACTTCCTTTGGATACAGCCCAAAAATCCCATGCAAGATAAATTGTCAGGATGACAGCATCGGTCAATAGAAAGAGTTTCCACTTGCTACTAATTCGCAGCCTAAATCCAATATTAACAAAAATCGCACACGCCCCAATAAATCCAAGCACCATCAAGTAATTGAATTGGGCCACGACTAATTCTCTCCCAAATTTCTCTTATTTCCCATAACCTAGCCTCATGGATATCGGTCTTTCCAGAGTTTATGAGCTGGCTTCTCGCTCTTCCCGAATTGCAGTTATTGGGGCCATTATTTCTTTTGGGATTTTGGATCTATTCTCTTTGAATATTTCGATTTCTATTCAGATCACTGTTGCCGTAATTGCCCTACTGGTCGGGATACCTCATGGTGCAATTGATCATTTGATTACAATCCCAAGAGAATCTAGAAATCGCTTTGTTATTTTCATACTTTTTTATATTTTGTTGGCTATAGCTGCAGGTTTTGTCATCTCAATATGGAACCTAGTCGGATTTCAATTAATTGTGGTAATAAGTGCTCTTCATTTTGGATTTGGTGATGCGGCCTATAAAAATGAATGGAATGAATCGCGCGGAATTGCCAAAGATTCCTTTCTCAAACTCTGCGCCTATGCCCTACCAGCCGGATTTTTGCCTGTGATCTTGCCACTAACGGATACACATGCACTTACTGCATTGAATCGAATTAACCCTGGGATAGCTGATTGGTCGGGTTCTTTAAATCAAAATTTGCGAAATCTCACTTTGGCATTAGCACTTGTCGGATTTTTATTTCTGCTAATCACTAAGAATTTTCAATCTTCAATAGACCTTATTCTTTTAATCACTCTTTCATTAATTACACCACCATTGATTGCATTTGCAGTTTATTTCGGCTGCTGGCATGCCGTCCGCCATACAGCACGACTCGTCCCGAAATTACCAAAAGCAACTTTGTTTGCTCACTCTGGAAATTCATACAAGGCATTTTTATCCGCAGTAACCCTTGGACTTTATGCAGTGATTGGAAGTATTTTCATAGCGCTTGGGCTTATGGTCTTCCGCCCAGAATATTTCGATACCGGTTTACTCTGGACGGTACTGGTAATTATTTGGGCTTTAACAATTCCCCACATGCTAACTACTGCAAAATTTGATTTACAACTCTTCAAATAACTTTTGTTGCAAAGTTAGCCAGCTACTTCTTCTTATACCCAGTCGGACACACGGGTTTTGCAGCTGTTACTTTCTTTGAAATCTTGCCCTTGACGCATATGGTGGTGGTCATCTTCTTTGGAGTCGCTATTGCAATCTTCGGAGTTGGCGTGGCTGAAGGAGTTGGAGAATCCACAACAGCATCCTGTGTTAATTTAATACGAATCGTTGGACTTGAATAAGTGAAATTGTATGCACCGAGTGAGAGCCAACCATTTCTTTCATTGACAACCACTGTCGCCGCACTTTGCGTCCCGGAATCAGAGGTAACTGAGACCGTTGCACTAATAGGTGACTGGGTAAAACCATAAATACATCTCGCCACTTTTGAACTCATTACGAGATCGTAAGAACCTTTAAAAACCGTAGTTCCATCAGGCTCAAAGTGAGTTGCGGCAACTTTGTAATCTAACGAGCCAGACGCCTCATCAAAGACTGGTGGCCCATCAAAGTACTCAGCTGCATTTGTTGTGACAATTCCGGCAAGAGAGTCAGTCTGATTTAGGCATTGCTGGATCTGAATTGGAACCTGATAATTGCTCATCGTTGCGATGGTCCAAGCAGTTGGCATCGCTTGCGCTTTATCACCTAGCGCTGGGAGCCATGCCAAATATTCTTTGAGTGTTTCGGCACTATGCCCCATATTCCCATCACGCAACAAAACAATCTGGCTGAGGGGCTTTAGCTCATCAGACTGTAATCCAAAAATTCTAGCGCCATAATTTGACTTGTTTGAGTAGTAGTCCTTAATACTCTGCGGCGCAGTATCGTTATTAACCCACACAGCATTTACGGGAACCTTGATTGGCTCTGCAAGAACTTTCACTGTCGAGCCACCAACGCTATTTGTACTTACTTCAACTTCTGGGGCCCTTACGCGTCCATGGAGCCATCCTGTGAGCTTTGTTGTGAGGTTTACGGTTAAGCCAAAACGCATACCCAGAGGAAGTGAATATCGTAATGCGCATTGCGTATTGGATGTAGCAGCACAGTAACCAGGAACTTGATCACTTGACCAACCGGTTTCAACGTTTTCATTAGCGAAGTTAATTAGATAAGGACTTGGTCCTCTAAATGAGTACTTTCCTTCAATAATTTTGACTGCTGATATGGACATAGTGAATGACCGTGTTGTGAATTCTGCTTGCCATTGATTTTTCACCGCATTCATTTCCGCTTTAACTAAGTAGGTATCTCCACCTTTGTGTGGCGCCCCTGGAATATGAATCAATGTAAGCCCACCACCATTAGGAACTTTCATCGCAGCATTGCCTTTAAAATATTGAGGATTGCCGAGTGGGAATTGGCCTTCTACTGTGTAGTTAAGTGGCTTTCCATCTAGATCCGTCACTATGAAATCTTTAAAACAATCTATAGAAATTGAAGAGTCACACATAGGTAATACGGCACGATACGCAATTTGTGTTCCAGTGCAATCACTGGATGCAATGTCTTTGCATGCAACAACGGATGTTGCATTTCCAACCGCATCGCGATTAATTGCAATGGCATATGAAGTAAAGCGATAGACCCCCTCTAAATCATTGTGGTAATAACCTTGATAATTAGGAAAACCTGGAACCCAAGGAATCAGGTACTGCTCATCGGCCTCTGGAACATATCCTGCACATGCATACCTATCTGGCTGGCAATACCGCATTATCGGAACATTCGGATCAGGAGTTTCTGCACTTCCACTTTGGATTGGAATCAGCGCAACGCCAACTAGAACTGTAATCGTAATAAGTGCAGCGCTAACTCGGTATTTCATAGTTTCCCCATAACGGCTAATTCCATCACCGTAATCTAGGGGCTTTTATGCAGCGGGGAAATGCTCGGATGAACGTTCATTAATCTTTGGTAATAATCGTGCCCCGAGTGGGGGTCGAACCCACACTGGGAGGATTTTAAGTCCTCTGCCTCTGCCATTGGGCTATCGGGGCGTGCTTCATTTGCTGCTACTTGCCTGAGCGGGTAAATCTACCTGCTCTCAGGAAGATCTCTGCCATCGCCCCAACCTTCAACTTTCCAGTGGCAGTATTTTGCTGGCTTGGATGAGCAAAAGCCACTTTTTTTGTAGGTAAGTGATCAGATTGATCAGACTGAGCAGATTGCGCTCTTAATGTGCGCCACAAACCATCCCAAGCAAAAGCACCGAGGGCCACAAAAACTTTTGCGGTTGGCATCAATAATTCAATTTCGCGATTAAACCAAACAGAACAAGTATCTCGCTCGCTAGTTTCTACTTTGTTATCTGGTGGGACACATCTAACTGCACATAAGACGCGAGTGTTGATCAATTGCAAACCGTCATCAATCCCCTTGCTTGTCGGTTGATTAGCAAGCCCGGCAGAAAATAATTCCGGGAAGAGCCAATCACCTGATGCATCACCAGTAAATATTCGTCCCGTACGATTGGCACCATGTGCACCTGGGGCCAAACCAACCAAAATTATTTGTGCATCAACTGGTCCAAATCCAGGAACCGGCTTACCCCAATAAGTTTCATCTTGATAAGCCCGTCGTTTAGTTACCGCAACTTCCTCGCGCCACAACTTTAATCTTAGGCATCCATCACATTTAATTAATTCCTTATCTAGCGCTTTAATATCCGCTAATTTGGAAATTGCGACTTCGCTAAGCATTTAACATCGACCAAACCATTCCGTCCAAAATATCATTTTCACTTGCGACAAAACTTGTTATCCCTGTTGCTTCCATAATCTCAGCTAGAACTAAAGATCCGGCTGCTATTACATCGACGCGACCAGAGTGCATATAACCAAGATCGGCTCGCTCTTGTCGAGTAAGTGTTAAGAGCCAATCCGAAACTCTTCGGGTATCAACTGCACTTATTTTGGCTAAATGAATTAAATCAGAATCATATTCAGCAAGACTTAATGCAGCTGCTGCAACCGTTGTAGCAGTACCTGCTACCGCAACTAAAGTTTTAGCACTTTTGATCGGTACAACTTCGGCGGCTAGCGCAATTGCATTCCTGATATCTACGCGGGCACCTTCAATCTCACTTTGGGTTGGCGGATCATTTTTAAAATGCCGTTCACTCATTCGGACGCACCCGATATTTACACTCCGAGCCGCATCAACATGATCACTTCCAAAAACAAATTCAGTTGATCCCCCACCAATATCAATTACTAGAAAGGGGCCATCGCTTTTGGATAAAGACTGTGTTGCACCTAAAAAAGAGAGTTTGGCTTCTTCCTCCCCTGAAATGACTTCCGGGGTAATTCCTAATATTTGGGCCACTGGAATTAGGAAGTCGTCTCGATTTTGGGCATCTCTCGTGGCACTTGTTGCGCAAAAACGGATTTGATCTACTTGAGCCTCCTCCCGCATTTTCTTCAGCGATTAGTAATCTAATTGAATTTGTTCCGCAATCAAGTGCCGCAACCCTCTTCATTCCTGACTGCCAAACGCACTACAAGGATTTTCAAGCCACCATTGTGGCAAAGCGGCTAGTGCTTCATCGCCTAATGGATTTACACCTGGGCCAGCGCCTAAAGAATGCGCTACTAATGAATGT
>RGZI01000073.1 GCA_010031635.1 Actinomycetota bacterium
ACCTTGTGGGGCGTGAACAACTACTTCTTGCTCGTGGGTACGCTGTTCAACAACCTTTTTACGCAATTTAGACTTTGGCATAAGGCGAAGTTACACCAGTTTGCCTAGAAATGAAAAGGATAGTGAGAGCCCTAGCAATAGGAGAGAATTAGCGCGTGGCGACCAAAATCCTTGTAGTCGATAACTATGACTCCTTTGTCTACAACCTTGTGCAGTATCTCGCCCAACTTGGCGCCGAATGCACAGTTGTTAGAAATGATGAAGTAGAAGCAAGTGAAGCCAGCAATTACGACGGCGTTCTCATATCTCCCGGTCCTGGAACACCGGAACGCGCAGGTGTTTCAATAGCAATGATTCAATATTGTGCGCAGAAAAAAATTCCACTCTTTGGAGTGTGCCTTGGTCACCAAGCTATTGGTGTCGCATTTGGCGCAACCGTTTCGCGCGCACCAGAACTTCTTCATGGAAAAACTTCTCAAGTAAATCACCAAGGTGGCGGAGTATTAGTAAATCTTCCATCTCCATTTACTGCAACGCGATATCACTCACTCGCAGTTGAGCGCGAAACCGTGCCAGCAGAGATTGAAATTACAGGTTCAACTGATTCAGGAATTGTTATGTCGATGCGTCACACGAAATTTCCTATTGAAGGCGTGCAGTTTCATCCAGAATCAGTACTAACAGAGCACGGTCATCAAATGCTTGCAAATTGGCTTACACGATGCGGCGATAAAAATGCGCAGAGCAAAGCGGTGGGTCTTTCACCAGTTGTAGGAAAGAAATAATTACGGAGTTTTATTTATTGTAATTGTTACTGACTTACCAATAGTTTGAGTTGTTCCACCATCAGGTGCTTGACGAATTACAACTCCCGTTGGCTGATCAGGATCATTTGCCTCTAGTGCATTTATAAGAAAGCCTGCCTGCACTAGAAGTGTTTTTGCTTGGATGCCATCAATACCAATGAGATTAGGAACTTCCACCTCACCGCTTGCAATCTGGAGAACAACACCACTTCCTGCCGTAATTGTTGAGCCTGGTTCAGGTGTTACTTTCAAAACAGTTCCTTGGGCTTCATCGGAAGGAATTGCTTCAGTACGCGAAACAACAAGGCCAACAGAGGTCAACAAAGCGCGTGCATCAAGTAGAGATAAGCCAACTAAATCGGTTGGAACTATTGAATCTCCAGGGCCATCGGAAATAGTTAGCACAACACCAGAACCAGAAGTAGCACGCGTTGTTGCTAATGGAATTTGGCTAGCGACTCGATCTTTTGGAATACGAGAATCATGTGCTCGCGTAACAGTAATGACGTAGTCAGTGAGCAATGCACGAGCTGCGTTTTCTGTAAGTCCGACAACATTTGGAATCTCATTACCGACCGATGGCGCACCAGGGCGTGAAGCAAATAAACCAGCGCCTGCAACCGCCAAAACTAGAATCGAAGCACCAACAACACTAAATAATGTACGGCGATTCATTGGCTTTTTCACCATCTTTGTTGTGACTGTTTCACCGGAATGAATTTTGAATAAATCATCAAGCATTAAGCCAGCAGATTGATATCTGTTTTCCGCCTTTTTGGCTAACGCAACAGATAAAAGAATGTCGATACCTTCAGGAAGGACTGGAGTAATTTTGCTTGGGAGAATCAATTCTCCAGAAACATGCTGGTAGGCAATTGAAACTGGCGTGTCACCAGTAAATGGTGGTTGACCAGTGAGAACTTCATATAACAAACAACCTGTTGAATAAATATCAGAGCGAGCATCTGCGATTTCACCAAGTGCTTGTTCAGGAGATAAATACTGTGCGGTTCCAACAATGTTCCACGTACTAGTAAGCGTTGCGCCTAAATCATCGAGCGCGCGCGCGATTCCAAAATCCATAACCTTAACATCGCCCTGATCTGTAATCATGATGTTGGCAGGCTTTATATCTCTATGAACAATTCCACGAGCAAGAGGTATGCGTTCACCGCGATGAATTAAGTCACGCAATGTATGACCAGAAACTAATTCCATAACTATGTATGGCGCAGGTTCTTCCCCAGAGTCATACACAGCAACAATTCCAGGATGATTCAAACCAGCTGCTGCAAAAGCCTCTTTACGGAAACGTGCAACAAATGAAGGATCACGCGCAAGATCACTACGCAAAACTTTTACGGCTACTTCGCGAGCAAGACGTTGATCATGCGCTCTATAAACATCAGCCATTCCGCCAGTGCCGATCATCTCGCCGAGAACGTAGCGGCCACCTAAAGTTAGATTCATCATTGCGCAGCCCCAATAAAGTGCGTTGATGCCTCACCGGAAGTAACCACATCAGCAATAATTATCGAAACATTGTCAGGTGCTCCATTGATATAAGTAGCATCAATGAGGGCAGTAATAGATTCATCAGCGGATTTCTTCTTCAACAAAGATTTCATCTCTTTGTCACTGAGAACACTAGATAAACCATCACTACATACAATAAAACGATCATCTGTCTTCACATCATAAATTTGTAAGACAGGTGTCACATTGCCATCACCCATGAGTGCTTGAGTCAGCACTGAACGTTGCGGGTGGTCGCGCACATCTGCGGGGGTAATGGCGCCTTGATCAAGTAGCTCTTGCATAACCGTGTGATCACAACTTAGTTGTTCTAATTCATTTCCACGCAAGCGATAAGCACGTGAATCTCCAACATGCAAAAGTGCAACTTTCTCGCCGTAGAGCAAAAGAGCGGTCAGCGTTGTGCCCATTCCGCGTACTTCAATTGCTTCGCGTGCATGCTCACCAATCTCATTATCAATGGTGTGCAAAGAGTTCTGCAAAAGATCTTCAATAGAGTCTGAATCAATTTCAGTACTAGATAAAACAGAATTAAGAGAGGCTAAAGTTTTTATTGCAATACGTGAAGCAACTTCTCCACCTGCGTGGCCACCCATGCCGTCGGCAACTGCAATCAACTTTGCTGAAGTAAATCCTGAATCTTCATTACCTTCTCGAACTAAACCGAGAACAGAGCGCGCAGAACTTTCAAAAAAGTATTGTGCGCCTTTGCTACTCATAGAGGTAAGCCTAACGGTGCTAATCTTGCATATGAAAATCTACGCCCACCGCGGTGCCTCTAAGGATTTTCCTGAGCACACTCTGCGCGCTTACAACGGCGCTATCGCCCAAGGCGCTGATGGATTTGAATGCGATGTGCGTTTATCAAAAGATAATGTGGCTCTGCTCTGGCACGACGCCGATCTCAAAAGATGTGCTGGTGTTTCGGGCAGGATTGCAGAGATGAAATATGCCCAGATCCGCAGAGAGTATCCAGAACTTCTAACACTTGAAGAATTATTAGTCCTAGCAAAAGAAAATAAAAAAGAATTGGCAATAGAGACAAAACATCCAGTACCAACTGGAAACAAAATCGAAAAAACGGTTTTAGATTTACTCTCTCAAGAGAAGAATATGCCAGCAATTACAATGATGTCTTTTTCATGGCTAGCAATTGAGCAAATCAAAAAAGTGGCGCCACGACAAAATACCGTGGCACTGCTTCATCCAAGCCATTCTCGGTTAATGCGTCGCTTTTCATCGGCAAAAAATTTAGGTCCAAGTATTCAAATGTTGAGAGATGATTCAACATATATGAGTGAATCTCGTGATTTATTTGTCTGGACTGTCGATAAAGATGAAGATATGCAATTTTGTGAGCGCAATAAGGTCAAAGTGCTAATTACAAATACCCCGTCACGTGCACGTGATGTACTCGGGTATCATTAGTCAGTGGGAACATACGGATATTTAGGACCAAAAGGCACCTTTACTGAGGCGGCGTTAAAAAAGATCACTTCTGCAAATGATTCACTCAAGCCATATGCAAATGTGACAGCTGCTCTAAATTCAGTGCGCGAAGGAAATGCGCACTTTGCCCTAGTCCCAATTGAAAATTCCGTAGAAGGTGTCGTTGCTCGCACTCTCGATGAGCTAGCAACAGGTGACCCGCTCACAATTGTTGCCGAAGTTACTTTGCCCGTCTCTTTTGCTTTGATGATAAAACACGGCACGACCGATATAAAAAGAATTGCTACACACCCACATGCCGAAGCTCAGTGCCGAACATATGTAGCCATGAATTATCCAAACGCGGAAATCATTCCGACCGCCTCAACAGCCGCAGCAGCTGAATCTATTTCACGCGGAGAATTTGATGCCGCAATTGCAGCACCTGTTGCAGCAGCTCACTACGGCCTAACAATTATTGCCGACAACATTGGCGATAACGATGGCGCGATTACTCGATTTGTATTGGTATCAAAGCCGGGAACAATTCCACCTCGAACTGGTCTTGATCGCACCTCCATGGCAATCTTCATCGGGATTGACCACGTCGGTGCTTTGCTAGAAATTTTGACTGAGTTCGCAAAGCGCGAAGTGAACCTAACTTTTATTCAGAGTCGTCCCACAGGACGCGAACTCGGGCATTACCATTTCATTATTGATGTTGAAGGCCATATCAATGATGCACCAGTTGCTGAAGCGGTAGCGAGCCTTCGTCAACGCTGTGAAGATATTAGATTCCTAGGTTCGTACCCGCGAGAAAAGGTCAAATAAATGATTGACATCAAATTCTTACGCGAGAATCCTGATGTGGTCCGCGCTTCACAAAAAGGTCGCGGAGAAGATGTAACTCTTGTTGATCAAGTTATTGCAATAGATGAAAAACGTAGAGTCGCAATCAATGAGTTTGAACTATTGCGAGCAGAGCAAAACACACTATCTAAATCAGTTGGTGGCGCGAAAGGCGATGAAAAAACAAAATTGCTCGAAAGTGCTAAAGATTTAGCGAATAAAGTAAAGAGTGCTGATGCAAAAAGAGCAGAGCTAGAAGCACAGACTCAAGCGGTTGCCCTTCAACTATCTAATATTTTGGATCCAAATGCACCAATAGGAAAAGAAGAAGATTTTGTAATTATCGAACATGTTGGAACACCTCGTGAATTTACTGATTTTGAACCAAAAGATCATGTGGAGTTAGGAAAACTTCTCGGCGCAATCGATACAGAGCGCGGCGCAAAAGTTTCAGGTTCACGCTCTTATTATCTAACTGGCGTTGGTGCACTTCTTGAGTTCGCATTAGTGAACTATGCAATCTCATCTGCAGTAAAAGCTGGCTTCACTCCTGTTATTCCCCCAGTGTTAGTAAATCCACCAGCAATGGAAGGAACTGGCTTTCTTGGCCAAGCAGCAGAAAATGTTTATCACTTAGAAAAAGATGGAATGTATTTAGTGGGAACTAGCGAAGTTCCACTTGCTGCGTATCACATGGACGAAGTGTTACCAGCGGAAAAACTTCCATTGCGCTACGCAGGATACTCAACAT
>RGZI01000074.1 GCA_010031635.1 Actinomycetota bacterium
GTTGCCTTAGTCCGCGCTTGCCATCTCTGGCCAGGTCTTCACCCGGAGCACCCCACCGCGGTGGAGGGTTGCCGTTCAGCGAGCCGGGGCTTAAAGCTGAAACTCATGACCTAAGGGAAAATCTAGCAGAGAAATTACATAGAATGCCACCTGTGAGTTCACCAGCGGGCCAGCGGAAAATTTTATTTTTGAACCCAAAAGACAATATTGCGGTCTGTCTAGCAGATATCAATGCGGGTGAAAAAATTTCGCAAGATGGTCGCGAAGTAAGTGCAGTCGAGGCTATCCCCCGCGGCCATAAAATTGCTACCGCTGATATCGCCAAAGGTGACGGCATAATTAAATATGGCGAACGCATGGGCCATGCCACTAAAAGTATTGCAACTGGTTCGCATGTACATACCCATAATGTTTTAGGCGATCGTCTTTCAACGGAAAACGCATGAGCCTGCCTGAGATTTGGGGATTCCAACATGAAGGTCGTGGCGTGGGTATCCGCCATCACCAATTAATTTTGCCATCAGTAGTTTGTTCAACTGTAGTTTCGCGCCGAATCGCACAAGAAGTTGGCGGTATAACTTTTGCACACCAACATGGTTGCGCAATCATTGGCGTTGATGTTTCCGGAATTGACGATTTCTTTATTGCACTCGCTTCTCATCCAAATGTGGGCTCAGTACTGGTTGTTGGATTAGGTTGTGAAACTACCCAAGGAAATGAATTAACTGAGAAAATTACTAAATTAACAAAATCAACTGAGTACCTTGTCATTCAAGAAAGTGGTGGCGTCGAGGGCACAGTTGCAACTGGCGCTGCTGCCGCTCGCGAATTGGCCATAACTTATAGCCACTTCCCATATCCATTGGAAGAGTTAGTGGTTGGAATTGAATTATCACGTGATGTTGAAATTGAACCTTTACTCACTGAGTTGACTCATATTGGCATTAAATATGTAATCATCAGTGAAGCAGGTGGCTCAGCTAAACACTTCTCGATGCTGATGTCGCAAAAAGTACAATTAATCATCTCCTTCCCAGATGGAAACCAACCCCCTTCTGGGTTTCCATTAATTCCAGTTTTAAATGTGGCAAGCAATAGTGCACTTCATCAAGCAATCTCCGGTGAATTTGATCTTCAATTCGAAGCAACGGCTAAAGATATGCTGGATAAAATTATTTCAACTGCCGACCACACAAAAACAATCTGGTGCTGTAGCGATAAGTCATGACTGGTCTGGTGAGATTGACAATGATTTTGAGCGGATTACAAAAACATTTGCTGGTTTTGCCGGAAATCCAAATATTTTCACCACAGTAGCCCTGACTATTGGAACCGATGTTGAAGCAGGAATCATCGAGCGCGCCAAAAAATTTAGCCCGATTCCCCTTGTCGAAGTTAAATTATCCGATGCTGGCTCAATGTTTAAATTGGTTACCACCGCTCTTGAAAAAGCCACTGAATTGGCAGAGCAAGCTGCAGCACAATCTCGGGTTCCTGCTCCATGGAGTTCAGTAGTTCTAGGACTTGAATGCGGCGGATCTGATGCTTATTCAGGAATTACGGCAAACCCAGCACTTGGAATTGCTAGTGATCGATTTGTTGAATTTGGTGCCACATCTATTTTGGCCGAAACAATGGAGATTCTTGGCGCTGAACATTTGCTGGCCGCCCGGGCATTAGATCCAAAAGTTGGTGCTCAAATTATTGAAGTCGTTGCAAGATATGAAAGATCTATCAATTATGAAGGGATAGATATTCGCGGAGCACAACCTTCACGTGGAAATATTGAGGGTGGCTTGTCCACGCTAGAAGAAAAATCTTTAGGAGCAGCTAAAAAAGCTGGTAACGCACCATTTACTGGAGTACTCGAATTCGCGGATCGCCCAACTGCACCAGGTTTGTACTTTATGGATACACCCGGCCATGACATTGAACAGCTAACTGGATTTGCCGCTGCTGATGTAAATATCACCGTATTTACTACCGGGCGCGGAACTCCTACTGGATCAGCAGTTATCCCAACTATCAAAGTTGCCACAAATAGCGAGATGGGTTTAGTGCTCACCGACTTAATCGATCTCAACGCTGGAACTATCTCAGATGGAACCCAAACTCTTGAAGAAGTTGGTCAAATTCTTTTTGATGAGATAGTAAAAGTTGCTAATGGGCAGTTAACAAAAGCCGAACACGGCAATTCAAAACTCAAAGTACCACTAACGCTCTGCAAGGCATCTGGATTTCGTACTAACTTTTGCAATGAATCACCTAGTGGGTCATTAACTTTTTCATTAATTTCCAAGAATCTTAGCCAGGCCGCAATAATTAAGGTGATGTGATCTGTATTTAAACCTAACTTAGCTAGATCATTTGCCGATGCAAAAATTCGTTGCGGTAATTTCTGCGAACCGTCCATAGCAATTTGTATGCTTTTATGTAGGAGCGCATAGTTACTAACTCTTTTACGAATAATCTTGGCGTATTCAGTTGGATCAAGATCGGCAGGTGCAACAAATGATCTACCTGCTTCTTTCTCTTGAAAGTTTTTAATGAAATCACCAATAACTGGGTCAGCTACTCCCTCGGCTACATATTCAATTCCCGCCAATTGGCAGATATAGGCCAAAGCAGAATGAGCACCATTAAATACCCGAATTTTCATTGCTTCATATGGGGCGACTCTTTCCACAAATCTTGCGCCTACAGGAGCTAAGTACTCACTGATCGGGTCATTTTCAATTACCCACTCTAAATACGGTTCTGCGGTTATTAATGACCGATCTTCATATCCATAATTTTGGTAAAACTCATCAATGGAATCTTGGGTAATTGCCGGGACTGCACGATCTACCATCGAATTAGGAAACCTGATCTCTGATTTCAACCAAGTTAAGAACTCTGCTGAGCGATTTTGCTTAATTGCTAAATCAACTACCACCGCTCGAGTGATATCCCCATTTGTTGGCAAATTATCACAAGAGATGACCGCGACTCCTGCTAATCCACTCTCAAATCGAGCAACCAGTAAATCTAACAATCGCGAGGGAAAGGTAAGCAAAGAATTTGTATCTGCGATATCTGCTTGAACTTCAATAGAGTTTAAATTTACTCCATCTCGTGTTGAGTTACATTGATACGCTTTTTCACTGGCAGTTAATGTGATCAACTTGAGTTCTTTACTTCGTGCGATTTCCAGCAACTCTTTTCTTGCTTGCGGAAAAAATACTGCTTTGCGAATTGCGCCGACGACAATTGGTGCAAAGCCAGCACCTTCGCGTTCATTAATTGTGTAGAGGCAATTCTGGCTGTTCATTACATCTGCCACATCACTACTTCGTTGAGTAACTCCGGCAACTCCAAAATTAAGATTTCCACTTCGCAAGACTCTTTCGAAGAAGAGTGCTTGGTGTCCCCTATGAAAAGCACTTAGCCCCATATGTATTACGCCAATTTTTACTTGGTTTAAATCATATTGAGGTGGATTCGCGGATTTGTGCGATAAATAATTCTCGCGATTTAATTGTGCCATTAGAGTTTGAAATACTCCTTTGAAAGGTTATAAGCAATATCTTTACCAACTTCTAGTGCATCTGATTTGCTCATCCGATGGCGATTAACTTCATTTGCTAAATATGCTGCATCAAATCTGCGCGCAACATCATGGCGGACTGGGATAGATGCAAATGCCCGAGTGTCATCTATAAACCCAACGGTGTTGTAGTAGCCAGCGGTTTCAGTAACGCTATCTCTCCACCTTTGCATGCCATTTAAGCTGTCATGGAACCACCACGGTGGACCCAATCGCAAAGAGGGATATGCACCTGCAAGAGGCGCCAATTCACGGGAGTAGGTACTTTCATCCAATGTGAATAAAACTGCCCTGAAATTAGGGTGCAACTCCATAGATCTTGGCAATTTCATGGTTATGACTACGAGATGAACCTGGGTGTATCTGCATTACTAATCCATCATCGGCAGCCATGCGGGCATGTTCAACCAACATCATCGCTCTAAATTGATTGGCATCTTCTTTTGAAAAATTTCCACTCGAAATCACCGCAAAGAGTTTTTCTTGTTCTTTGCTATCAAGAATTAAGGTTTCGCAATTGGCCACCCCGTGATCAGTAGCGGTCGCACCGTGACGCTTGAAATGATCACGCCGGTTTCTTAATGCGTTGCGGTAAGAGGCGAAGGTGGCGCAATCTTCACCGCTAACTTTTGCTAATTCAGAAACAGCACTCTTCCAACCTGGCCGCTGCGGATCTGAAACATCGTCAGGCCTGAAAGTTGGGATTACCCGCCCACCGAAATTTAACTTGGCTAATTCGAGATGGGTATTCAGCGAATCCGAGGTCGCATCTGTGGTTGCCATAACCTCTATGTTGAATTTTTTAAATAATGTTTGTGGCAAAAATTCAGGAGTATGCAACTGTTCGTTGATCTGATCATAGAAATAATCTGCTCGCGCGACTGTTAACGGCTCATCAATCTTGAACAAAGTGTAGAAGATCTCTTCAATCCAGATTCGGGATGGAGTTGATCTAAATGCGTGCCAATTTTGGGCAAAAATTCGCCACACCACTCGAGGCTCGACATCAGAGCGAGTTCCATCTGCATGAGGAATGGAAATTGCTTCGTAAGAAACACCCTGACTAAAGAGCATGCGAGTCACGTAGTGGTCAGGGGTGATTAGTAATTCGACTGGATTTTGAAAAGCATTATTTTCTAACAAGATTCTGGGATCAACATGACCGTGTGGAGACAAAATTGGGAACTCGCTCATCAACTCATAAATCTCACGAGCCAATCCATCATTACCTAGAAAGCGATTCTTATCCATGGCCTTTCATCCAATCAAATGCAGCTTTTTGCATTTCGGCGGTAAATGAATGGCGGACTGGATAGAAATCTCCGCGATACTCTGCCGATATTTTTGTGTAATGTTGTGAAATATTTTCATCAGCATCTTTCATTCCCGCTGGAGTAAAAAGTTGATCATTGCCACAATATTGAACATATAAAGGTTTTGGTGCGCCGATTAGTGCGACTCCTGGCCAATCAGTTGCAGCTGCCAAGTTATCAGGAAAGAACATCCAAGAGTGTGGAGCAATATGGGATGCCAGCATTGATTCATAGGTTGCCATCGCACCTACCGAGACTGTTGCCCGCAATTGATCAGCTGAAGTTGTTGCATGCAAATAGATAGCGCGGCAGCCTCCCCCAGAAAGTCCGACGGCAGAAATGGAATCAGTGAATTCAGGAAGAGTGTGCGCTACAGCAAGAGCAACTCGATCATCGAAATTAAGCAAGCCC
>RGZI01000075.1 GCA_010031635.1 Actinomycetota bacterium
GAGTTTAAGTTCCATATTTCCGGTTCCTTTAAACTCTTCAAAAATAACTTCATCCATTCTTGAACCAGTGTCAACGAGGGCAGTTGCAAGAATTGTTAGCGATCCGCCATCTTCAATATTTCGTGCAGCGCCAAAGAATTTTTTAGGTGGATACAAAGCAGCAGAGTCCACACCACCGGAAAGAATTCTTCCGCTAGCAGGGGCTGCAATGTTGTATGCGCGTCCCAATCGAGTAATTGAATCAAGAAGTACAACTACATCATGACCTAATTCAACTAAACGCTTCGCGCGCTCAATTGCAAGTTCTGCAACTGTGGTGTGATCTTCAGCTGGCCGATCAAATGTTGAAGAAATAACTTCGCCCTTAACAGAACGCTGCATATCGGTAACTTCTTCTGGGCGCTCATCTACAAGAACAACCATTAAATGGACTTCAGGGTTATTTTTTGTAATCGCGTTTGCAATTGCTTGAAGCACCATCGTCTTTCCGGCTTTTGGAGGTGAGACGATCAATCCACGTTGACCTTTTCCGATTGGAGCAATTAGATCAATAACACGAGTTGTTAAAATATTTGGTTCAGTCTCTAAACGTAAACGATCTTGTGGATATAGCGGAACCAATTTATTAAATTCAATGCGATCTTTAGCCTCGTCAGGTTCCATTCCATTGATGGTGTCTAATCGAAGTAGCGCATTAAATTTCTCGCGGCGTTCGCCTTCACGTGGTTCACGAACAGCTCCAGTGACAACATCTCCTTTGCGAAGTCCATATTTACGAACTTGTTGCATAGAAACATAGACATCATTTGGACTTGGAAGGTAACCACTTGTGCGAATAAATGAGAATTCGGAGATAACTGCTTCACGCTCTTCACGTGGAGGGCGGTTGCGATCACGGTTGCGATCACGATCTCGGTGACGGTCACGTCCACGATCATTACGGTCATTCCGGTTGTCGCGATCACTGCGGTTGTCGCGATCACTGCGGTTGTCGCGATCACTGCGGTTGTCGCGATCACTGCGGTTGTCGCGATTATCTTCGCGACTATCGTCAGAGTCATCATTCTCAGAGCTGCCATTATTTGAATCATTGGAGTCATTGGAGCCACTAGATTTTTCGGTCGAATTCTCTTTTCTTGCTGGACGTTCTTTGCGAGCAGGTTTTGCTGACGCGGCCCGATTAGCTGCTTGCAAATCACTAATAGCGGTAACTAGGGCAGCTTTAGGCATTTTTATAGCGCCATCAATTCCAAGTTGGACACCTACTTTGCGCAGCTCGGGAAGGAGCATCGCGCTTAGATCGCTCGCGGGTTTACGCGCGCGGGTTGAAGTTTCAGTCACATTTCCTCATTCGGGTTATTTGGCTTATCAACTTAAAAAATAAGCCCAGTTGGATTATTTATCGCTTTGGTTACTCTTAACAAAAGGTTCAAGTGTTTCCGGTTTTAACTTAAAACTTGGGGAGATAAGAATTTTAAGCGACTGAGATTTTTCTTGCTTACTCGGGGAAATCCCGGCCGAGTAAGAAAAGCATAGCACTCAACCTAGGGCTAGATCACTACTAATTGACTAATTGACTAATTGGGAGCGTAGATATGGGCGCCAACCCGGCTAATTCCTAATATTTGAGTAGCAAATGAACTGCCTCCGGCACGGGCTATCTCTTGCGCATCAGTGATCGAGCCAGTATGTAACGCTAAAACAGTGGGGCCAGCACCAGAGATAAAGGCCGCAACTCCTGCGCTTCGTAGTTTTTGTACAAGCGCAAAAGATTTTGGCATCGCTGATTTACGGAACTCTTGATGAATTAAATCTTGCGTCGCTTCATAAAGAAACTCTGGCTTATTGCTTAGGGCTTCAACCATCAATGCACTGCGGGCGATATTCGCAGTGGCATCTCTATATAAAACTTCATCCGGCAACATTTTGCGGGCGCTCGATGTTGCGACCGCACTTTCTGGAATGAAAGCCACCGCATTTATTCGGTGATTAACCGTGATCGGAGTTGCACGACCAACTCCACCTTCGAGCCACGCAATAGTTGCACCGCCATACAAAGCTGCAGCGACATTATCAGGATGGCCTTCCATCTCTGTTGCAATCGCTAGCAAATCTTGATCTGTTAAACGTTCTTGCCCAGAGATTACTAATGCACGGGCTAAATAAAGTCCACCGATAATTGCACTTGAAGAGGAACCTAATCCTCGTCCATGAGGAATTGCATTTAATGCACGTACTGATAATCCCCTTGGTCTTCCACCCATATGATCAAAAGCACGATTCATCGCTTTGACAAGTAAATTTTTATCATCTTTTCTAATTTCATCAGCACCTTCGCCGGCTACTTGAATATCTAGGCCCGCTTCATCAGAAACTTGCGCTGCATACCCATCATAAATTTCAAGGGCTAGGCCTAAGCAATCAAAACCAGCACCCAAGTTGGCACTACTGGCGGGCGTGCGAATAGTTACTGGGGTTGCGCGGAAAGTTGGTTTGCTTTGCATTATGCCAACTCTAGAACTTCGGCCGCTTTTGCAACACTTACTGGAATCACAATCGGTTCTGGCGCGCCATCGAGCGCCCATTGGACATCTTTAAGTCCATTACCCGTAACTGTAATTACGATTTTTTTACCTTTTGGTAATTGCCCTGCAGCTTTTGCCTTTATCAAACCAGCAAGACCGGCAGCTGAAGATGGTTCGCAGAAAATTCCTTCACGTCCTGCTATTAAACGATATGCGGACAAGATTTCTTGGTCAGAAACAGCTCCGATTCTTCCACCGGAATCATCACGAGCGGCAACTGCTTGCTGCCAAGATGCGGGATTACCAATGCGAATTGCAGTAGCAATTGTTTCAGGGTTTTTCACAACTTCATTTCGCACAATTGGCGCAGCACCCTCTGCTTGAAATCCCCACATTTGTGGCAAACTTTTTGAAATTCTAGCTTTTTGATACTCCTGGTATCCCATCCAATATGCGGTGATATTTCCAGCGTTGCCTACCGGAAGAGCGTGGATATCAGGTGCAAACCCAAGTGCATCAACAATTTCAAAAGAAGCAGTTTTCTGACCTTGAATTCGATAAGGATTTACTGAGTTAACTAATGCAACTGGATAATTTTCGGATAATTCACGTGCAAGGGTCAAGCAATCATCAAAATTCCCAGCAACCTGCAAAATTTTTGCACCATGAATTACTGCTTGAGCTAATTTTCCCATGGCAATCTTGCCTTCTGGGATTAAAACCGCAGGAATCATTCCGGCTTTGGTGGCATAGGCAGCAGCACTTGCACTGGTATTTCCAGTTGATGCACAAATTACTGCTTTCGCACCATCCTCAGCAGCCTTACTCATCGCCATTGTCATTCCCCGGTCTTTAAAAGAACCAGTTGGATTACAACCTTCTACTTTCACCCAAACTTCGTTATCTAACATGTCGGAAAGTACGCAGCCGTATATAAGTGGTGTTCCACCTTCCTGCAAAGTTATTACCGGAGTTTTACGCGAAACCGGAAGGCGATGGCGATACTCTTCAATTATTCCGCGCCAAAGATGCGCGTTGCTTGATTTACCAAAGATCAATTGGCGCCTCCTTCAACTCTAATTACCGTTCCAACTGAACGAACCGTATCTAATTTACGCAAATCATCGACAGTAGCCGCTAAAGCGGCATCCGCTGCGGTGTGAGTAACCACAATTAATTCTGCAAGTTTATCGCTACCGTCTTGTCGTACTGTTTGTATCGAAACAGAATGCGCTGCAAATACTTGCGCAACCGATGCCAAAACACCTGGTCGATCATTGACATTTAAGCGAATCAGATAACGCGTTTCTGTTTCACCCATAGGCGCAATTGAACGCTCAGCGTATGTGCTTTCTTTAGGGCCAAGACCGCCGAGAGCGCGATGACGCGCAACTGCCACTAAATCTCCCAGGATCGCTGATGCCGTTGGTTCCCCTCCCGCTCCACGCCCATAAAACATTAATTCTCCTGCAGATTTTGCTTCCACGAAAACTGCATTAAATGCATCACGAACAGATGCCAGTGGATGCTCTTTTGGAAGTAAGGCAGGATGGACGCGCACTGCGATTCTTCCGTCTTCAGTTAATTGCGCGATTGCTAATAATTTAACTACATGGTTCATTTCATTTGCGATACGAACAATGTCAGCGGTGACATCAGAAATTCCTTCACGATAAACATCTGCTGCGGTTACTCGAGAATGAAATGCCAAACTTGCCAGAATTGCAGCCTTTGCTGCGGCATCAAAACCCTCAACATCGGCAGTTGGATCAGCTTCTGCATATCCGAGTGCTTGTGCTTCTTTAAGTGCGCTTTCAAAAGATGCACCTGATGCAGCCATTTTACTAAGAATATAATTTGTCGTTCCATTTACAATTCCAATTACCCGTTTAACTTGATCTCCAGCAAGTGATTCACGAAGTGGTCTAATAATTGGTATTGCACCAGCAACTGCCGCTTCAAAATAAATATCAACACCATTATCTGCTGCTGCTTCATAAAGTTCAGCACCGTGTTGAGCAAGCAATGCTTTGTTTGCAGTGACTACTGATTTTCCATTTTTTAGAGCTTGCAAAATTAATGATCGGGCAGGTTCGATGCCGCCCATCACTTCAATAATTATGTCGATTTGCGGATCGTTAACAATCGATGCCCCATCGCTGGTTACGCTCACGCCACTATGAATTAGATCTGGACGAGATTTTTTTAAATCTTTTACGCAGATGGAAACAAGTTCTAATTGCGAACCAGAACGTGCTGCTAAATCGCTCTTTTGTTCAACTAGTAAACGGGCGACTTGCCCCCCGACAACGCCGGCTCCGAGCATTCCAATTTTTAGCAAGGGCGCATTCACTTGCGCACCTTTAGCCGAATTCATATGCACAGCCTACCGATCCACTTAACGCTCAGGAGTTGACCTCAAGATTGAGCAAGTCGGCTTCATTTTCGCGGCGCAAAATCACTCGTGCCTGGCCATTTTTAACCGCAATTACCGGTGGGCGAGGCTGATGATTGTAATTACTGGCCATGCTCCGTCCATAGGCGCCGGTTGCAGGAATTGCCAAAATGTCACCAGGCTTCACATCACTTGGAAGTTCGACTTCGCGAATAATTATGTCGCCACTTTCACAATGTTTGCCGACAACGCGACTAGAAGTTAGCGGTGATGTTGAAGTGCGGTTTGCAAGTTGCACTGAATACTGTGCGCCATAAAGTGCTGGGCGAA
>RGZI01000076.1 GCA_010031635.1 Actinomycetota bacterium
ACTTTCTAACGCGGCTATCGCAATAAAAACCGCTCATACTGAGAAAGTAATTGAAAATACTATTTCACGTCTTGCAAAAGCCTTTGCACTTAAATCAGCACCAGATATAAATATTAGAGTGTCGTTAGCTCTGGCCTATCGCTCTCATTTTGGTGACAGTGCATTTGATAAAATAAATGTTGCGTGTAGCCATCTTGAAATTGGTCCGGATGGAAAGCAAATCTGCACAAGACACATTTAATTTGATTGTGATCTATATCTAAGTGTCAGCACTCAACAATCTTCGCTAAGGGCTGGCCCCCGCAAATTTGTAAGTCCTGCCTATTGATCAGGAGTTCAATAGTGATGAAGACAAAAGTCTTCTAATTGCAGGGGGAGATGTGACTATGAGAAGAAAAAAATTTGATGCAATGGTCAGCCTAGTTGGATTAGGTTTGAGTATATTTTTATTTGTTGCGGCAGGGCTACTTAACTGGGGTTATTCATTTGCAGATAACACTGTGAAATCACAATTGGCGGCACAGAATATTTTCTTCCCAGAAAAGGGTTCACCAGGGTTTGATGCCGAAACTTTTCCAGATTTGCAGCAGTATGGTGGAATGCAGATGACAACTGGAAAACAGGCACAAATGTATGCCGATCATTACATAGCTGAACATTTGAAGAAGATGGCCGGCGGAAAGACTTATTCGGAAGTCAGCGCTCTTTCTCGAGCTAACCCAACTGATACTGCTTTAGCTGGACAAGTACAAACTTTGTTCCGTGGAGAAAGTTTAAGAGGAACATTATTAACTGCATTTGCATTTTGGCAGTTAGGACAGATCGCAAAACTTTCCTCATACGCTGCTTTATTGGCCGGTGGTTTGATGTTGTTTATGACGATGCTTGGATACAGACATCTTCGTCGCACTCCTGAAGAGGCGACGATCTAGTCCCCTAACTCTCCGTGGGGGATTGCCCTTTGGCTCTGGATGAAAATCTGGGGCCATTTGGGTTTTAAGGCAAAACCGATAATCTCACCGTATGAGTATTGATCTACGGTCTGACACCGTCACGAAGCCATCTGAAGGTATGAGGCATGCCATGGCAAGTGCTGAAGTTGGTGATGATGTTTACGGTGAGGACCCAACTGTTAATTCACTTGAAGAACGTGTCGCGAAAATGTTTGGAAAAGAAGCTGGGTTATTTACACCAACTGGATCAATGGCCAATCAATTGGGAATTCGTTTACTTGTAAAACCTGGCGAAGAGTTACTTTGTGAAGAGGATGCACATGTAGTGCGAGCAGAGTTGGGCGCAGGAGCTGCGCAAGGTGGCATAACTACCAGAACATGGCACGCAGAACGCGGATTATTAAATGCTGCTGAAGCGATTCGATTGGCTAGACCAGATGCTGGTGCATATTTAGTTTCTACAACAGCAATCGCAATTGAGAACACCCATAACTTTGGCGGTGGAACAGTTCAACCGATTAGCGAAATCGCAAAGTTATATTCGCAAAGTAAAGAAGTTGGAATTTCATTGCATTTAGATGGAGCTCGGATCTGGAATGCGCATATAGCAACTGGTACACCATTATTGGAATATGGAAAATATTTTGAAACTATAAGTGTTTGTTTATCAAAAGGCCTGGGCGCACCAATCGGTTCCGTTTTATTATCGAGTAAAGAAAAAATTACAACTGCTCGGGTATTGCGAAAAAGATTAGGTGCTGGAATGCGCCAAGTTGGAATTCTCGCTGCAGCAGCTCACTATGCACTTGATAAAAATATTTCACGATTGGCAGAAGATCATCTTCATGCTCAAATTTTGGCAAAAGCAATCCATTCGGTAGCTCCAGATGTAGTAGATCCTAAGCATGTTGATTCAAATATCGTGGGGTTGAATCTGAAATCTCATCGATTAAACGCCAGCCAAGCCAGCGTTGCTCTGAGAGAAGAAGGCGTATTTGCCAGCGCTTTGGGCCCGAAATATTTGCGCTTAGTTACTCATATGGATGTGAGTAGTGAACAAATTGAAATGGCAGCCACAAAGCTGGTAAAAATTCTGAGTTAGTAGCAACTCCACTCGCTAGTAGATAAAGTAGTGATATGAAAATTCTTTCAATTGATGGTGGTGGTGTGCGCGGGTTAATACCTGGCATGGTTATTGTCGAAATTGAAAAACGTATGGGTAAGCCAATTAGCCAACTTTTTGATTTAATTTCTGGAACATCCGCTGGCGGACATATTGCTTTGGCTCTTGCCACTCCTGGAGCAGACGGAAGTCCTAAATGGAGTGCTCCAGAATTAGCGGCTTATTATCGCGAAGCATATGGACGGATCTTTGATAACTCTGGTTTTAAAATGCTTGATGTTTTGAAAGGTATAACAAGTGAAAGATATTCTGCAGATGGGATCGATGCGGCCCTAAATGAAATTTTTGGTGAAGTAAAGCTGAGTGAGGCGTTGATTGAAGTACTGATAACAGCTTTTGAAGTAGAAAGTGGAGAGCCTCACTTTTTTCTAAGAAGTGAAGCAAGAGAAAATCCTAAAAAAGATCACTTAATGAGTTTTGTGGCGAGAGCGACAAGTGCAGCTCCGACTTACTTTGAGCCAGCAGCAAAATTTAATGATGAAGAAAGCATGGCTTTTCTAGATGGAGCAGTTTTTGCAAATAATCCATCAATGTGTGCTTTCGCTCATGCGCAATCATTGGGATTTGATGAAGACGAAATGACAATAATTTCTTTAGGGACCGGAGCTGTATCTCGAATTTTGCAATATGAAGAGGTTCGCCACTGGGGATTAGCAAGTTGGGCCAGACCAATCTTGGACATAACTTCACAAGCAAGTAATCAGGCAATTGATTGGCAGTTAAACCACATTTTGCGTAATGGGCATTATTTTAGAGTGCAACCTCTGATGTCCGGAATGAGATCTGCGATCGATGACGCACGTCCTGAAACGATTAAAGCTCTCGAAGAGGCAAGTATTGAAGTAATCTCTAGACATTCCGAAGATCTCGATAAATTATGTCAACTGCTAACTGATTAATGATTGGAAGCCAAATGTCAATTGAAGTTATAGCTGAGTTCCAAAATTCAGGAGAACAATTTATAAAGATTGCTAAGAGTATTTCTGGTGAAAAGATGCATCAGAGTCCAACAAATGACGAGTGGTCTCCGGCAAACATCATTCACCACATGGCAGATGCCGAAGCACATTTTTATATTAGATATTTACGAGTGCTCACCGAAAATACGCCGACCACTGAATTTTTTGATGAAAATGTTTATCCTGAACTTTTGCAATATGAAAAGCGTGATGTAAATGCGTCTATTGCACTCATTGAAAGCATAAGGGCTTCCAGTATTTCACTTTTTAATAATTTTAATGATGAGGATTGGCAACGAAAAGGTATTACCTCTGATGGAAAAGAGTTTGTGCTAATTGCATTAATCAAAAAAGCGCGTTCGCATATCTCTGACCATGCAAATCAGTTAAGCGCGACCCTTTGAGCTATTTAAATTAAAGCGCATCCATAATATGACGATTGCCGCGGTCAAAAGTTAAGTAGTTCCAAGACCAATCTGCAATCGTTCCAATTTTGTTGCGCCCACCAAGTAAATAGAACAGGTGTAAAACTAACCAAATTCCCCATGCTACAAAACCGGAAATTCGTAAACCTTTTACTTCCACTACCGCTTTGTGTCTGCCGATTGTAGCCATCGCACCTTTATCTCGGTATTTAAATTTCTTTAGATCCTTACCGTGCATTAATTGTGAAATCTGGTGTGCTACAAATTTTGCTTGCTGTAGTGCAACGGGAGCAATCATGGGGTAAGGATTTCCATTTTCATCTACAGATCCAGAGTTGTCGCCAATCGCCCAGATGTATGGATAATTCTTAACTTGTAGGGTTTGTTCAGAATCAATTCTTCCTCGATTAAGTGGGATATTTAACTGCTCCAAGATTGGAACACC
This sequence comes from Actinomycetota bacterium, assembly GCA_010031635.1. Classification (GTDB taxonomy): domain Bacteria; phylum Actinomycetota; class Actinomycetes; order Nanopelagicales; family Nanopelagicaceae; genus UBA3012. The sequence continues at coordinate 3,966 of RGZI01000076.1, forward strand.
CCGGACTCCAGCGGCCCAGATTGTGATTTCTGCTCCAATTTGAGCGCCATCTTTAAATTTAATAATTCGGGGTGCAACTTCAGCCACTGCCGTATTTGTTAAAACCTGCACACCCATTTTTTCAAGGTCTCGATAAGTGCGAGCAGATAGCGATGGATGCAGCGCTGGTAATAATCTGTCTCCAGCCTCGACTAGTGAAATATTTATATTAGCGGCGGCATCAGCATGATCGCCTTTGAGCGGCCCTCGAATTAATTCAGCGAGTGCTCCTGCCATTTCAACGCCTGTTGGTCCGCCACCCACAACAACTATTCCTAATTTTGTATCGTCATTAAATCGACAGAGATCTTCAAATCGGCGCATAACTTCTGCACGTATTGTTAGCGCTTCGTGAATAGTTTTCATTCCTAGTGCATGTTCTGCAACTCCAGGAATTCCAAAATCTGCAGTAGCTGAACCAAGTGCAATTATTAAGTGGTCAAAATCGATCTCTTCACTGCTATCTAGTTTTACCGATTTTTCCCGGTGATTTATTGAAATTGGTGAGCCCATCCGAAATTCAACTGGCAATCCTCGAAGCGCCCCGCGAATTGGATAGGCAACATGATCTGCCGCAAGCCCTGCGGTTGACACTTGGTAAAGCAATGGCAAGAAAGTTTGGAAATTATGGCGATCTACTAAAGTTACCTGAGCGGTTTTGGCTAGTGCGATTGCTGCCGCTAGGCCACCAAACCCGGCGCCCAAAATTAGCACCCGTGGCTTGTTCTGATTCATGGCACCCAACTTTCAAATTACGAACTAGCAACTATAAGTCTATTATTGATCATTGTGAGCGCACCTCGAAAGATACTGGTCACGGGCGCTACCGGATATGTGGGTGGACGACTAGTAAGAGCTTTGCTAAATGAAGAGTCGGAAGTGCGGATATTTGTCCGTGATCGGACAAAAGTTACTGATCAGCCATGGGCCGATCAAGTTGAAATAGCGGTTGGAAATGCGAGTGATTTCGAAAGTACAAAAGCAGCCCTTGATGGAATCCATACGGCGTTCTACTTGCTGCACTCTTTGAATTTAGGACCTAAGTTTGACCAGATTGAAAGTGAAATGGCGGCCAACTTTGCACGAGCAGCAGCCGAAGCTGGAGTCAAACAGATTGTTTATTTAGGTGGTATCGCAAACGATAAGAAAACAAGTAAGCATTTATCATCAAGAGCTCGCGTAGGAGAAGTCTTAGCATCAACCGGCGTGGCAACACTTGAGT
>RGZI01000077.1 GCA_010031635.1 Actinomycetota bacterium
CTCAATCGAGCAATTAAAAGAAAATTATGATGCGGTAATCCTCGCGACCGGATCATCAGTTGGTCGCAAACTAGGAATACCTGGTGAAGAGTTGCCGGGATCTTTGTCAGCGGCAGATTTTGTGCCTTGGTATAACGGACATCCTGATTATGTGAATTGTGATGTTCCATTGAATGGTAAAAATGCGATAGTTATTGGCGCTGGTAATGTGGCGATGGATTGTGGTCGGATGTTGGCACTAGACCCAGCAGAACTAGACAGCACTGATACCGCTGATTATGCACTTGCAGCATTTCACCAAAGTTCTATTCGTAACGTCACCATTGTTGGAAGACGCGGTCCAGAACACGCAGCATTTACATCACCTGAAATTCGCGAACTACCAAAATTAGAAAATACAGATGTAATCATTTCTGAGTTTGGTATAGAAAGTGCAAAAATACGTGTTGCAGAACAGTTAGAGGGCAATAAAGAGTTGCGCAATAATTTAGAAGCGATGCTTGAAGTCTCGCAATCCCCATCAAGAAACCATGAGCGAAAATTAGCGATAAATTTTTTGCTTACTCCATTGGAAATTATAGGCAGCGAAAAAGTTGAAGCAATCCGTTTCGCACGCAATGAAGTTATTAATGACAAAGTATCTGCGACATCAGAAATAATCGAATTGCCATGTAATTTAGTTATTACGGCAATTGGATACCAAGTTTTACCAATTCCTGGCGTTGAGTTTGCAAACGGGAAAGTAGTTAATGAAAATGGCCATGTCGCTGAGAACCTTTATGTTGTTGGATGGGCTAAACGCGGCCCAAATGGTGTTATTGGTACAAACAAAAGTGATTCAAGTGATGTCATAAAATTGCTGTTAGCAAAACTTCCAAGTGCAGCAAAAGAAAATTCTGACATCTCCAAGATCATCAAAAATCATCGGGTTATTACCCAACCTGGATGGCAAAAGATCAATGAGGCTGAGGTTGAGCAAGGTGAAGCGGTTGGAAAACCCCGCCGAAAACTCACCGTTTGGAGCGAACTGCTCAGTTTGGGACAGGAATAGCCAAACCGGTAGGCTCTGACCAGTTAAAAGCAATACTTAAGCGCCCGTAGCTCAACGGATAGAGCATCTGACTACGGATCAGAAGGTTAGGGGTTCGAATCCCTTCGGGCGCACGTAATATTTTGTTTTGGGGCAATAAAGTTTCGTTTAATTAAGTAAAATTAGAGAATTAGCAAGGAGCAAAAGATGAAGGAAATTAGCTACACACCTGAAATGATTTCGCTACTGATACCGACTAGAGATAGACCAGATAATGTGCGAAGAGCTATCAACTCTGTTAAAAACACTGCAAGCCGACCCAATTTAGTCGAAATACTTTTTTATGTTGACTTAGACGACCATACTTTTCCTATTGATGTTCTAGAAAAAAATATTAGACTTGTAAGAGGACCGCGTATGTGGCTTTCTGTACTTCAAAATATTCTTTACGCTAACGCATCTGGTGAAATCATTATGTATACAGGAGACGACGTCGTGTATGAGACCCAGGGATGGGATGAAAAAGTTCGAGACATGATTAATAGTGAAAGAGATAAACTAGTATTGGTATACGGAAACGATAGCGCGACTCATGGAGAAAATATCGCGATACACGGTTTTCTGCATAGGAATTGGGTTGAAGCTACAGGGACTTGGGTCGCACCAGGAAGAGGAGTTCCCTACGACTTATGGCACACAGAAGTTGCTAGAAAATTAGGCAGACTAAGATATTTGAATGATGTTAAATTTTCGCATATTCATTATCGTCAAGGCCAAGGGCTGGCAGAATTCGATGAAACTTATAAATATGTTTCTGCAGCAACGACATCTTGGGTTCCAATAAAAACTTACAAAAAAGTTGAGAGAGAACGTCGAATTGACCGTGTGCTTTTGACAGAAATTATGGATCCAAAACCTAAAGTCGAGAAAAATTATATGTTGGGAGAGTTTTTAGCTGCAAATAAAAATAGATTTGGCATGCAATCAGTGGACTCACGAAGGCTCCGAACCCTTAATAATTGGGAAGTCATTCCACTTTTAGCAAAAAATATAATGAAAGTGCTCATTGGGAAAAGAAGAAGATAGGTTGATGATCATCCAAGTCTTTGAAAATTTACCTAATCGACAGATAGTAAGCACAACCTATCTCTAAATTCTGTATCTACGTAGGCTAAATCCAAATGGCATCAAGAATCTATGGACTTTAATGTAGAATTCAGTTAAACGGATGGCGGCCATATGAACTTTATTAAGATAAAAATCTTAAGAATCGTGCTTTGGGTTTTTAATAAAGAGCGAGGAAGTATTATTAATCAGTGGGGGAGTACGATTTCTCCAAGAGAATTGAGATACATCAGATCTACAGTACTGGCAGAGCGTATGCAGAAATTTAAAGAATCGATTGAGCCAAGAATTCTCAATGTAGAAGAATTGAAAAGATATGGATCAATTGCCGATGGCGGTTATGTGGTTCCCGTAAATGCCATAAATAATTCTAAATTCTTAATTTCAGGTGGGATAGAGACAAATAATGAGTTCGAAATTGAACTAGGTAACTTGGGAATATTAGGAATTCAGGTGGATAACTCAATCGATACTCCACCAAAGGATCACAAAAATTTAACCTTCAAGCGAGCAACTCTTGGGGGGAAAGACGGCGTATTAATTGATGATTTACTTAAATCATTTGATCTCACTTCGCAAGGTGTGTTAAAACTTGATATCGAAGGTTCGGAGTATGAAACCTTGTCCGAAGTAGAATCCTTTCAGCGGTTCACAACAATAATTCTTGAACTGCACAATTTGCATAAAATCGTTGATGATCACTTTTGGGATGTTTTCAAAAGTATCTTAGATAAGTTTGCACAAAATCATTCAGTTGTGTTTCTAGCGCCAAATAATTGCTGTGGATTTTCAATAATCGGGGGAGTTCCAATTCCTAATGTAGTAGAAGTGACTTGGGCTAGAAACGATTTAATTGGTGGAAAGAAATTTAGCAAGATTGCAGCTCTCCATCCGGAACAACTGAAAACTAATTATGAAAATCGGGCCCAACTCGATATTTCAAATATCTTCCCGAGCAATACTCTCTGAAGAAGCAAATGTTTAAACTCCGCAGGACTCAAATAGCAATCCACTGCTGGGGTGGGCTTGGCTCGCAGATGTATGCATGGGCGCTATATGAGCGGTTAGAGATCAGATTCCCAAATCGAAAATTGAAGTTGGTTTTTCACACCGGTGGCGTAACAAAGCGTTTACCAGATTTAGAGCCGTTATTTACCGCAGGTCAAAAAGGTTTTGTGCAAGATTTTGTATCGCAAGAAGCAACAAATGAATTCACAACAGTTGCGCGAGAGTCAGCAAGTGGTATTAAGAAGGCTTTGGTAAAAATTGCTAAGAGAGCGTTACTGGCAACAGGGTTTGTGGCCACTGTAAATAATGAAGCGGAGTTTTCAAAAATTAAACCTTGGGTTGTTTCTATTCGAGGCCATTACTCCGAGTTAAAAATTGACCTGTCAACCATAAAGTTAATGCAAGATAGGGCCGGAAAGAGCAACAGTTTGTTGCAATTTGATCTTCAGCAAAAACCAAATCTGGATGTGTTGCATTACCGTTTGGGTGATTTGATGGAGTTAGCCGAGAAAGGTCCAAATTCAACAAAGTCAATCACGACAACGATAACAGATGCCGGGTTGGGTGTTGCGCGCGAACTATGGGTACTTTCAGATTCACCGCAAGTAGCAATTGATTTGTTGCACAGAGAGAATCCACAGTTGAGATTGAAATTAGATGAAGGCAATTTAAACGCCTGGCAGAGCCTGATGGCCATGACCAATGCCAGCACCCTTGTCGGGACAAGTTCAAAGTTATCGATCTGGGCGATGATTTTCAGGTCGTACTTTTCTGAGACCGCGCCCACCTATATTCCAGCCCAAGTCCAGCATCATGCCAGGGCAAATTTGGGCGAAAAAGAGCTGCTCCGAATACGTTTTTACTGACCCAAAACCCCTAAATAGGGTTTCCCCCACCTGAAAATAATCTTTTTACGCTCAAACCAAAAGTTACCCCTTGTGTGGGCGATATGACGGACTTAATCTTTCGCCATTGGGTTCAGGAGAGCCGCGCCGAGAGCAGTCATAAAAGCACTATTAATTGCAGCAATCTCAAAGCACACGACTTTTCCTTTTCTTTCCAAGGCAATCCGCAGAATCCACCTAACTCGAAAGGCACCAAAATGGCCCGTCCAAGATTTCTCTCCCGTAACAACCAAGATGCCCCAGTCGCTAAAAAGAAAGTAGAAGACGACAACGCCGCTCCGAAGCACGTCTCTGTTGCCCACAAGGCACAAGCCCTTCAAGATTTGATTGACGATGATTCAAACAGCCGACCACACGTTGGCTATTTACAATTTCTTGGAATTTTGCCAACTAACTTCCTCGCCAAATCTGAAATAGCTGCTGCCCCTTCATGGGCTGGTTCAACTAGCTCTTCAGATGATTCTTCAAGTGATTCATCTTCTTCAATTAGTTTCGCACCTCAAGCAGATAACCCAGCATTTAGCTTCCAGCAAGCAGCTCTTGCAGCAGCAGCAGCCATTGATGCAGAAAACGCCGCCCTTGTAGCAGCCGCAGCAGCAGCAGCACGGGCACTAGCTATCGCAAACGCAACCGCTCGTGTAGCAAATGCACAAGCAGCTGCAACCGGAGCACGCGCAATCGCTGCACAGGAAGCCGCCGAAGCAGTAGATGCACAAACTACACATGCCGCCGCAGCCCAAGCGCTAAATGACGCGATCATTGAAGCCAATGCTGCAGGTTTATTTCTTGAAAATATTCGCGCCGACCGTGCCGCTGCCGATGTAATCGCAGCAGCAGAACGTGGCCAAGCCGACGCTGCCGCGACATTGGCACGTACCCGCGAAACCGAAGCAACAACAGCACGTGGCGCCGCCAATACACAATCTCTTGCAAAGACAGCGGCTGATGGCGCACAAGCAGCAGCAAAGATTGCTGACGATGTAGCAGATGCGGCAAAGACTGATGCAGATACTGCAAAGGCTGCAACTGCACAAGCTGTTATTGACAAGCAAGCTCTAAAGAC
>RGZI01000078.1 GCA_010031635.1 Actinomycetota bacterium
GATGCATAAAATCCTTGATCAAGTGCTACTTCTTTTACTACTAATCTAAATGTCATGATGTTATCGGCAGTGCTTAATGCATCGGCATAACGCAAATCTATTTCTTGCTGTCCAGGTGCACCCTCATGATGACTGAACTCGACGCTAATTCCCATTGCTTCAAGAACTGTAATTGCTTGGCGTCTGAAATCATTTCCAACAACACTTGGTGTGTGATCAAAATATCCAGCGGAATCAACTGGTTGAGGTGCTTCACCTTTTTTAGGCTCTTCTTTAAATAAGAAAAATTCAATCTCAGGATGTGTATAAAAACTGTAACCCAACTTTGCAGCTCGATTTAAAGTTCTTTTCAATACGTTACGTGGATCCGCAGGTGACGGTGCTCCATCGGGCATGATGATGTCGCAAAACATACGCGCAGCACCTGGTGCTTCAGTGCGCCACGGTAAAATCGTAAAAGTACTTGGGTCTGGCATCACCAACATGTCAGATTCTTGGCTTCGCGCAAAACCTTGAATTGCTGAACCATCAAAACCAATTCCTTCATCAAATGCATTTTCTAATTCGGCCGGAGCAACTGCAACAGATTTTAGGAACCCGAGCACATCAGTGAACCAAAGTCTGACAAAACGAATTCCGCGCTCCTCTAGTGTTCGAAGAACGAACTCTTTTTGGCGCGCATTTTGCGATACCGGATTACTTGGGCTACTGCTTGATTGGCTCATCCCTTAATCCTGCCTCGTGTGCGTTTCGGCTGTGTTAACAAAATTGCTGCTTGACGGGGGCCTTTTTCTTCTATTTAGAGGCTATTTAGCTTGCTTGCCCCAAGCCGAGATGATCGGCAAACGTCGATCTTTACCAAATGCTCGAGTGCTTATCTTGGTACCAGGTGGGTATTGGCGACGTTTGTACTCAGCCGCATCAACCAACCCAACTACTCGATTTACCACTGCCTGATCAAAGCCGGCCGAAACAATCTCTTGCACGCTCTGATCTTGAGTGACATATCGATTTAAAATTTGGTCAAGAGTTAAGTAATCCCCGAGTGAATCAGTATCTTTTTGATCAGGGCGCAATTCAGCGCTTGGCTCTTTCTCAATAGAACGGATTGGAATCGGCGGAGTTTGTCCATTGGTGATCGCGACTTTGTTTCTCCACCGCGCCAACTCCCAAACTAAGGATTTCCAAAGATCTTTTATCGGCGCATATCCCCCGACAGCATCTCCATAAATTGTGGAGTACCCAACTGCAAGTTCGCTCTTGTTACCTGTTGCTAAAACTAAATGTCCTTCTTGATTTGAAATTCCCATCAAAGTTGTCCCGCGAACCCGTGCTTGTAGATTTTCTTCAGCAAGTCCAGTGAAATGCAATAAATCCAAATAGCTATCCACCATGGTTTGTATTGGCACCACTCTAAAATGTATCCCTGTATTTGTTGCTAATTCTTGCGCGTCACCAAGTGAGTGATCAGATGAGTATTTACTAGGTAGGGCAACTCCATGAACTCGATCAGCACCTATTGCATCAACAGCAATAGCAGTTACCAAAGCTGAATCGATTCCACCTGATACTCCGAGAATTACCGATTTAAATTTTCCTTTTTCAACATAATCGCGCAATCCAGTAACCAGCGCGCCCCAGATCTCAGCTTCGCGATCTAACGAAGGAGCGATGCCTGCTGAATTTGGAGGATATGGCGCAAGTACCTGTTCACTTATTACCACATCTGGAACAGATGAATGAGATTTACTCTGCATATCTATCAGCATTAGACCTTCGGAAAATTGCGGCGCTCTTGCCATGGTTTCACCACGTTGATTCACTACAACACTGTCTCCATCAAAAACTAATTCGTCTTGTCCACCAACCATATTTACATATGCCACTGGTGCCCCAATTTCGCGAGCTCTACGTGAAATTAAATTAAGACGCACATCATCTTTCTCTTTTTCATATGGACTTCCATTTATGACTATCAATGCACCTGGTGTGCGCGCTGCAATCTCGGGCAGCAATCCACCGTCTTGCCAAATATCTTCACAGATCGCAAAAGCCAGATCTATTCCATGCACTCGCACAACTAAAGATTTCGCACCAGGAATGAAATTTCTAAACTCATCAAATACGCCGTAATTTGGAAGATGGCGTTTTGCGTAAGTTGCGACAACTTGATTTCGATAAATTACGGCGAGCGCATTCTGTGGTGCGCCAACTGGAGTTCCCAGGCGATCAAGTGCTCCATCAATCTGATCTAAGTAACCAACGACTACGACAATCTCCCCTAATCCAGAAAGAGATAATTGGGTTGCTAATTGAGCAACTGCGGTTCGGCTCGCTAATCTAAAAGCTGATCGCAGCGCGAGATCTTCGACCGGATATCCGGTAACCACCATCTCCGGGAAAACGACTAAATGTGCCCCGCCTTCGGCGCCATGTTTTACGTACTTCAAGATCAATTCGCAATTGTCATCAATTGCGCCCAAGGTTGGGTTTACCTGAGCAAGAGCAAGCCGTAATTGAGCAGGCGGGTTAACTGGAGGGCCCGGCTGGACTGGTATCTGGCCGGCATCAGCTGAAGCGCTCATAAATACAGCCTACTGTTCCTATATATATGGTGCTGATTTGAGGCGGGGATTTTGGCTGTGTGCCGACTGCCCGCCGAAGTGAGAGGATTGCAGTTGTAACCTTCAAAACTGACCCAGGGACCTTAGTGGCCTTGAGGGGAGAAAAATGGAACCGGTTAACGCGATTTATGGTGGTGCCATTCATCGGCGCATTACAACTTTAGATATCGCAAAATCAAAAGGTCAGGGTAAGTGGGCGATGCTCACCTCCTATGAACAACTTACTGCCGAAATATTTGAGCAAGCTGGGATCCCCATTTTGCTTGTTGGCGATAGTGCCGGTAATAATTTCTTGGGTGGAGAAAATACAATTTCAGTAACAGTGGGTGAAATGATTCCATTGGCACGGGCTGTTGTTAGTGCAACAAAACGCGCACTTGTAGTTGCCGATCTTCCGTTTGGTTCCTTTGAGCAATCCCCAGAACAAGCATTGCAAACTTCTATCCGCTTTTTCAAAGAAGCTGGTGTGCAAGCTGTAAAAATTGAAGGTGGGGCAAAAGTTACACCGCAAATAAAAGCGTTGATTAAAGCCGGAATTCCAGTCATGGGACATCTTGGATTAACGCCACAATCGATTCACACATTAGGTGGCTATCGAGTACAAGGTCGTGGTGAAAATGGTTCCCCTATAATTGCAGATGCACTCGCATTACAAGATGCTGGAGTTTTTGCATTAGTGCTCGAATTAATCCCAGCCGAATTAGCCGCTGAAATTACTACCGCCTTAGAAATCCCAACTATTGGAATTGGTGCCGGAAAAGATTGCGATGCCCAAGTCTTAGTTTGGAGTGATCTGATGGGCTTAACGGCAAAGCCACCAAAATTGGCAAAGGCTTATCGAAATTTACGTCTTGAGATGAGCAATGCAGTCAAAGAGTGGTCGGCAGATGTGGCAAGTGGCGCCTTCCCAGAAGAGGAGCAGAGTTTCCACTAACTTTCCACTGATTCACGCTGTTCTTACCAATTTTGAATTGTATGAAGTTAGAATCACCGGATGAGTAAAACCAAATCTCGGCTTTCCAAATTGCGGAGAATACGGGGAATACGGGGAATTGGGTTAGATCTTTCATTGCTCAGAAGAGTCCGCGACTTTCGACTCTTATTTTCATCCGGTCTAGTTTCCGGCCTTGGCTCGATGATTACTTACGTCGCATTGCCGTATCAAGTTAAAGAGATCACCGGATCATATGTTGCAGTTGGCTTGATGGGAGCAGCTGAATTAATCCCACTCATCGTCTTTGGTTTATATGGTGGGGTTCTGGCCGACTCCGTTGATCGGCGAAAATTAATCCTGATCGGCGAATCTTGCGCTTTGTGCCTATCGCTAATGTTGCTGATAAATGCGCAATTAACTAACCCACATTTGTGGGTCCTTTACTTAGTTGGTGGCGCTTTTGCTGGCGTAAATGGCTTACGCGGGCCAAGTATGAGTGCGGTAATTCCCCGGATTGTTTCGCACCAGGATCTTCCAGCAGCGAGTGCAATTATGGGATTGCGATACCAAATCCCAGTAATAACTGGACCGGCACTAGGCGGAATTATCATTTCAATCTGGGGCGTGACTCCAGCATTTTCAATTGATGTGATCTCTTATGCCCTCTCCTTAATTCTTTTACTGCAGATTTCGCGAATACCCCCTAGCGAAAAAGCGACCCCACCATCTATCGGGGCCTTGTTTGAGGGAATCAAATACGCCAGTAGCCGCCAAGATTTAATGGGCACCTACTTGATCGACCTGGCCGCGATGTTTTTTGCGATGCCTACTGCTTTGTTCCCATTTTGGGCTGATCAATTGCACTCTCCACAATCACTTGGATTCTTGTATTCGGCCGGAACTGTGGGCGCATTTTTAGTAACCGTAACTAGTAAATGGACATTGAAAGTACATCACCATGGTCGAGCTATTATTTTTGCGGCACTTGTTTGGGGGGTTTCAATTGCACTTGCAGGCATTTATGACAATGTTTATTGGGTTTTATTGTGTTTAGTCGCTTCAGGGGCAGCAGATCATGTCAGTGTTATTTTTCGCGCAACTATTTGGAATCAAACAATTCCAGATGAGTTGCGTGGCCGACTTGCTGGTATTGAATTACTTTCTTACGCAGTTGGACCAATTGGTGGACAGATGCGCGCCGGTGGAATGGCAGCGGTTACTGGATTGCGCGGGGCAGTAATTGGTGGTGGATTGTTGTGCGTCGCCTCGGTTACCGCATTAAGTTCGGTTTTACCGAAATTCCGAAAATATGATGGGCGCACCGACCAATATGCGGTTTCTGAACGGGAAATCCGGACCGCACGAGCATTATCTGAGTTGAAACCCGAAAAACCTGCTGATGAAAAGTAAGGGAAAGTAAATTTCTGTCCCAAAAAAGCAAAAGAAAAGAAATTTCTGACAGGGCACAAAAATTGCAAAATATTGGTGTGCGACACGGCACAAAATAATTTGC
>RGZI01000079.1 GCA_010031635.1 Actinomycetota bacterium
GCCAACCCTCTTGAACGTAAGTAGCAAATTTCTTTTTACATTCGAATTCATAATCGCTTACACTTTTAGAAGAAGCATTACCTACTTGGGTGAAGGTTATCGGGAATCCCTGCTGCCTCACTTGAGCAACTGTTTCGATGATCAAATCTATATTCTTGCTTTTCTCAAGCCTTCCAACATGAATCAAATTTTTAATCGGATAATTCAGAATTTTTCGAGAGAACTTACTTGGATCAATGCCCTGTCCAATAGGTGTGACCTTTGCTGACTTTAAGGGAAATGAACCGGGAGTTGATGTTACAAACTCAGATGTAAAAATTTTTGCTACTTTTAAAGAAATCGGATTAGATGCGTGTGCGTACCAAATTACATGTCGAATCTTATGAATTTTTAAAAGTGGCGAGAGAATTAATGCCTGGATCAAAGCCATATGAGTAAATGCCACTGAAAATTTATTCTTCTTAATGACTTTCAACCCCACTGCAACTGTTCTAAATGTATTACGGAAATTTTGTCCTTCAATCCAGTTTATGGAATAGATATCAGCGTTAGTCGGCCGCTCAAACTCCCCAAGATGACCCGTGATAATCGTTATTTTTTCATGCTTTTTTGCTAATTCGCAAATCCAATTTCCAGAAGTTGCAAAAATCGGCTGATTACTATCGAGTGCATAATTAATGACGAGTAAATGATCAACTTTCTTTATCGCCACGTGCTCACCAATTCACTTACATAGGACGCATTCAAAATCTCTTGCTTATTTCTGACACTTTCCAAGTTCAGAGTTGATTTAGTACTCTCTATCTCATCAGCAATAGATTTAGCTATCTGAACGGGATCTAATTTTGCAAGAGAAATCCCTTCGCTGAAATTTTCCTTGGCATCTCTTGCTCCTACTGAAGTTACCGCTACACATTTCTTTCCTCGCAGGATTGCCTCTCTGATTGCTAGTCCATAACTTTCAATATCTGAGGTAGATAAGAGAATAGTGATTTCATTCCAGAAATCTTCAAGTTGGTTCGCCGATATATGTCCCTTGAAGGCCACACGATTCGGTCCAAGCAGGTCGATTAATTTAGAAATAAATTTTTTTTCATCCGGCCCAGATCCCGCGATCACACATTTAAAATCCTGTCTTTTTATATTCAAATTCCTAACACTCTCCAGCCACAGTTCTGGATTACGTTCGGGATGAATTCGTCCCAGATAACCAATTACATTTTCAGCGGAAGCGATAAGTGATGTACTGATAGGTATCGGGGTTGGTAGAGGTACCGCAAAAGATTTGTCACCTAATTTTGGATTTCTTTTGATCATTTCTTGCATCTGCTCAATTGTTACAAACCTAAATGAATCACCAAATAATATCGAAAATTTGGTGAGCAGATACATCAGCCGATTTTTGAAAGAAATTTTCAACCAGGCTTTCTCGTAAAAGCAACCATGATATTGAATTTGCATTTTGGCTCGTAGCCCAAATATATATTTCATCAGTAACGCTGGGAAGAAACTTTCCCAGGGATTTCCACAGACATACCTATCAATTTTCCAGCTTTTACTTTTCACAGTTGAGCTCGCAATTTGGGCGACTTTAAGAAAATTACCACCTTTGCTTCCAAGACTAAATACCTTAAAACTTGGCTCATCGAATATAAGCATTCCTGGCTTAATCGAATTTTTGCAGCCAATAACTAGTATTGGATTTTTGGGGTTAGCCCCGTGAAGTTCTTGCGCATATTTGCGATGCCTTTCGATAAAGGCTGGTCCAGTAGCGCTTTTAGAATCTTGAGATGGGGCTAGCAGTAGCACGATCTCTTGAGCCGACATAGGTTCAAGGATAGAGGTTCCAAGTCAGGCTGGAGATCTATTTATTTAGCAGAAACAGCATTTTTTAGTGCATCAAAGGCTGCATCAATTTCTATTTTAGACTCACTTGAAAGAATGAAACCGACCGGTCCTCTTTGTCGCTCTGAGGTGAATATTCCTTGTTTAACTAGCAAGTACTTCTCTACAGCTACATATGCATCAAGGGTGGTTTGGTATGAGATTAACTTGGCAAGAGGTGCATGGATAGAGCGAGCCCGATCCCAATTACCTTCTTTTAACGCTTTAAAAAGTGCCACCAGCGCCCAAGGAACTTCAGCCCCTGGCATCGTTCCCACAATTCCAATTGGAAATGTATCAAGTAGATCAACTCCGCCTTGGCCTTCGAAAACTAATGCCCGGCCATTACTCGCATCTCGCAACATTTCAAGACGTTCTTTTACTGGTTTTGCTTCAGGTTTAAATTGCACGCGCTCAGCGCCATACTTATCAATCAAATCAACATACAAGGAGATATCAAGTGGTTGACCCAAATAATTACTAGCATCTTGCACAATCACTGGAATTTTTACACTTTCAATTATGGCAACGTAATAATCTCTAATTTCATTTGAAAGAGTTGCAAAGGCACTTGGTGGGGTGGCCATAACCGCTGCGGCTCCATCAATCTCGGCCCACTTTGCAAGTGAGGTTGCGATGTAAGTGCTTTCAGCACCAACGCTGGCGACTACCGGAATCCGTCCATTGATTAATTTAAGAACTAATTGCCACTGTTTGCGTCGGTCCTCAGCGCTGAAGCGCAAAACTTCAGAGACCATCGCCAAAACAGCTCCATCAATCCCACACTCAAGCAACCACTCGATCTCCCGGGCGAATACCGGCTCATCAATCTCATCAGTTTCGGTCAATGGGGTTTGCAACACATTAAATACGCCAGTTAGATTCATTATTTACCTATTCCCGCGGTCAAACCAGCGACTAATTGTCGTTGGAAAACAAGATACACAATTATGGCGGGTAATGCGCTGATTAGAGAGCCCGCCATCAATACTGGTATGTCAGTAGTACGACCAGCAGATAGAGCTCCAAGGCCAACGGTCAAAGTTCGGTTAGCTGGATTTTGTAAGAATAATAATCCAACGAGTAAGTCACACCAGATTTGAATAAATTGTAAAACAACGACCGTAGCAATTGCAGGAATCGATAAAGGCAATGCAATTTTTAAAAATACACGTGCGTAAGAAAGTCCATCCACCACACTTGCTTCAATAAGTTCATCTGGTAATCCGCGAAAATAAGAAGTCATTAGAAATGTGGCAAACGGCACGCCCAAAGCTGCATACATCAAAATTGCGCCCCAGTATCCGCTCAAAAGATTTAAACGACTTATATTTACGTATGCAGGAATAATTACAGAATGAAGAGGAATCAACATTGCGCCGATAATTCCTAAGAAAAAATATGGAGTTCCACGGAATCTCGTCTTAGCTAAACTGAAACCCGCGAGGGTACTTAGAAACAAGATAATAATAATGGCACCCGTGCAAACTATTATTGAATTACTTAACTGAGTCCAAACTGGCATAGCTGAAGTCAATTTGCGCCATGATGCTAAAGAGTGACCTGGCGCACCTAGGAATTGTTCTTTAGATTTGAATGATGTTTCAATCATAAAATAAAATGGGTAAAGCATTACAAGTGAAAAACCAAGCATCGAGACAAAAGTAAGTAATTTTTTAAAATTCATATTTAATCCTTGCTCTTGGTAAGAGCGAGTTGTGCGACGCCAAGACCTGCCATAATTACAAAGAGAATTAACCCGAGCATGGCACCAGTTCCGAAATCACCTTTGGCAAAAGCGCTCTGGTATACAAAGAATTCAAGAGTCGTAGTGCCAAATCCGGGGCCACCTCCCGTCATTACAAAAATTAGACTGAAAAGAGCGGTGAAGGCGCTGATTATGGTGATTACAAATGAGAATTGAATAAAGCGCTTTAATTGTGGAAGTGTAATGTGAAGAAATATTTGGAAATTATTTGCGCCGTCTAGACGGCCAGCTTCATTTAGCGAAATCTCCAAATTAGCCATACCGGTTAAGAAAATCATTATGTTAGTGCCAACCATCGACCAAATAAAAGTGATTGCTACAGCAGCTAATGCCCCGCGTTCTGACGAAAGTAAATCAGTTCTAATAAAACCCAGTCCGATTCCTTTAAGCAAACCATTTAACAAGCCCTCTTGGGCGAAAAAGCGAAGGGAGACCATTCCAATTACAACCCAAGAAATTGCAGTTGGTAAGAAATATACAGAACGGAAAAAGCGCCAGCCATAAACGTGCTCGTTTAACAAAAAAGCAATTCCCATCGGAATCAAAATTGCCACAGGTACTGATAAAAGCAGCAAAGCATTATTTTGCATCACACGCCAAAAAATCGGATTGGAAAATTCCTTAATGTAAGTAGAAGGACCGATCCAGTGCGTAGAGAGTCCATTCCATTTGGTCATGGAGTAGTAAATAGATTGCAATATAGGTATTCCTAGTAAAAGGAAGACAAATAGAAGGGCAGGAATGCCAAAGAGAAGAGCCGTACGACTCTTCTCTTTTTGCAAAGCACTTTTTGCCATGATTTAACGAGAACAACTAGGAAGATAGCAAACGCTAACTTCCTAGTTGTTGCTCTACCCCCTATTTGTAACTGTCGCCTTTATTTTCAGCTGGGATTTGATCCCAAACTTGCTTTAATTGCGCCAGTCCTTTTGCCGGTGATGTTTTACCAGCCAAGATCGAAGGAATGATCTTGTTTCCGGCATCAACTACGTCACCTTGAATCACGTTGTCGAGCATTGGGAAGGTCGTGAAGCCGCCACTTGCAGCAAAAGCGAGCATCTCTTGGTTGACTCGATTTGAAGTAGTGGAACCTTTTTTGTTCGGGATCAATCCAGCTGCGTCAATCACTTTAGCTGCTTCATCCGTAGTCATGAAGGTTAGGAAATCAACTGCTGCTTGCTTTTGTGCAGCATAGGAAGTTAGCGCAAACCCTTGTCCAGCGAATTCAACAACACCTTTAATTGGGTTATCTGAGAATGGTGGAACAAATGCTGAGACTTTGTCGCCAAGAGCATCTGTAAATTTCTTGGTATCCCATGTTCCATCAATGATCATGGCAGCTTTCTCACCAATGAAATCCTCGACATTGTTGGTTTTGGTAAGGATGTCTGAGTTTGTGCAACCCTTAGATTTAAGC
>RGZI01000080.1 GCA_010031635.1 Actinomycetota bacterium
ACAGCGCTAAGCATCGTCTATAGCGGCAGTCGGGTCTCTAATACAACTGTCTATAGCATCAAGTTATATAAGTCATCAGATAACTCTTCGGTTGCAAGCGTCCAAGAGACATACTCAACAGGAACTACTACTTTTTCAGGATTGAGGGCCGATACTAATTACTACGCCACAGTCACAGCGATCGGCTCTGGAAATTATGGTAACTCAGCTGAGAGCAGTGCATCTGCGACGATTACCACTAATGCATTACCTGTGAGCCCTGTTATTACCTCTCAGCCAACTAATTTAATTATCACATCAGGAAATACTGCAAGCTTTGCAGTTACTGCAACGCGCAGTGATGGTGGAGTACTGAGCTATCAGTGGGAGTCGGCAACGATTGGCTCCTTTAGTAATGTCTCGGGTGCAACTAGCGCTACCTACACAACTCCAGCGCTGACTACAAGTAGCGCAGTCACATCAGAGTCTGCAACGGTGAGCGTCAATGCAATTACTCTCTCCACCCCTACTGCTCCAACAGGTAGTGCAGTCTCTGGAAGCGCAACTTCTATAACTGTAAATTATTCGGCAGTTTCGAATTCGACTACATATCAAATAAGGGTTTACACAACTTCTGGTGGCACATTGATTGCTACAGTTACCGATACTTACTCGACTGGTTCAGTCATTGTTTCAGGACTAACTTCAGATACAAGTTATTACGTGACTGTAACGGCTCTAGGATCCGGTAACTATTCTGACTCGACAGCATCCTTGCAATCAAATGCAATTGTTACTAACGCGATTCTTGCCAAACCTGGAGCTCCCACAGTAAGTGCTACTTCGTCTGCCTTGAAATCGATTGATATTTCTTGGAGCTCAGTTTCGGATTCAACTGGCTATCAAGTAAATATCTATAATTCCTCAGGTGCAACATTGCTAGAGACAAGTACTGTAACTTCTGGAACAAGTCTAAGGCTTACTGCGAGCCAATATAGTGGGATTACAGATGGCACACAGTACCGAATTGCCCTAGTTGCAATAGGTGATAGCACACATTTGAATTCACCTGAATCTGATAAGTCGGCAGTTACGACAAATTCAACAGCTGCGACACCGACAATTCTCTCTCATCCAAGTTCTATCAGTAAGAGTGCGACTCAATCAGGATCATTTACTGTCTCAGCAACTCGAACAGATTCTGGAACATTGAACTACCAGTGGGAAGTCTCAACTGATAGTGGTACAACATGGAGTAATGTCTCTGACGGTAGTGGGGCAACCACAGCCACATATACCACTGCATCTTTGACGACACTTCTCAATGGCTATCAGTATCGTGCCAAAGTTACTAATTCCTTGCTTGGAACTACAGCGGTTACCTATTCGAATGCAGCGACTTTGAGTGTTGCTAAAGTCAATCAAAGCTCACTTTCAATAATCACACTCAATGGGCGCACTGATCGCACACTCACACTTATTACTTCAGGTGGCTCCTCTGGAGGGGTGGTCACCTATACGACCGGTGATCCAGATTGCACTTTATCCGGCGCCTCATTGAACCGCACTACGCCTGGATATTGTCCGATAATTGCAACAATGGCTGGAACAGATACCGTTTATAACCCAGTCTCATCAGTTGAAAAGAATATTGAATTTGCTGATGGATCAAACTCAGTTGATGTGACCTTTGAAGATAATACGACGAATAGCGTCTTTGAATATCAATCGACCAGATATGTATCTGCAGCTGTAAAAGAGTCGGGAACGGTGAAATTTTTCCAAGATAACAGAGCTATTCCTGGTTGTACTGCGATAAAAGCTGCAACAGGAAGACCCGCAACCTGCATTTGGAAACCTTCAACATTAGGCAGCACTTCCGTTACTGCGGTATTGACTCCTTCTAATACTGCTAACCCTCAGAGAACTTCTCAACCAGCAATTGCCACAATTATCCCAAAGTCTTAGCAGTAATGTTTTTTACAACGTATTTGAGTGGTCCGTAGATTCTAAGGTAATTTTGTAAACATTTCGGGAATCGGCAAATCCAAATAAGGATTCTTCACCTGCAATTGCACTTGGGTTTAGCACAATTGATACTTCATTATTGTCATCAGATTGTGACCAATATTCGCCTGGATTCTCACCATTCCACGTCACGTTACCCCCACCATCGACTGGAAGATCTTTGATAGAAACTAAACCTGAGATTGCCTGAACTGTTACTGTCGTTGAATCACCACCAACAAGTGTAAACATATCAGTAAGATTTCCATTTACATCAACGGAGTAATCAGCGCCAACAAATCGGCGGAAATATATTCGAATTGAACTATACGTTGTGCCTGCGCCATTACGGGTAATAGGAAGTAAATCACCATTAGAATCTCGCACCGTCAAAATAAAATCTTTTCCAGCACAATTACTTGAAATTCCAGAGAGCTGAATTTCGTTGAATGTAAATCTATGATCGGGGGCAATACGATTTTCAAAACTCTCGTAGGGAAGCATGGTGATTCCATCTGAATCACAACTAGGAGTGAGGGTAACTCCAACACCTAATTCATTAGTTGCACTATTTGCATTTCCCAAATTCAGAAGTGCGCCAACAGCTAAACCAAATGAAGCAATTGCCATTGCAATGGCCGTACCAAATAGAACTTTGGGAAATTTTTTCTTATTTACTTCAGGTTGATCAATTTCAATCAAACTCATTCTTCAAACCTGCCCGAGATTGAGAACTCAAAAGCTGAGGTTGACGAGTAATATTGCACCGCATGCCTCCTCAGTTGGGGAATTCTGTGAAACACTTGTAATTCTAACCTGACTTTAGTGAAGCAAAACTAGGCCAGTGCTATAAACCGACTAGGCCAAGCAAGGTCCCTATAAATGGAAAGACCATTACTAGGGAACCCTTTACATTTTCTGCTGGAATTCGCTGAAAACCTTCATTAGTTTGAATATCAATAAAATCAGGGCTTACATTGTTGACAATCGCTAAAATAGGACTTAGTTCTGGTTGTTCAATCCTAGCAATGACTCTATCACCGGGACTTAATTCAGATTTATGCCAGTACACCGCAATTGACGATGGCGCTGGTCCAAGTGCATTTTTGAGTCCAGATTTTGGGTGATCAATTCTCAGTCCCAATGCAAAGAGGATTGCTAAAAGGATTACTGAAAATATGATTCCGCGCTTTGTATTATCGCTCAATCCAGCAACCCTCCTCTCGCTTCATTGATGTATAAGCGTACCTAGTAATGGGCCCATATAACGTGATTACGCACATGCCAACCGCAATTATTTCTTGGTTTTACCCCTGGGGGCGGATATTGCTCGAGGTTCTTCCTTCTTGCCTTTAGCGCCCCCCTTGTTATTGAGTGAATCTAGCCATTTTTCAATATCAATATCTTCATTTGATTTTGAAAGGGTAGAAACAGCTTTTCCTTTCTGCTTCAGTTTCTGCTTCACAAAAACGCTAGCCCGTGAAAAAAGAGGGCTTGCCTTCTTTTTCAATAACTCGATTCCGGTGAGTACAAAAGCCAGAAGTTTTTTGAGATTTTTTATAAATGGAGAGGGAATCGATGGAGAATCTGGCCTTGTTTCAATAATCAATTTTTTGCTACCATCTTTATTCTTTTTCAACATTGGTTCACTTTGGATATTAAATAGCCACTTGATTAGAGAGAGTGGATAATTAAGAATTTGGAGAATTGGATTAGATGGTCCTTCTGCATAAACTTCAACTTCTTTCGTCTCGCCTTCTTCATCTATTTCAGCGCTAGACATCCCAAACATCATTCGGCTTGTTCTAGAATCAGGGCGGCCAACTCCACGCCAGGTTGCAACTTCAATGACAGTTCCTTGTCCCATTTTTCCAACAACAAGTTTTTGGCCATCGGGTAAATCAATTACCAGCGCTGAATCAGTGGCAGGAAGTGGAACCCGTGAAACAACTGGCTTCACAGGTTCAATCTTTTTCTTCGATGCCATATTAGGTATTCACGCTTTCTGTAATTATCACGTCAGTTGGAATCCGAGTATTGAATCCAGTATGGTCAAATCCATCACGCTTAGCAATGGATCACAGACCAACGGAACTACCAGCCCGACTTCTCCATACTTCAAAGTATAACCAGTTCGAGTCAGATAGAGGTCATTACCAAGAGCATCCGGAAGGTTTAGTACCGTACATACGAATGGCTGCTTGAGCCCTCCAGAGGTTGTCGTCGATAAAGTTATATCGAGCCTGTCTCCTTCACATCGAGAACTCAAGTTGCTAACTCGAATGCCGTCCAAAATGAATTTAGAAAGTAAAGTATCAAAATGGCTCACCATGCCGATATCAATTGCATCATCACAGACTGCAATAGATCCTCCAGCTCCTCCGAATGAGACATCACCTTTAGTTCCATTGCAAGCAAATGATTGCGATCCATCGCTTGCAATAAATTTAGTTCCCCCTGTTGGACAATTGATATCACCAGATGCAAGAGAGATAATCGCAATTGCGCTACCTCCGCCGCCTATTCCTGCTGGACCTGCTGGACCCTGGGCACCATTTTTACCAGGTATACCTTGCAATCCTTGAAGGCCTTGCAATCCTTGAAGGCCTTGCAATCCTTGAAGGCCTTGCAATCCTGGAGGACCACTCGGTCCGATTGGTCCTGGCGCCCCATCAATTCCGTTTTTACCATCATTTCCGTTGAGACCAATAAATCCATTTTTACCTGCAACTCCAGCAGGACCTGCAACTCCTTGCGGGCCAACGATTACGGCTAGAACTTGATTGAGGTTTCCATTAGATCCAATGTCATAGCCAAGTAGCAAATTATCAAATTGAAGTG
The DNA here is from genome assembly GCA_010031635.1 of Actinomycetota bacterium. Classification (GTDB taxonomy): domain Bacteria; phylum Actinomycetota; class Actinomycetes; order Nanopelagicales; family Nanopelagicaceae; genus UBA3012. Next base: position 4,828 of record RGZI01000080.1, read on the forward strand.
GTGTTTGACCTGGATTACTCGCAAAATACGTTGCCCCTCGCGCAAGAAGCAATATAACAATAAAAAATATTAGTTTCTTCATGATTGCTCAAGGTGCTCATCTATTGGAGCCTCACTAACATTGCCAAAAATACGATGCACTATTGGCAATATAAAGGCAGTAACTAAGAATAAAAAAGACCG
>RGZI01000009.1 GCA_010031635.1 Actinomycetota bacterium
TTTGCACTATTGGATTTTGACTTGTTAGCGGTTCACTAGTGGGAGATGAAGTATCTGGAGCGAGTAAAGTAGTTGGATTTTTCTCATTTTGTGCCAATCCCGCGATCCAAATCTGCTCTTTTGAATCCACAGCGATTGCTGTTGCGAGAGCATCTTCCGATGTGCCAACCCGAAGTGACCAAACATTTCCTCCTGCAGAATCAAAAGCACTAACCCATGAATCAAGGCCGCCCAGAGAGGTAGTCCCAAGAAAATCTCCAACGACATTACCCGCGACTACCCAATTCTTTTTGGTGGAAGTTATCCCAATTATTTCGTCATTTTGATTACCAGAAATTGTTGTAGTAAAGAATGGAGGTACTACTTTTGGTGAAAAAGTGGCCGCATAAGCGTTTGAACTAACTAAGAGTGAAAAACCTACTGCAATAAAAAGTGCTCGTCTCAGCTTTGCTCACCCCTGGGCTAATTCGCGCGAACGATCACGCGCTGCCAAAAGTGCGGCACTAAATATCTCGTGAATTCCGCGTTCATTTAAAGTTTTAAGTGCAGCAGCAGTTGTTCCATTTGGACTTGTGACATTTTCGCGCAAGGTTGTTGGTGTTTTCCCTGAATCTCGCAACATCGTTGCAGCACCGTAAATAGTCTGGATACTTAATTGATGTGCATCCTCAGGTGTCAGGCCTAACTCGATTCCAGCCGCCACCATTGCTTCGATGATTAGAAAAAAGTAAGCCGGTCCTGATCCACTTAGTGCAGTAACTGCATCTTGCAAATGCTCGTCAACGCGAATCACTTTACCTGTGCCATTTAATAGTTGTTCGGCGAGCGCTAAATCTTTTTCACTGCAATGAGTGCCCCCCGAAATGGCTGCCATTCCTTCACCAACTAATGCTGGGGTATTTGGCATTACCCGGATAACTGGAATTTTCTTACCTTTAAGCGCAGATTCAATCCCAGCGATTTTTTTACCCGCTGCAAGGCTAATTAGTACAGTCTCTGCAGATATCTGATCTGAGATTTCGGCAACGGTGCTCGCCAAATCTTGCGGTTTGACGATCAGGAAGATTGCAGCGAATCCTGATACTGCCTCTGTGTCCGATAGCTCACAAACTCCATATTGCGCACAGATCTCTTTACTTCGCTCCTGCCGCTTTTCTAATATCGAAATAGAGCTGGGCACGGTTCCTGATTTTATGAGTCCAGCGATAATCGCCTCTCCCATTGCACCAGCGCCGATGATCAATATCTGGCTCATAAGGCAGAGCCTACAACGCCAACATCTCGACAGGTCGGTAAGCCAACCAAAAAGTGGCACCTACCCAATTCCGACCGATGTAACAAGAAGCTAAAAAAGCCTCTACCCTTGTGCCTTATGCCTGAGGTAGTAATTGATTTCCCACGCGACTGGGTTGAATTTGATAACCCTGCAGATCCATTTGGTGAGCGTTTTCGTTGTGATTTAACTTGGCTTACCTCTAATTGGACCTGCATTTATGGCAATGGTTGTAAGGGAATTTACGCTGATCGCCCGAATGATGGATGTTGTTCTGAAGGTGCGATTTACTCTGGTAAAAAAGATGAAGAGCGCGTGCTTAAATTTGCTAAAAAATTAAAAAAATCTCAATGGCAATACTTTGACAAAGCCCAACCTAAGAAAAAAGGTGGCAAATTAAAGATCTCTGAAGTAGATGAAGACGGTGAACGAAAAACTCGAAAAGTAGAAGACGGTTGCATCTTCTTAAATCGAAAAGGTCATACTGCAGAAGGTTTCACTGGAGATTTTGGTTGCGTTCTACACCATCTTGCTCAAAGTGAAGGCGTCCACTTTGTTAAGACAAAACCTGATGTATGTTGGCAATTACCAATTCGCCGGAGTTTTGAAAAAGTTGATCTCGGCGATGATGTCGAAGTGTCAATCACAGTAATTGGTGAATATGAAAGTCGCGGTTGGGGACCTGGTGGAGAAGATTTTCACTGGTACTGCACTAGTAACTCTGACGCCCATGTCGGTAAAGAGCCGGTCTATATTTCAAATGAAGCAGAACTTACTGAATTGATGGGCAAAAAAGCTTATGCTGAATTGAAGCAGATTTGCGATGCTCGAATGGAAATCAAACGGGCTGCATCTCCGAAGTTGTTGCCATTTCTACTTGAGCACCCAGCCACAACTTTGGCCCGCAAAGAGGCTGCCGCAAGAATTCAATAGAAGTTCAATAGCAAAAGGTCAGTTGTAAGTCGTACTCTTAGAACATGGCTAAAGCATCGCTCAAAGAGCCCTTCCGCTGCTCGGAATGTGGTTGGAGTACTTCAAAGTGGGTAGGTCGCTGTGGTGAATGCCAGGCGTGGGGAAGTATTGATGAAGGCACTCGCAAACTTAATGTTGTAGCCGCAGGGGCGGTCACTGCTACCGCGCGACCAATAGGTGAAGTTGATTTAGCCGCTGCGCAATCTCGTTCCAGTGGAGTAGCCGAGTTAGATCGCACCCTCGGTGGTGGATTAGTTCCTGGTGCTGTTGTTTTACTTGCCGGAGAACCTGGAGTTGGTAAATCTACTTTGCTCTTAACTGTTGCAGCCGAGAGTGCACGCACTGGATTAACTGCACTTTATGTAACAGGTGAGGAATCTACGGCGCAAGTTAGATTGCGTGCCGAACGCCTTTCTGCAATTCATCCATCACTTTGGTTAGCAGCTGAAAATGAATTGAGTGCAGTTGTTGCACATATTGATGCGGTAAAACCTGATTTATTAATTATTGACTCAATCCAAACAATGGCCAGTGCCGCAATTGAAGGATCCCCTGGTGGCGTCACCCAAGTTCGCGAAGTTGCAAATACTGCAATTAGAATCGCGAAAGATCGCGGAATAACGGTAATTTTAGTTGGTCACGTTACCAAAGATGGATCAATCGCCGGTCCAAGATTGCTCGAACATTTAGTAGATGTGGTGCTTAACTTTGAAGGAGATCGCCATTCACGGTTGCGGTTAGTCAGATCAATCAAAAATCGATTTGGTGCAACTGATGAAGTTGGATGTTTTGATTTACATGATGGTGGAATCTCTGGAGTAACTGATCCAAGTGGACTTTTCACAACTCGTCATGCCGAACCTGTTCCAGGAACTTGCGTCACAGTTGCACTTGAAGGCCGGCGAGCACTTGTTGCCGAGATTCAAGCATTAGTTGGAGTTGAAAAAGATCGTGATTATGGAAATGCCCGTCGAGTTACCAGCGGATTAGATAGTGCTCGAACCGCAATGACACTTGCAGTTTTGGAATTACGTGCAAATACCAAATTGGCCGGGCGAGATGTTTATGTGGCAACTGTTGGTGGAATGAAATTGACTGAACCAGCAGCTGATCTTGCTGCTGCACTTGCGGTCGCCTCTGCAGCGGTTGGCTTAGCGTTGCCCGCGGATTTAATTGCAATTGGTGAAGTTGGCCTTGCTGGTGAAATTAGAAAAGTAACGGGTGGCCAACAACGGATCGTTGAAGCAGCCCGACTTGGATTTAAGCGCGCATTAATTCCGGCCGGAAGTGATATCAAAGTTGCTGGAATTGAAATTGTTGAAGTGCACCGGATATCTCAAGCTCTTGAAAAAGTGAAACTTTTATAGCATTAAGCAGAAACGATGTATTCACCGCTGATCTGCACTGGAACTTCCGTTAATGCAACACGAGTTGGTCCAGCAATTGCTTTTCCGTTTTGCAAAGGATCAAATCTTGCTCCATGACATGGACAGATTAATTCTTTGCTCACTTGATCATAATCAACCGTACATCCTTGATGGGTACATACTGCCGAAAAAGCACAAACTGCATCAGTAGCAGTGCGAATTAATATTCCTGGATCACCTGATGCAAGTTTAATTTGTAACGCAGTACCAACATTCAAATCTGAAATTGTCGCAATGGCATTAGCGGGAGCGCTGCCACCTTGCTTTGTAACAACTTTTGCTGCTCCAGAAGCGATTTTCCCTGGTTTAGCAAAGATATTTCCTAATCCTGCAAATGCGATTGAGAGTACGCCGACAACTCCAATACCAATGGCACCTCTTCGATCAACATTTAAAACTCTAGAAATTGTTCGCTTTCTTGGCAAAATTGCTAATGCAAAAACTAACCACATAATTAAATACGCAGTGTCAGGGGCTAAGAAATATGGGGTTGTGTGAAATGTAGATGAAAGCCAAAGAGTTGCCGAAAGTCCTGCTCCAGCAACGGCCGCCAAAAAGGGCAACACTCCAAATAGAGTTGCTAAGCCAATTGCAATTTCGCCAACCATTGTGCCGGCGCCAACCAGAGTTGCATGCTCAATCATCTTATTTAGTAATGGTGAAATCGGAGATTGTTGTGCAAAACCGGCAAGTTGCTTACCAATATAGGTGGTGGCATCTGGGTTTAGAAATCCCCCGTCAAGGGCTTTATCAATGCCAGCGTAAGTAAAGGTAACTCCCAGCCAAAGGCGCAATAAGCGCACGCTCCAACTCTGGTGTATCCAACTTTTGGTAATACCTTGCAAAAATTCTTGAACGCTACTCATTATGCTCCTTAAACAGGTGGGTCAAATATAAACAATGTTCCTGAGAATCCGCCGTCAATTGGTATAGCGGTACCAGTGACAACGGGATTGGGTTGTCATTTCGGTTTTCACCCATCCCGGGAGAACCGCATTTACTTGAATATTATCTGCTCCCCAAGCTACTGCTAAAGATTTAGCTAATTGGACTACTGCACCTTTTGTAGCCGCATATGCGGAAGTTATTCCAAATCCAAAGATGCTTGTCATTGAGCCAATTGTGATTATTTTTCCGCCACCACGCTTTTTCATTTCTGGATAAACGGCTTGGCAGCACTCAAAAACCGCAGTTAAATTTGTATCTAAAACATCTTTCCAATCTGCTTTAGAGAAATCTTCTGGTCTTTTGCGAATATTTATACCTGCATTGGCTACTAAAATATCAATAGAGCCAAGTTTTGCAACTGTATCAATTACAGCTTGATCGATATCTGCTCGAATATTTACATCGACCTTGAATGCAACTGCTCGTACTCCAAGGGATTCAAGTTCAGCTACCGCTTTGGCACTTTTTTCGAGGTTGCGCGACCAGATCGCGATGTTTGCACCAGATTTAGCAAACCCCCGCGCAAATCCAAGACCAATTCCACCATTTCCACCAGTGACTACAGCAACTTTGCCATGCAAGTCAAAGGCGGATGGCAAAGATGACATTGATGACATTGATGAAAGTTAAACTGCTGGAGTTTCGGCCAGATCCTCAGGTGTGTTTGGTGTTGAAATCTTTGGTTCACCTGTAAAAGTGAACTTCGCGTCAACGCCTTCGCCTTCAGTATCAACAACGATAATTTCACCGGCTTTGAGTTCGCCAAATAGAATCTTCTCAGAGAGAATATCTTCAATCTCTCGTTGAATTGTTCGGCGTAGTGGACGCGCTCCCATTACTGGGTCATAACCGCGGGATGCCAGCAATGCTTTGGCAGAAGGTTTCAATTCGATACCCATATCTTTGGCTTTCAACCGCTCATCAAGTAACGCAACCATCAAATCAACAATTTGAACAATCTCTGTTTCTGTCAATTGATGGAAGACAACTATCTCGTCAATACGGTTCAAAAATTCAGGGCGGAAGTGGGCCTTAAGTTCATCAGTAACTTTATTGCGCATCCGCTCATAAGAGGTTTGTGAATCACCGCTATTAGCAAAACCAAGTCCGGCACCCTTTGATATATCTCGAGTTCCAAGGTTTGTAGTCATGATGATGATTGTGTTTTTGAAATCTACAACGCGACCTTGCGCATCTGTTAAACGTCCATCTTCAAGAACTTGTAGCAAAGAGTTGAAGATATCTGGATGTGCTTTTTCTATCTCATCGAAGAGCACAACAGAGAATGGACGACGCCGAACTTTCTCGGTGAGTTGTCCGCCTTCGTCATAACCAACATATCCTGGAGGTGAGCCAAATAACCGCGAAACAGTATGGCGTTCTGCGTACTCACTCATGTCAAGTTGAATAAGTGCATCTGCATCACCAAATAAGAAACTAGCCAAAGTACGGGATAGTTCAGTCTTGCCAACGCCTGATGGACCGGCGAAGATAAATGAGCCACCTGGACGTTTAGGATCTTTCAATCCTGCCCGTGCCCGACGAATCGCTTGTGAAAGTGCCTTAATGGCTTGATCTTGACCAATTACCCGTTTGTGCAATTCATCTTCCATGCGTAGCAAACGTGATGTCTCTTCCTCAGTCAACTTCACAATTGGAATTCCAGTTGATGCGGCCAGAACTTCGGCGATCTCTTCTTCGCCAACAACTGAAACCTGGTCTAAATCTCCAGCTTTCCATTGCTTCTCGCGCTCACTTTTTTCTTGAATCAGAGTTTTTTCTTTATCGCGAAGTGAGGCGGCCTTTTCAAAATCTTGTCCATCAATTGCCGATTCTTTTTCGCGTCGAACATTTGCGATGCGATCATCAAACTCACGTAAATCAGGTGGAGCTGTCATGCGCTTAATTCGCAGACGAGATCCGGCTTCATCAATAAGGTCAATTGCTTTATCTGGCAAGAAGCGATCTGAAACATAACGATCTGCCAAGGTAGCAGCCGCAACTAAGGCTGTATCTGTAATTGAAACATGGTGATGTGATTCGTAACGATCACGAAGTCCTTTCAAAATCTCGATAGTGTGAGTTACGGATGGTTCAGCAACTTGAATTGGCTGAAAACGTCGCTCAAGTGCAGCATCTTTTTCTAAATGTTTGCGGTATTCATCAAGAGTTGTGGCACCAATTGTCTGAAGTTCGCCACGTGCCAACATCGGTTTCAAAATGCTTGCAGCATCAATTGCACCTTCGGCTGCACCCGCTCCAACTAATGTGTGAATTTCGTCGATGAACAAAATAATATCGCCACGTGTGCGAATCTCTTTCAATACTTTCTTCAAACGTTCTTCAAAATCTCCACGGTAGCGACTTCCGGCAACTAACGCACCAAGATCTAGTGAATAGATTTGCTTATCTTTAATAGTTTCTGGAACTAAGTTCTTAACTATCGCCTGAGCAAGTCCTTCAACCACTGCAGTTTTACCAACGCCTGGTTCGCCAATTAATACTGGGTTATTTTTTGTACGACGAGAAAGAATTTGCATTACGCGTTCAATCTCTTTCTCGCGACCAATAACCGGATCAAGTTTTCCTTCACGAGCAGCAGCAGTTAAGTTGCGACCAAATTGATCAAGCACAAGTGAGGTAGATGGGGTTCCTTCAGCAGGACCGCTAGAAGTTGCCGCCTCTTTACCTTGATAACCTGAAAGCAATTGAATTACTTGTTGACGTACGCGATTCAAATCTGCGCCAAGTTTTACCAAAACTTGAGCAGCAACGCCTTCGCCTTCACGAATTAAACCAAGCAAAATATGTTCGGTGCCAATGTAGTTGTGTCCGAGTTGCAACGCTTCACGAAGTGAAAGTTCTAATACTTTTTTAGCACGTGGTGTAAATGGAATATGTCCACTTGGTGCTTGTTGGCCTTGACCAATAATCTCTTCAACTTGTGCGCGAACTGCTTCAAGTGAAATTCCAAGTGATTCAAGTGCTTTTGCGGCTACACCTTCACCTTCGTGAATTAAGCCAAGCAAAATATGCTCTGTGCCGATGTAATTGTGATTGAGCATGCGAGCTTCCTCTTGGGCGAGTACAACTACTCGTCTGGCTCGGTCAGTAAACCGCTCAAACATGGCAACTCCTCTAACTATGTAATGTGCCCCTTTTGCGTGGGTACATCTCCAAGCCTAATCATCTCTTACCTAGGCGGCACATTGGGTGGTATTTCTTTTAACGCACAACCAGGCTCAAATATGCCGGGATCGGGCAGGATTCGGCAAATTTATGGCCTGACCACTAGATATAGGGAAAATCCACTAGATATAGGGGTGACCGAAGGCAGTTTCTGTAATCAATCTCAGAAGTGGGCTACAACTGGGCTACAGCACCCGCAACATTCTGGTGTTCCCCAATGTGTTTGGCTTCACGCTCTCCAACTCCAAGAACTCAGCAATACCGGCATCGTATGAGAGCAAAAGCTCTTGGTAAACGGTTGGATCAACAGGGGTTCCTTGAATTTCAACAAATCCATGTCTACTAAAGAAATCTGTTTCAAATGTTAAACAGAAAATTCTTTTTACTCCAAGTTCGATTGCACGAGTTGTGATGTGATCCATTAGTTGCGACCCGATACCAGTGCCTCGATATTTTTCAACGACAGCCATCGTTCGCACTTCTGCTAAATCTTCCCAAAGAATATGCAGTGCGCCGCAACCAATAACTTCGCCATCTATCTCAGCAACTGTAAACTCCTGAACAGATTCATAAAGAGTTACTGTTTCTTTTGTAAGTAATCTGCGGCCAAGTGCGTAAGTATCGATAATTTGTCGAAGGTTTTTAATGTCACTTGTTCGGGCTGGACGGATTACTGGGTTCATTCTGGTTTCACTAGTGGAAATAAAATAGTTTCCCGAATTCCAAGACCAGTTAGTGCCATCAACAATCTGTCTACGCCCATGCCCATGCCGCCAGTTGGTGGCATTCCAAACTCTAATGAACGCAAGAAATCTTCATCTAACACCATTGCTTCAACATCACCTTTTGCACCCAATGCAGCTTGCGCAACTAATCTTTCGCGTTGAATCACCGGGTCGACCAATTCAGAGTAACCAGTAGCAAGTTCGAAACCATCAATATATAAATCCCATTTTTCAGCGACGCCCGGGGTGTCTCGATGTGCTCGAACCAGTGGTGATGTGTCTAACGGAAATCCCATAACAAATGTTGGAGTTTTCAATTCTGGCTTAACTAAATGTTCAAACAATTCTTCTAGCAATTTTCCGGTAATCCATTTTGGATCAACTGATAAGCCAACTTTTTTCGCTAATGCAACTAATTCATCATGAGAAGTCAATGCGGTAACTTCCACGCCGACTGCTTTAGAAACAGAACCGTACAGTGAAATCTGATCCCACTTTCCACCTAAATCACTTTCTCGCCCATCAAAATGTGTGACTGTTGTTGATCCATAACTTGCAATTGCTGCTTCTTGCACTAAATCTCTTGTTAACTCAATCATCGAATTCCAATCTCCATAAGATTGGTAAGACTCGATCATGGCAAATTCTGGAGAGTGTGATGAGTCAGCACCTTCATTTCTAAAATTTCGGTTGATTTCAAAAACTCGCTCAATACCACCAACAATGCAACGTTTTAAATAAAGCTCTGGTGCAATTCTAAGAAAAAGTTCCATGTCATAGGCGTTAATGTGAGTCCTAAATGGCCGAGCAGCAGCTCCACCATGTAATACCTGCAACATCGGGGTTTCGACTTCAATAAAATCTCGTTGCGAGAATGTATCGCGAAGAGATTTCATTACGACTGGTCGTAAGCGGGCATTTGATCTGGCTTCTGGTCTAACTATTAAATCCACGTAACGCATCCGAACCCGGGTCTCTTCAGATAAAGGTTTATGTTCTACAGGTAGCGGACGTAAAGTTTTAGCTGCCATATTCCAAGAAGATGCAAGGATCGAAAGTTCGCCCCGTTTTGATGTGATTATTTCACCGGTAACACTTACAAAATCTCCAATATCTACGTAGGTTTTCCATTGTCCCAAAACTTCTTCGCCAACTTTGTCTAGCGAGAACATCGCTTGTAATTCAGTTCCATCACCTTCCCGCAAAGTTGCAAAACATAATTTTCCGGTATCTCGTTTGAAAATAACCCGGCCATTCAAACTCTCTGTTACGCCAGTTGTTACATCAATGGCTAAATCTGCAAACTTTTCCCTTATCGATTTAAGTGAGGAAGTCCGGGGTACTGCAACGGGATAAGGCGCAACCCCAGAAGAAATTAAAGATTCTCTTTTTTCATGTCGGATTCGAATCTGCTCTGGCAGATCATCCACTTCGGCGCCGCTATTGCTTTCCTGCGCACCTTTTTCGCTCATGGGTAGAGGGTACCGGTTCTAGTGGTTCCGCTCATGCACCAAGCGAAGACCAATCAAGGTCAAATCTGGTTCGTGAAAATCAATGGTTTCACAAATTCCAATAACTAAGGTTGCCAATCCGCCAGTAGCAACTACCGTGATTCCATCTACATCAAGTTCATCACTAATCCGCCTTACCAAGCCATCCACCTGTCCCAGCTCGAGCTGCTAACGCCTCAACAGAGATTTCAATTCCAGGTGCAAGTGCTCCACCTAAAAATTCCCCTTTAGCTGATACAACATCAAAATTAGTAGAGGTACCAAAATCAACAACAATTACTGGACCATTCTCGCCAAACATCTCATGGGCAGCCAACGTATTTGCAATTCGATCTGATCCAATTTCCTTTGGATTATCTACAAGCAGCGGAACGCCAGTTTTAATACCAGGTTCAAGTATGGTCGATGGTGTTTGCGCGTAATGCCTCGTAAGCATTGTGCGCAATTCGCGAAGCACTGCTGGAACTGTTGAACATAACGAGATACCACTTACCTCAAAATCTTCTACTAAAGAACGGTATTTAATCCATAGTTCATCAGCGGTGTCACGTGGATCTGTCTTAACTCGCCATGAATGTAAAATCTTTTGATCATCAAAAATTCCTAATACTGTATTGGTATTTCCGACATCTATGGTTAATAACATTTCACAACCCCTTAACTTGAAGATCTAAACCAATATCAAGAATTGCAGCAGAGTGGGTTAACGCACCTATCGCAATAAAATCAACTCCACTTTCAGCATACTTGCGGGCATTTTCTAAAGTGATTCCCCCTGAGGCTTCAAGTTTTGTTCGATTAGCGCATTGTGCAACCGCTACTTTGCATTCCTCTGGTGACATGTTGTCGAGCAAAATTAAATCTACTTTGCCCGCTATCGCTTCTTCCATTTGATCTAAATGATCAATCTCAACTTCGATGGAAAGATTTGGAAATTTATTTCGCACGTCATTAATTGCCTTTGTAATACTTCCTGTTGCTGCGATGTGATTATCTTTTATGAGAGCGGCGTCAGATAAGTTCATCCGATGATTTGTGGCCCCTCCCATTCGGACGGCAAACTTTTCAATTTCTCGCCATCCTGGTGTGGTTTTCCGGGTATCACGAATTATGCAACCTGTTCCTTATAGCCGCGAAAGGAAATTTAGCGCGGTTCGCTCTGCATAAAGTAAATCGGTAACTTTTCCAGTAGCTTCAAAAATCAATTCTCCCGCTTTAACTTTGCTTCCTTCGGGAATTTGCTTAGCAAAAGTAATCGCGGAGTTTCCAGCAATTTCAAGAACTGCCTGTGCGACAAAGATTCCAGCAACGACGCCAGCCTTTCTGGCATTAAATTGCGCGACCGCTATTTGATTAGCTGGGATTGTTGCAACAGTAGTTGCATCTAACCCACTACCTAAATCTTCTCGAAGTGCTGCATCGACCAATACTTCAAATGGTTGCGGCGATATCTTTTGTGCTAAAAGTTTTGCAACAAGTTGATCAGATAATCTACTCATTTATCACCTTTTCTAAATTGTGAAGGTAATTTCCTGCTACATCCATCTCTTGTAAAATCCGCTGTTGCCAAGAATCAAGCGGCTTAGGAAAATCTTCACGCCAATGTGATCCCCGAGTCTCTTCCCTAATTAGCGCTGAGCGCACTAAAACATTTGCCAAACAATGCAAATTAGTTACTTCCCAAGCCTCAACGCAAGGTTGATCAGATGTTCTTTTTGCTAACTCATCTAAAGTTGCCAACACCTCTTCTAATGATTCTCGGGTTCTGATTACACCAGCACCTTTACTCATAGCGTTGGCGATATCTTTTCTAATTGCAGGATCAAGCAAAATACTCTTTGAGTTATTTTCTACCGGCTCACCTTGAGCAGGAAGATTTACATTTAAATCATCAGCAATTCGTGCTGCAAAAACTAAACCTTCCAGTAAGGAATTAGAAGCTAATCTATTTGCACCGTGAACTCCAGTACATGCTGTTTCACCACATGCATATAACCCCAAAATACTTGAATGCCCAAACAAATTAACGCGAACTCCACCCGAGGCGTAATGAGCGGCAGGTGCGACTGGAATTAAATCTTTTGTTGGATCAATATTATGATCTAAACAAGATTGATAAATAGTTGGGAATCTTTCTGGAAAATTTGATACTGCACTTACATCAAGCCAGACATGATCACTTCCATTTTTAATCATCTCGCGCATAATTACTTTTGCTACAACATCCCGTGGAGCCAAATCTGCCAATTCATGTGCACCCTGCATAAAGCGAACGCCAGCATCATTAACCAAAACTGCACCTTCGCCGCGAACTGCTTCACTTATAAGTGGCTGTTGACCACTTGCATTATTGCCAAGCCACATAACTGTTGGGTGAAATTGAATAAATTCAACATCAGCTATTCCGGCACCCGCACGTAATGCCAGTGCAACGCCATCCCCAGTTGAGACTGGTGGATTTGTAGTTTGGGCGAAGACTTGCCCCAAACCGCCTGTTCCTAAAATCACCGCTCGTCCAAGTGCCCGACCCACACCATCGCGACTACCTTGACCAATAACATGCAATGTCACTCCACAAACTCGACCATCATCGTCAACAAGAGCATCTAGTACCAGTGCATTCTCAATTAATTCAATTCCCTCATCTTGTGTTACCGCAGCAAGTAGGGCTCGTGAAATTTCCGCTCCGGTTGCATCACCGCCAGCATGCAAGATGCGATTTCGATGGTGACCACCTTCACGCGTTAATGCAATCTCTCCACTTACAGCACGATCAAAAACGGCACCTCTTGCAATTAATCTTTCAACAGCACCAGGACCTTCGGAAACTAAAATTCGTACCGCTTCAACATCACAAAGCCCTGCACCTGCAACAATCGTGTCCTCTTCATGTTCTCTAGGTGAATCCCCTGGGCCGAGCGCCGCAGCGATTCCACCTTGCGCCCACTTAGTGGAACCAGCATCAACGCGAGCTTTTGTTACCAACAAAACAGATAATCCGTTTGCGCGAACTTGAAGAGCGGTAGTTAACCCTGCTATTCCGGATCCAACAATTATGACGTCACTCTTTATCGTCCAACCCGGGCTAGGTGCAAGTAATTTCATTTGCTTTGCCCTTCTGGCTCGATAACGGCTGCTAAATTATCTATTAACCTGACTGAGCCTACCCAACCTGCAACGAGTAGTTGAACTGGGCCAAAATGGGATTGATCAACCTCAAGCAAGCTCTTGGGATTCACTATTGCAAAATAATCCAACTTGAAATCTATTTCACTAGTTAGTTCAGCTAGGGCAGTATCTTTCATTTCAGCATAACTTTGTTTTTTACTGGCCCTATCTAGTGCTCTAGAGATTACAAGTGCTGACTTAGCTTGCTCTGAAGACAATCTGACATTTCGCGAAGAGAATGCCAATCCAGATATTTCTCTAATAGTTCTAGCTGAAACAATTTCAATCTCAGGGTGTGTGCGTTTTGAAAATTCACGAATTAAAAATAATTGTTGAAAATCTTTTTCTCCGAAAATCGCAAAATCTGGTTTTACAATTTCAAATAGGCGATTCACAACAGTCAAGACACCATCAAAATGACCAGCGCGAGTATGTCCCTCATAAATACGTCCAAGCTCACCCGCATCAATCAATTTATATTTGTCTGGATAAATCTCCGAGACTTCCGGAGTCCATAAAATATCAACTCCAGCTGCTTCGGCTAATTTAATATCTTCAATTAAAGTGCGCGGATATTTATCTAAATCCTCAACTGATTCAAATTGAGTGGGATTTATAAATATGCTCATTACAACTTGTTCCGCTAAAGTTTTAGCCTGCTTAACTAAAGATAAATGCCCTTGGTGCAAGGCGCCCATTGTCGGAACAAAAGCTATCTTGCTTGCACGCAGCGCTAAATCCGCACTAGGAAGATATTTTAATAAGTGTTGCATGCACTGCTCCAGTCCGCTGCTCGGGTACCAGGCTTCATGAAGAGTTTACTCGGTAAGTACTCCACTCTCCAACAGATGAGAAATTGGGCCAAATCCTGGCAAGGTTGCTGTTGGATCGATCTCAATCCATGGTTGCAACACGAATCCACGCTCATGCGCACGGGGATGTGGAATCGTTAACTCAGGTGAATTAATATGCATTTCATCACATTTAATTAAATCAATATCAAGAAATCGTGGGCCCCACTTAACAGTGCTGTCAATTCGTTCACGTCCATGTGCACTTTCAATTGCCTGAGCCACCAATAACAACTCTTCTGGCTCTAAATTTGTTTCAATTATAACTACTGCATTTAAAAAATCTGGTTGTGGGGGACCACCAATTGGTCTTGTTTGATAAAAAGATGACAGTGCAATTACTTCGCTAACTTCATTTAATGCTTCAGATGCAGAGCTCAAAATTTCTGCACTGTTTCCAAGATTGGAACCGAGTGATAATACTGCTCTCATCGAACTCGTTCTATTCTCACTGCAACATCCAAAATTTCTGCCCCAACAGGTGCTTCTGGTTTATGAATGACAACTGAAACTGATTTTGCCTGTATAAAATTGTTCAAAATATCTTCGCTAATAAGTTCTGCTAATTTTTCAATTAAATTTACCGGTGGGCCTGTCAAAAATTTTATAACTATTGCAACCACTAATGCATAATCAATTGTTTCCGACAATTCATCATTCTTTCCTGCCTTTGAAAGATCTAATCCAATTTCTAGATCAACAGAGAATGATTGACCATTCTTTCTTTCAAAATCATGAACACCATGAAAACCAACTGCGGAAATCCCAGTAAGAATAATTTTATCCACTACTTGGCCTCGCTTTCGGAATTCGATTTATCAACTATATCAATTGCCATTTTATGGTCTTTGACCGAATGGGTTCGCACTCCCCATATTTTATTTTTAGCACACAGCGAAGTAATAGCTATAGAAGCACTCTCTCGCTCGATAGGTGAGAGTTCCTCACCTAAAAATCTCTTTCTAGACGCCCCAATTAGAATTGGAAATCCTAAATTAGTAAACATCTCTAAATTTTGAATAATCTCCCAGTTGTGTTCTGGCAATTTTGCAAACCCTAATCCGGGATCAAGAATTATTTGATTTTCAAGTACTCCTGAGATTTTTAAAGAAGCTACTCTTCCTAGTAGCTCAGCTATTACTTCTGAATTAACATCCTTATAAACAGCTTTGCTCTGCATGCTCTCTGAAGTACCGCGCCAATGCATCACAACATATTTAACGCCACTCTTTGCAACCACTTCGGCCATTTTTGGATCTGCTAAACCGCCACTTACATCATTTATGATTTTCGCACCTGCATTTAACGCCTCTTGGGCCACATTGGCTCTGGTCGTGTCAATACTAATTGTTACCTCAGGAAAAGATTTTGCTATGGCTTTAATTACTGGAATTGTCCGAAGTAACTCTTCGGCTTCAGTGATTCGCGCAGCCCCGGGACGGGTTGATTCTCCACCGACATCAATAATATCCACGCCTTCTGAAATCATTTCTTGCACACGATTCATCGCCGCACGAAGAGAATTGTGCATCCCACCATCTGCAAATGAATCAGGGGTGACGTTTAAGATTCCCATTACTAAGGTCTTCAATTTAGCGCCCTAAAATTAAACTAATCGCTTCCGCACGAGTTGCTGAATCACGCAATTGTCCGCGAACAGCACTTGTTGTGGTTCGCGCTCTAGGTTTCTTGGCTCCCCGCATAGACATACATAAATGTTCGCAATCAATTATGACAATTACTCCCGCAGCTTCAAGAATCTCAACTAAGGAATCTGCAATCTGCGTCGTTAAACGTTCTTGTACCTGAGGACGTCGAGCAAAGAGATCTACCAAACGGGCAAGTTTTGAAAGACCGGTAATTCTTCCACTTTCACCAGGTATGTAACCAATATGGGCAACTCCATGAAATGGTGTGAGGTGGTGTTCGCAATGAGAGAAAACTTCAATATCGCGAACGATAATTAATTCACGATGGCCGGCATCAAAAGTTGTAGTTAAAACTTCCTCTGGCGAGCTCCATAACCCAGCAAAATTTTCCTGCATAGCTCTAGCAACTCGTGCAGGTGTATCTCGCAAACCCTCGCGTTCTGGATCTTCACCCAACGCAATTAATAATTCGAGCACAGCTGCTTCTGCTCTTTTTTGATCAAAAGGATGTTTAGATCTTCCTTCATGTGGTGATGTGAAAGAGATTGGTGTTATTTCATCCATCGAGGCTCGGCTTTTCATAAACAATTGCTGGACGATTTGAAGGCTTGCGAAGCGGTGATCCAGTCCAAGCCGCACGGGCCGGTCTTGATTTAACTTGCGCAAACAATTCTAAGATCTCCTCTTTTTCAAGTGTTTCTTTATCCATCAACGTCTTCACTAATCCATCCAGCACATCGCGATTATTCTCTAGAATTTCATAAGCTTCAAGATGTGCATCTTCGATCAAAGTTTTAACTTCTTGATCAACTATCGCGGCAACAGATTCTGAGTAATCCCTTTGATGTCCATAGTTCATGCCCATAAAAGGTTCGCCATCTTTGTTTCCTAATTTGATAGCTCCGATTTTCTCACTCAATCCATATTGGGTAACCATTGCCCGCGCTAGTGCACTAGCTTTTTCAATGTCATTTGCGGCCCCCGTAGTTGGATCATGGAATATCAACTCTTCTGCTGCGCGGTTATCAATCTTTCATTATCACTCATCAAGCGACTAGTTTTTTGCGGTCCTGCCATTACTCGATCTACAGATTCAGCCAACGCTTCGTTAGAAATTACTTTCTCCTCTTTGCGAGCAGTCAGCAATGCTGCTTCATTAACGACATTCGCTAAATCAGCGCCAGTAAAACCTGGAGTTCGTCTAGCTAGTGCTAGTAAATCAACTCCATCTGCTAAAGGTTTATTTTTGGTATGGATTTTTAAAATTTCATTACGTCCCTTTAGATCTGGTCGTTCAACAGCAATTTGTCGATCAAAACGACCAGGACGAAGCAATGCCGGGTCGAGGATATCTGGACGATTAGTTGCGGCAATCAGAATCACTGAACCATTTGCTTCAAAACCATCCATCTCAACCAATAATTGATTGAGTGTTTGTTCGCGCTCGTCATGTCCGCCACCCATGCCAGCACCACGATGACGACCCACTGCATCGATCTCGTCAACAAAAACAATTGCTGGAGCATTTAGCCGCGCTTGTGCAAATAAATCACGAACTCTTGATGCTCCAACGCCGACAAACATCTCAACAAAATCTGAACCTGAGATTGAATAAAAAGGCACACTTGCTTCTCCAGCTACCGCTTTGGCTAGCAAAGTTTTACCAGTTCCTGGAGGTCCGTACAACAGCACACCTTTGGGGATTTTTGCGCCCAACTCTTGATACTTTTCAGGAGCAACTAAAAAATCTTTAATTTCACGCAACTCTTCAATTGCTTCATCTACACCAGCAACATCTTCGAATTTAGTTTGTGGGGTTTCTTTTGAATTTAATTTAGCTCTTGATTTTCCAAATGAAAATGCTTTGCCGGCACCTTGTGCTCTACTCATTACAAAGAAAAAGATAAAACCTATTAAGAGAAATGGAAGTAATGTAAAAATCAGGGAAACGAGTAATGATTGAGATGGAACTTTTACATTCCATTTTTTAGGTGGTGGATTTTGAGCCAACAATTCCACTATTTGTGGTTCTTGTGCTGTGATGTAAGAGGCTTCTAACTTTGTAGCGCCATCAATCAATACTCCTGCTTTCAGCACAACACGAATCAACTGCTCTTTATCTACTAGCAATACTGAATCGGCTTGTTTCGCAGAAATTACTGAAAGTACCGTCGAAGTATCTACAACTTTAAAACTTTTGTTTAAATTCATAACCTGGGTATAGCCGATGGCAAGCAACATCGCTACAACTAACCAAGTTAGTGGTGACTTTAAATACTTTTTTACTTTAACCAAAACTTTTCCGATCATATTATCCGATCAAATTAGGAGTACATGTGTGGTGAAAGAACTGCAACTACAGAAAGATTTCGGTACTTCTCATTAAAATCTAAGCCGTAGCCAACAACAAATGCAGGCGGGATATCAAATCCCACATATTTAACATTGACTTCAACTTTAGCCGCTTCCGGTTTACGGAAGATTGTGCAGATTTCAACACTTTTTGCACCACGTGATTCTAAATTTGCTTTAAGCCACGATAGCGTCAACCCGGTATCAACAATATCTTCAACAATTAAAACATTTCGCCCAGAAATATCACAATCTAAATCTTTTAAGATTCGAACAACTCCACTGGACTTAGTTCCCGATCCATAAGAAGAAACTGCCATCCAATCCATTTCAATATGTCGTTGAATGGCTCGAGACAAATCTGCCATAGCCATAACGGCGCCTTTTAATACGCCAATCAAAAGTAAATCTTTTCCTTCGTAATCTTTTTCGATCTTTCGAGCGATCTCATTTATGCGCACCCTTAATTGCTCTTCAGTTACCACAACTTCGGTGACTTCATCTTTGATTACCGACAGATCCACAGGTGAACTCCCTCTTGATTACGCTGGCCCTTGATTACTTTGAGAGGGTTAGTCTGCCGGAATCTCGGCGGGCTGTAATGCCACCGGCCAAAGCCACCGCGCCCTGCCCTTTCCAGCCTCCAACCAGCGCTTCTACCTCCAGAATTTGCTCAGCACTCAGGCTGGGTGCTCCCATTGCTTCAATTGCGCGCTTGATAACCCGTTTACGCACGGCGATGGGCAGTTCGGAGATCAATTCAATCGGAATCTGGGCTGGATCCGCCAGACTGGCAAAAATATCCCCGGCAATCAGATCAAGGGCATCAGCATCTTCACGCAGGATCCGTGAAGTGCGAGCTAGTGCTTTGGAAATTCCGGGACCAATCTCTTTTTCCATTTTTGGCAAGATCTCATTCCGGACGCGAACTCGGGCAAAACTTAAATCTTCATTCTGCGGATCGCTCCAAAATTCAATTCCACTTTCTTTACATGCGGTTAATACTTGGGCTCTACTTAATTCAAGAAATGGCCGCACATACCTGCCAACGTGAAACGCCATTCCAGAAAGTGAACGAGTACCAGACCCTCTTGCTAAACCAAGTAATACCGTTTCTGCTAAATCATCTTCAGTATGACCCAGAAAAATGGCAACCGCACCAATTCGATCCGCCTCGGCATCAAGTGCTTCATAACGTGCGCGCCGTGCTGCCGCCTCCATCCCCCCGTTACCTACGTTACCGATAACTTCAACTTGAGAAATATTTGCTTCTGTAATTCCTAATTCAATCAACTTTTTTTGTGCACTTAATGCCACTTCACCTGAACCGTTTTGTAATTGATGATCAACAACTAGTGCGCTCAACTGAATTCCTACTTTACTTGCTTCAAGATTTGTTGTGGCAGCTAATAAAAGTGAATCAGCTCCACCTGATACGGCGAGCAGAATTCGATCTCCCGGTTCAAAATGCGCCAGTGCATTTCGAACCACTCTGCGCGCATCAATCATCATGAGTTAATCTAAAAATCCGCGCACGCCGCTGTACTTCTCAACTTTATCTGGATCTAATTCAAATCCAATTCCAGGTTTAGTAGGAATCTCGAGTAGTCCATCACTATCTAATTTCCAAGGCTGTGTGGCCAAATCATCAACATATGCCGAACCAGTGCAGTACTCAACTTTTTCTGCAGTAAGAATTGCTGATGAAAGTTGTAAATCCACTGCTAAACCAATTGCAGTATTCCAACCATGTGGAATGACCCGAATCGCGTATTCATCTGCCATAGCCGCAATTCTGCGAAATTCGCCAATGCCACCAACTTTTGTCACATCCGGTTGAATAATGTCGAAAGCGCGTTCAGTAATAAATGGGGTAAAACTTTGCCGGCGGGTTAATACTTCACAGCCAGTGATTGGCACTGGTGATTGCTTGCGAAGCTCTACGAAATCAGCCAAATCATCTGGCCTTAGCGCTTCTTCAAACCAACCAACGTTGTAATCAGCGAGCATCTTTGATGCGTTAATTGCCCAACGCAGATTTCCGCGCCAATAAGCATCACTTCCGCCCGCATCTACTGCCAAGAAGCAATCATCGCCGATCGCTTTGCGCGCACTTTTAACTAAGAGTTCATCATTGGCAGTATCAATTCTCCCAAATGTTCCCCAGCCAATTTTGAAAGCCTTGAAACCCTGCCCTCTTAATTCAGTTAAATTCGCATTCATTATTTTTGGTTCATCCATCAAAAGCGATGCATAAGGCATGACTTTCTCACGCAATCTTCCGCCAAAAAAACGCCCAATTGGTTGGCCAGTAATTTTTCCAAAAATATCCCACAAAGCAATATCAATTCCACTAATTGTGTGAGTGATTGAACCCCCACGTCCAAGCCAAAATGTATTTTGATGCAATTTTTCACTAACTCGCTCCGGCTCCACTGCACTCTCTCCAATTAAAATTGGTTTCAAAACTTCTAGTGAGGCAGCAACTAAATCTGAACTCGTAAATACGGTACCAACGCCTACTATCCCAGAATCAGTTTTGATTGAGATTAGCGTATGAACGACGCTGTCTGGTTTTAACTCTTCTGTCCAGCCACCCTTGGGAGTTGCACCTTTTAAACCAGCAAATTTGACATCAATAATTTTCACTTTAGAAACTCCATTTTAGATAGTGGGCGAGCAGTTGCAGTGCAAATTATAGATAAATTTGCTTCAAATGACTATACCCGACCACCAAATGGAATCAATCCTGGAATTGAATAAATCGAACTAAACAACAATCCTTTTGCAGTGCTATGAGCTTCCCACATCATCCCGTTTCCGGCATAAATTGTGATGTGGTGGATGGTGCTGATATCCGCCTTATAGGAATAAAAAATTAAGTCGCCAGGAACCAACTCACTTAATGGAACCCGTTTAGTCCAACTGTAATAAATCCGCGAGTTCACGCGATCCCACTGGGTGTAATCCAAACCAGCAGATCTATAAGCAGCAAAGACCAATCCAGAACAATCAAAACTATTTGGGCCTTCATTGCCCCATACATATGGTTTACGCGCCAAGACTTGTTTCTTTGCAAATACAACGGCTTCACTTCTCTGACTTTCACTTGTCCTGAATGTGGAGCGACCATTACTAAATCCAACACCAGTTACCGGCCAAATTTTTGCTTGCCCAGTTGTTTGTCCTGCGCGATTTGCTAACTCTTCTTCCAATATTGCTAATTGCCTTTGTTGTTCTAATGTAACTCGTTTTTTTCGTGCACTTGAAAGTTCTCTAATTATCTGAGCCTGGATTTTTTCTAATTTATTTACTTCAACTTGTTGCATGGCTCTGGCATCATCAGCAATTTTCTTAGCCGCGGCGACTCGTGCAGTTGCGACAGCTTGCTCAGCTCGCGCACTGTCTGCTTCGGCTTTTGCTTCCGCTGCGGCCGCTTGGGCTACTTTTAATCTTGAAAGAACTTCTGAGTTTCCCTCTCCAAGAGCGTCAAGAATGGAAAGTCGGTCTGCTAAATCTTGCGGGCCGTTTGCATTAAGTATTGAATCAAAATCAGTAAATCCAGAACCCATAATGTAAGCATTCGCTGCCATCTTGCCGATCCGCATATTTGCATCAGCAACCGCAACGATTGCAGCTCTCTCTTTCTTTGCAGCTTTTTCTGCCTTTGTAATAGCGACTTTAAGTGCTGCTTGTTCTCTAAGATAAATGGCCCTGGCTGCATTTGCTTTTACCGTTAGCGCTCTCAACTGGTTAGCTGCTGTCGCCAATCTTGCTTTAGCTTTTGCGGCTTCATTTGCTTTTGCAATCTCTTTATCTTTTGCGGCTTTAATCTCTTCAAGAGTTGGTTTACGAGTTGCTGATTGTGCTTCTATTGGTGTGGCTATAAAAGTAATCGCCAAAACGCAGGCCAGAAGGCCAGCTGCACTTCGGCTAGAAAACACATTTCCCCCTTGTCGCTGCTTTAGGGAAGTGAAGGCAGTGACGAATGTCTTTAGGATAAATGAGTGCCTTTAGAAAAGCCGGTTATTTGAAAGATTTTGCGGCTGTGTCCTGCTCAAATATTAATTAACCACATCTCGGCGTTTAAATAATATTGCGGCCGCTACAGCAAAAATTAAAAGATAAGCCGCACTTCCGGCTAACGCTCGTGAATATGTAAAATCAACGCCAAATTGCACTGGAATGGCGTTCATTAATTGTCCAGGCAGCCATTTCGAGATGCCATTAACGGTTGCTGAAAGAATATTTTCAATCACCAAAATCCAAGCGACCGCAATGGAAATTGAAGTAATTGGTGAGCGCAATAACAACCCAAGAGTCATCCCGACCGTTCCATACGAGATTACAGATAGGAATACATTCCCAAATGTTGAACCAAATAGAGAAATCGCGCTAGAAGTAAACCATTGATCCGTACTAACACCTTTAGTTTCGGCTAGAGATACTGAAATTGCAATGCTCACAATCGCCGAAAAGCAAACAGTGATTAATGCAAATGAAATCATGGCAAGATATTTCCCAGCCAGTAGTAATAATCTTCTTGGTTCACGTACTAACAAATTCCGCAAAGTTCCATTTGTGTATTCAATTGCAGTTTGTGCTGCAAATACACAAAGAGCAATCACGCCTAGCAATCCAGCAGAGTTTGCAAAACCAATATATAAACCATTTGGCATCGCTAGAGTTTCACGAGTAATCATCATTCCTTCACGAGCATTGCCGCGTGGGGAATCTAGAAGTAAAAATAGTAATGACGAAATTAATCCAGTTAAGCCAATAACTGCAGCCATAGTTCCCAAAAATAAAGTGGGCCGGCGAAGTTTGCGCCATTCCGATTTAAATATACGGATCATTAATTATCACTTGTCAATTCAAAGAAGGTCTCTTCCAAAGTTGGACGAGCAGTTACCAATGAAGACAGGACTATTCCGGCGTCAAAAGCACTTTTATTAAAACTTGCTGCAAATGCAGAGTCCGCAACTACATGCACACTCTCATTCATAATTTGTGCTTGGTGTCCAGAATTAGTAGCAATCTCAATCAGCCGTGCTAAATCTTGCGGATTGGTAGTGCTAGCGATAACTGTTGGTTGCTGAGCAGTTAATAAAGCTTTTGTCTGTCCCCAAAATAAAACTTTCCCGTCTCGTAGCATTACTAAATCATCAGATATTGCTTCAATCTCTGAGAGCAAGTGCGAAGAAACTAGAACCGTTAAACCATATCCAGCTAAATGCCCAAGTAATTCACGCACTTCTTGAATACCTGCAGGATCTAATCCATTTGTTGGTTCATCAAGTATTAGTAATTCAGGGGATGGCAACAATGCCGCGGCAATGCCTAATCTCTGCTTCATTCCTAACGAATAAGTTTTAAATTTAGAACCCGCACGATCTAACAATCCAACTTGATCTAATAATTGATCTACTCTTTCATGTGGGAAGTTACCCAATGTTGCTAACACCTTCAAATTTTCTCGCCCAGATAGCGCCGGATAAAAAGCCGGACCTTCAATTAAAGCACCAACTTTTCCTAAAAATCTTTCCGGATGGGTTAATGGCTCACCTAAAACGGTCCCTGCGCCCGCTGTTGGTTTAACTAACCCCAAAAGCATCCGAATAGTTGTGGTTTTGCCTGCCCCATTTGGTCCGACAAAACCACAAATCGTTCCGCGCGGAACTTCAAAAGAAATATGGTCAACGGCATTTCGTTCACCATAACGTTTAGTTAAATCTGTCACCGAAATCGCAGCAGTTTGGGAAGTCGACACCTTGTAACAATGGCATAGTTGATGAATAAATCCAACAATCTTTAAATTAATTGTTGATTAAGCGTCTGAGACGCCCACATAAACTTTTACCTGTGCCCCAGCGGGCAAGTTGGTCCCCGTCTTTGGGGACAAATCGCGGACCATTCGAGTAGCTTTCCCAGAGTTCGGTGATTGATCAACAATTTGTGCAACTAGATCAAGTGCCGCAAGTGCACCGGTAACTTGTTCTGCACTCAATCCTGCTAGATCTGGGACTTTCCGGGCGTATTTTGCTGGATTCAGCACCATGGAAAGAGTCTGTGGCAAAGGAATCGCTCTGGCACTGCCATCAGGATTTTTAACTAACCACTCAGGGGCTACGCACTCATTTGGGATACATGGCCGATGAATCCAAGCACGAATATTTCCACCACCTTTTATTGTTCGTGGTGAGATTAAATAAATTCCATCCCCAGTAAATTTGTCACTATTTAATGTTGGGTTTTGTAAAATCGGAGATATTAATCCAAAAGAAATTTCACCAGTCGATAATGGGTAATTCAAAATTGGAGTACCAAGATAAATTGTGAGCACCTGCCCCGCACCAATTTTAGTACCAACAGCAAATGCAAACTTTTCATCTCTTAATTCAAGGGATGTATCGCGAATGCTCCAATTTGAAATATCAATCTCTTTATCTGTTTTATTGTGCAATAAAGCATACTCACCAAATGGATTTTCATTACTTAATGGAGAATCACTATTCATCCATACTTCTATTGCATCTAAAGGTGTTAAATCATTTGGACAGAGTGTTTTAGACCAAAATCCAACTTTTGCTTCGGCTGCGCTGTTTAACAAACTCAAATACTCGAAATTGTGAAAATACTCATTTGTAGAGTTTGGGAACCAAAGTGATAAACCTGCAATTAACAATTTAGCTTGGACATCGATAGTGAATTTTCCTTCACTATCTTTTGCATAAATTGTTCTAAAAGGCCGAGCAACTTCTTCGTAATTGTTAGAGGAAGCATAATTACTCGCCCGCAACTGCACTTCACTCCCAATTGGCAACAATTTTCTCATGAAGGTTGTCGCCTCATCTGCCCCGCATTGTGAAATGTGATCAGGTTTGGTTGTTTCAGTTGCTTGAATTCCGATCTGCCGAACTTCTAGTACCCCACGACAAGTTTTCACTTCAACCGTATCTCCGTCGGTTACCGCTTGAACGGTTCCTGTCTCCCAAATGCTTTCACCTTTAAATTCAATACCCGGTGGGCATTCAACTGGCGGGGTAACAGTTGGTCGGCTATTTGCAATTTCTTTTATCGAAATAACAGCCTCATTAATCTCTTTATGAAGTGCAAGTAGTTGAGTCATTAACGTTGATGCTTGCCCGACTATTTGCAAAATAATAGCTACTTTTCGTTGCAACAATCCGCGTGCTGAGGTTAAATAAATTGCTTGCTCAGTAAGAGTATTTCCAGGTGGATCTGCTTTGATCTGCAAAAAATCTTCTTGGGCCAGACCTGCTTCTTCGATAGCAATTTTTAAGGCATCCATTTGTTGATCAATTTTTGATTTCAAATCGATTCTTGTTTGCGCAGATGTTGAAATACTCGGCACAACTTCTGCTGCCTCAGATTGCCAAGCAAGATTCATACTTGCTAAACAAGCAGATAATAAAAAAACTAGAAGTGATCTTTTTTTCATGAAAGTGATAACGCGACTGCTGCGGCAAGCGCAAGTATCACACCAGTAATTTGGATCTTATGCAACCGTTCATGCAAAATAAATCTGGCGAGAATTGCAGTAGTGGCAGGGTATAAAGAACCAAGTACAGCGACTATGGCCAGCATTCCATTTTGAGAAGCGATTTGAAATATTCCGTTTGCGCCTGCATCCAAAACGCCTGAAATAATAACCAGCGCCCAAGGATAATTACTGCGCTCAAATTTACGAACAGTTGTTAACACAACGCCAAGTACCAGTATTGATGAGAACCAGCGTGCGATTGTTGCAGTCCAAATTCCAGAATCATCAGAAGATGTTCCGATTAAAGTCAAATAGATACCGATTAAAGTTCCGCTAGTCAGGGATATAGCAATTGTTGAAAATGCCACTTTTTGATGTGCATTTACTTCTTGACTTACGAGAATTACGGCCATCGCCGCGGCAATTATTCCAATTACTGCCAGCAGACTTAGGGTCTCACCATTTAGCAATCCTGAAAATACTGGAATCGCAGCTGACATCAAAGCTGTTATTGGAGAAACAATTCCCATCGGACCACGTTTGAGCGCTACATAAAGACACCCAATTGCTGTGGCTCCAATAGCACCAGCCAATGCTCCAATTAAAAATGTTTCACTACTTAATTCACCTGGAACGACAAAAATTGCAACGCCGGTTAACACGACTGCGCCAATTGGATAAGCGATAACCAGAACCTGCATGACTGATCTTCTACGTGAGGCAATTCCTCCCATAAAATCAGCAACACCCCAGGTTAAGCTGGAAAGTAACGCTAACGCTGCGCCCACTACACTTCCTTCACTGGTTCCATTAGTTCCATTAATTTCTAAAGGCTTTCTGACAACTTCGCACTTTGAGTTAATTCTAACAAGGAAGATTGGGTATCGCTGATACAAATGAGTGACCCGGGCGCAGGAGAGTTCTACCCGTTTATTGGAGTTGGCCCGCACCCAAAACCTTGGCCTGTGGGTGAGCAATTTGATCTAGAACTGCTAGAAAATGGCGATCAACGAAATGTTCTCGATGAATATCGCTATTGGAGCGTCGCTGCGATAGTTGCAGATCTAGATACGAAACGAACCCCACTTCATATTGCAGTTGAAAATTGGAAACATGATTTGAATATCGGTTCGTTAATCAGGACAGCAAATGCTTTTAACGTTGGTGGCGTCCATATTGTTGGGAAGCGTGATTGGAATAAGCGCGGAGCAATGGTCACTGATCGATATTTAACCGTGCATAACCATCCAAGTATCGCTGAGTTTGCACAATGGGCGAATGAAAATAACTTACCAATAATTGGAATTGATAATATCGAAGTTAGTCTTCCGCTAGAAAATCGTCCACTTCCAAAACTTTGCGTTTTATTTTTTGGTCAAGAGGGAGCTGGAATGTCCGATGAAGCAGTTTCGATTTGTCGCGAAGTTCTCGCCATTAATCAATATGGCTCCACTAGATCAATCAATGCATCAGCCGCAGGGGCAATTGCCATGTACGCCTGGGGTTTACAACACCTATCCCCAGAATCTCCTTAATTCATTTACTTCTTGCGAAGGTGCCGGCCTTGAGCAATTGCACTTCCTGCTAAAACTATTAGACCGCCAACCGGTTCATTCCACGAGAACGGCTCACTGAGAAAAGCGATTCCTATTGCTACAGCAACGATTGGCGTCAAATATGTCACGCTCGACGCTATAGAACTACCAGCTAATTCAATAATTCGAAAATTCCAAATATATGCAATACCTGAACCAAAAATTCCAAGTGCAAGTACCGACAAAACTGGTAATAGTAAATATTTATCTTCAGCTATCCCATCGATTAAATAAAAGGGCAACAATGTAATTGCAGCCATTGATACTTGAATCGTGGCGAGTGCTTCTGGTTGTAATTTACGAGGCATTATAAATCGCGTTGAAAATGGAAATGATAGGCCATAACAACTAACTGCAATTAAAAGTGCGCCAATTGCCCAAGGGGCGCTACTACCTAATCCACGCCAAACTCCAAAGACAGTCGCTACTCCCGAGAATCCAATTAGAAGACCAATAACTTGATAACTTTTAACTTTCTCTTTCCGAAAAAAAATAAAGATCGCCAACAGGGTCGTTAGTGGAGTGGTTGCATTTACGATCCCAGCGAGAACTGAGGTAACTTCTGTTTGAGCGAGTGCAAATAGAATGCCAGGAAAGACATTAAGTAAAAGTGAAACTACCCAAAGTTGAAACCACAATTTTTTATCTGTTGGAATTGCTACTTTTTTAAAATAAACAACTACCCAAAGCGCTAGTGCTCCCAGTGCACACCGTGCAAAAGCCACGCCAATTGGAGTAAGGAATGTTAACCCCTGTTCAATAAATAAAAATGAACAGCCCCAAACAAATCCAAGTGCCAAATAAATAGGCACCCAGCTCTTTTGAGTTGGTGCTGTTGTGCTCACCTACTTATTCTACAATTTCTAAACTATTGCGTAGATGGCGGCCTTGTGAAATTGCAGTGCCGACTAAAACCACTAATCCACCAACTGGTTCATTCCAGGTAATTGGTTCACCCAAAAGTACAACACCAGCTGTAACGGCGACAATTGGGGTCATATATGCAACTGAACTTGTAATGGAACTACCAACAATTGAAAGCAATCTAAAATGCCAAATCGGTGCTAACCCTGAAGTGATGGCACCAAGTGCAATTACCGAAATTATTGAGATTGGCATAAATTCAAATTTCTTTATGCCTCCCATGATGAAAAAAGGAAACAGAATAAATCCGCCGAAGGTAACTTGCAACGCAGCCAAAACTTCTGGTCGTGCTTTACGCGGAAATACAAACTTAGTTGTATACGGATAGGTAATTCCATAAAAAGTGACCGCGATAATTAAAGCTCCAATAGCCCAGGGTGCGTTGTCTCCTATACCTTCCCAGATTCCAAAAACAGTTGCAACACCTATAAAACCGATAAACAAACCTAAGACTTGATGGCTTTTGATTTTCTCATGTCTAAAAAAGAACATGATTGCCAACAATGTAGTCAAGGGAGTAGTTGAGTTAATAATCCCAGCAAGAACCGATGTCACATTAGTTTGCGCAAGTGCAATCAAAGTTCCAGGAATTACATTTGTCATTAGTGCAAGCGCAAATACATGCATCCATAATTTTCGATCACGTGGAATTTTTATCTTCTTTATGAAAACAATTATCCAAATTGTCGTCGCACCACAAAGGCAACGTAGAAATGAAACCCCAACGGGATTTAAAAATTTAAGCGCTTGCTCAATAAATAGAAAAGAGCAGCCCCAAAAAATCCCAATTGCTAAAAATAGGTGCAACCATTTTTCATCGCCACCTACTTTTTGGTTTTTACTCAATGGTTGGTAACAACCTCAATCAAGGCTTGGATGTATCCAATTGCATGAGCTCTGCCTCGATGGCCATAAGCACTATCTCCTGTGAGTGTTGGCGTGTGGTCATCCAAGATTGAACCCGTGTAACCGTGCTTATGTAAAGCTTTTATTACTTCATATGGTTTGTAATTGCCCTCACCTAAGAAACACTCTTTAAATAGTGGGAATTTTCCTTCAACATCTCTTAAGTGGATGTAAGCAATTTTATTTTTTGGAGCAAATCGATTGACTGCATCCATTACTGAGTTCTCGCCATCCATTTCGGAAACTGTGCCCAAGCAAAGTTCTAATTTTAGATTTGGAGAATCAACAATATTAACTGCACGCTCTAAATTATCTACGCTAGTTAGAATTCTGGCAATGCCATGAAGTTCTTGTGCTGGAGGATCATCAGGGTGGAAACAAATAACTACGCCTGACTCTTCGCAAGTTTTAATTATTCCTTTTATGAAATACTCAAAATTTGCCCACATCTGATCGACAGTTAAAGTATCGACTCCAAGTTTTACAAAAGAACCACGGGTGAAAGTATCTTTTAGATTTACATCGCGTTCATCACGTCGGGCAACCCGGCAGTCCAAGCATTAATTTGTCATAAAAATGATTCGGTACATTTTCAAAAGATTCCACTTTTACTCCAGCGGCATGTACCGGAGCCAAATACGCCTTTACATCGGCAGCGTCCCACTTAACATCACCTTTGATATCAGGGGTCTGGAATGAGGCTCCTTCGCAACCTAGTTGCAAGGCGAAATCCAAATACTCCTTGTCATTTCCTGGGTGTTGACCGACCGCTACACGCATTTTTGGACTTGGCATCATTACTCCCCTAGATTGTGAATCAGCGGAAATACTATCCTTGCTAATAGGACAAAAGGAATATCTATCCACTTCCAGAATTGGGGAATGACTGTGAAGCAGATCCACCACTGGATTTCCGGAAATGAATTTAAGGGAGCATCAGGGCGCACTGGTGATGTTTATGATCCAGCTACGGGAGAGATTTCCGGAAAAGTAGATTTTGCAAATAACTCTGAAGTTGATCACGCTGTCTCAATTGCTAAGACAGCTTTCGCGGAGTGGAGCACGACCTCAATAACAAAACGTACTCAAATAATGTTTGCATTTCGCCATTTATTAAATGAACGCAAAGCAGAGATCGCTGCGCTGATTACAAATGAGCACGGCAAAGTTTTATCAGATGCACTTGGTGAAGTAAATCGTGGTCTTGAAGTTGTTGAGTTTGCTTGTGGAATTCCGCATTTACTAAAGGGTGGTTACTCCGAAGGTGTTTCAAATGGAATTGATGTTTACTCAATTCGGCAACCTTTAGGAGTTGCGGCAATAATTTCGCCATTTAATTTTCCAGCGATGGTGCCGATGTGGTTTTTCCCAGTCGCAATCGCCGCTGGTAACACTGTAATCATCAAGCCAAGTGAGAAAGATCCATCAGCAATTAATCTCATTGCCGCGTTGTGGAAAGAAGCCGGGCTTCCAGATGGAGTTTTCAATGTTGTCCATGGTGACAAAGTTGCCGTTGATCGGATTCTCGAACATCCTGATATATCCGCTGTTTCTTTTGTTGGATCTACAACTATTGCTAAATACGTTTATGAGAATGCTGCAAAAAGTGGGAAACGTGTACAAGCACTTGGTGGCGCAAAAAATCACATGCTGGTTTTGCCTGACGCTGATTTAGATTTAGCTGCAGATGCGGCGATCAACGCTGGCTTTGGTTCGGCCGGTGAGCGTTGCATGGCGATCTCTGCTGTTATTGCAGTTGAGCCAATTGGAGATTTACTAGTCGCCAAAATCGCCGAGCGGATGAAAACTTTAAAAACTGGTGATGGCCGTGAAGGCAGCGATATGGGACCACTTGTTACTAAAGCCCATCGCGACAAAGTTGCTTCCTATTTAGATGCAGGAGTTAAATCAGGTGCCACTCTGGTTGCCGATGGCCGGGAAACAATTTTCGCTGGTAAGGCTGAAGGTTTTTGGCTTGGCCCAACTCTTTTTGATCAGGTAACTCCAAAGATGAGCATTTATGCTGATGAAATCTTTGGACCTGTTCTTAGTGTGCTGCGTGTGAAAAGTTATGACGAAGGCTTACAACTCATAAATGATCATCCATATGGCAATGGCACTGCGATTTTCACTAACGATGGTGGTGCCGCTCGTAAATTCCAAAATGAAGTTCAAGTTGGAATGGTTGGAATCAATGTTCCAATTCCAGTACCAGTTGCTTACTACTCCTTTGGTGGCTGGAAAAACTCACTCTTTGGCGATACTCATGCACATGGAACCGAAGGAGTACATTTCTTCACTCGTGGAAAAGTTGTTACCAGTCGCTGGTTAGATCCAAGTCACGGTGGCATCAATCTTGGATTCCCACAAAATTAATCGAAATCTAAATGCCAAATAAAAATAAGATCGCAATAGTCACCGGAGCAACCGCAGGTATCGGGCGTGCAATTGCAATTGATTTTGCAAAAGATGGCTTTCATGTCGCAGTTTGTGGAACTAACTCTGAGCGCGGCGATGAAACTGTTGAAATCATTAAATCAACTGGTGGCTTAGCCACTTTTCATGCAGGTGATGTTTCATCTCCTAGTGATGTGGCAACTCAAATGACCGAGATCTCTCAATTGAAAGATGAGAATCAACAACTAAAGCAAATTGCAGTTTTAGTTAATAATGCTGGGCATTGCCAAGTAAAAGCAATATTAGATATTACTCCAGAAGAAATTAAGCGAATGTTCGAAGTTCACGTACTAGGCGCATACCTATACACCCAAGCAGTTGTACCTTTTATGAAAGTAAATAATTATGGCCGGATAATTAATATAACTTCATCAAATGGTGCTGGTGCAAGTGAATTTACTTCTCATTACCAAGCGGCAAAAGCCGCACAACATTCCTTTACTAAAAGTTGCGCTTTAACATTTAGGAGTAATGGGATAACGGTAAACTCAGTTTCGCCTTCAACGGTTATTACAAAACTCTTTTACGAAAATGATGATAATTACAAAAAATATTTGGGTCGCAGTGCTGCAGATGAATTAGCTCGCCGTGAAGTTGCGAGTCCAAAAGGTTTAGTTACCGTAGAAGAAATTGCCCGAGTGGTTTCCTTTTTAGCAAACGATGCTTCAGGGCGTATCAACGGAGAAGTAATCGGCGTTTAGAAATTTGACCTGCTTTTTAATTCTCATCAATTCTTTGTAAGCGTGTCGCAGTGATTTCAAAAGTATTTGCCTTAACTTATGAGTAAGACCCCTGAAAACATAAGTTTCAGGGGCCTTCTCTAGCCGGCGCGCACATTCCCATGTAGCTCCGCTTTATCAAAGAGTGGCTTTCCTCTTCCATAATGCCTGTGACAGTTTCCCGTCACGTACATAGAGCGCCTTCTACGGCTCGAACCCGTTGTGCCTGACGTCCGCTTAGCCGACTACGTTTCCCTTGAATATTGCTATTCAATGAACATCAGTTCCTGATCCGACCCTTCAATGCTATTCGCTTGCGCTACTCACTTTGAAGTTAGGGTATTTCTACTCTCTTGGAGAATGCTCGCGCAAGGGGGGTACCACTTAGATTGGCAATTATTTTCTAAAGTATAAATCGAGGGTTTAGCAAAAAACTCTCAAAGTGCTGGGTTTACTGCGATTTTAAAGGCGTTTTTGTCCGAAATCAGACGATCAAAACCTTTTGTCGCAACATCCGCTAACGAGATGACATCGGTAAGCAACGGCCCAGTCTCAATTATCTTATTGGCTAACAAACCGACAGCTGCACTCACATCAACATCCCACATATGTGCGGCGGTTCCAACTAAATGTTTCTCACTCAAAATAAATTCAAGTAAATCGAAACTTTCATCTCCTGGTCTGAATCCAACCAGCACCGCTGTTCCACCAGAACGTAAAATCTTTAATGAAGTTTTTGTTGAACCTGCAACGCCGGAACACTCAAGTACCGAATCAAAATCTTTGTACATCGATATCTCTGTTTCAACCAAAGGATTCAAAACTTCAAAGCCCAATTTTCGAGCAACTTCCTGTCGAACTGGATTTGGTTCATAAACAATTACTTTTTGTGCGCCAAATGCGCGGGCAACTTGGGCGCATAAAATTCCAACTGTTCCACTTCCTAAAACTGCGACCGTTGTTCCCGGAACATTAGGAATTTTGTTAACCGCACGTACTGCAACCGATGTAGGTTCAGCGAAGACCGCTACATCAGCACTCACCCCTGCTGGAACTGGGACACAACGCTTTGGATTTGTAATCATAAATTCAGCAAGACCACCATTTGATTGCAATCCAATTACATTTAATTCTGGGCACCGACCTTCTTCATGTCGCTGGCACTGATAACAGGTACCGCAGCCAATTACACCATCAGGAATTACCATAGTTCCTGATGCAAAAGTTCCAGTTGAATCAGAAACTATGGTTGCAACAAATTCATGTCCTAAAATAATAGGTGACATTCCGGCTGGGATAATTACTGGTCCAAGTAAATACTCTTCCAAATCAGTGCCACAGATACCAGTACGATCAATTTTTACTAAAGCCATTCCAGGTGGTGCAACTGGTGTCGGAATCTCTTCAACCCGTAAATCTTTTGCTTTGTACCAAAGTGCTGCGCGCATTTATGCCACCGATTCTCTACGAATAATTCGATCTGATTTCAATAACTCTGGGTTTAGCAAAACTCCATGCCCTGGGTCTCTGGTTACTGAGATTCTTCCATCTTTAATTGTCGGCATTCCAGTTGTGAAATCGCTGTACCAAGTATTTAAGTAGGCTCGAACTGTTTCTTGAATGATTCCATTATTCTGCGAAAGCACTAAGTGAGTACATGCAGCAAGTGAAACGGGGCCAGTGCAATCGTGCGGCGCAATAGCAGTTGCATAAGTATCTGCCAATGTCGCAACTTTTCTGGCTTCAGTTAATCCGCCAGTCCATTGGGTGTCAATCGTTAAAATATCAACTGCATTATTCTGCAAAAGTGGAAGTACTCCACGACGGGATTAAATTCGGCGAGTCCGTGCATAATCATTTCAACTGGTGTGCGCTGCCATAAACCATGCAGCTCAACCATTAGATCCATCTCCATGCCAACTTCATTTCGAATCTTTTCAAATATTTTTAACGTTTTAGATAAATCTTCCTGAGAAATATATGCACCATTAGTAGCTTCAGCCGCAGGATCAAATGGCCAGATTTTCATTCCTTTAATTCCAGAATCAAGCAGTTCTCTAGCTAACTCTGCCGGACGCTCAAAAAACGCCGTGAGGTCCTCCCATTTAGAAGAATCAGCCGAACCTTTTAATCCCCAGTTTTTTGTATGTTGGCTCGTTGTCTTGCGAACATAATCAGGACCGGCACAAGTGTTGTAAATTTTTATATCATCACGTACTCCACCACCTAATAAATCTACGACTGGCAGATTTGTTCGCTTACCCCATAGATCCCAAAGTCCAATATCAATTCCACCTAATGTGCGCTGTTCGACACCGCCACCTTGAAATCCGGCATAAGGCGTAAGAGCTAAATGTGCAATCTCTGGAAGCGCGCTTTTTAACCCGAGTAATATTGGCGCAGCTGAGGCGTGCACATACTCTTCAATCACACTCTGTCCGAAAAAAGTTTCGCCTAACCCCACGTTGCCTTGATCATCATGCAACAAAATCCAAAGTATATTTGGGTGATCAAGTGGGCGGATTGTTTCAACTTTAGCGATCTTCACTTAGGCCTCTCTTAAATTTCCCTAATTCCTCACACCTGGTTGCATGCAGGAGGGCTATTTCGCTTAAAAACTATTCCAATACTATATGTCTTATGTCGGGAGAGATACTAGTTATTGGAGCGTCAAATACTGATCTGACGGCATATGTAGATCGAATTCCAGATAGTGGTGAAACCATCCATGGTAATAACTTCACCACGGGCTTTGGCGGCAAAGGCGCAAACCAAGCCGTGGCTGCTAAGCGAGCCGGTGCTAACGTTGCATTGATTGCTGGTTTAGGTGCAGATATTTTTGGCGAAAATACCAAGGAACATTTGGAAACAGAAGGTATTGATACATCAGGGATTTTCTGCGGTAAACAGCCAAGCGGTGTCGCACATATTTGGGTCGACGCGAAAGGTGAAAATCGCATCATCATTGTTCCTGGCGCTAATCTGGAACTGACTGAAGAGTTTATAAGTAATGCTGTTCTGAAGTGTGTAAATCTTTCAATTGTTATAGCCCAATGTGAACTTCCGCAAGAGTTTGCCATCGCCGCATTTAAAAGTGCAAAAGGGAAAGGTGCAATAACGATTTTGAATCCAGCACCAGCAGCTAAGTTATCCTCAGAATTAATTTCACTTTCGGATTGGATAATTCCAAATCAGATTGAATTTGAATTACTTGCCAAAGAAATTACTGGTAAAGATATAGTTGAAAAAATAGAGAACTTTTATCCAGATAAAAACCTATTAGTAACTTTAGGATCCGATGGAGCGATCTTGCGAACCAACCAGGGCGAGATAATTAAAGTCACCGCACCAAAAACTGAAGTTATTGATACAACTGGCGCAGGTGATGGCTTTGTTGGCGCATTTGCCGCGGCACTAAATTCTGGAAATGAATTGCGTGCTGCTCTAGAGTTTGCAATTAAATTTGCCTCAAATTCAGTCAGTAAAAAAGGAGCTCAATCCTCTTACCCAACTGATTTAAAAATCAATTAGCAAAAACAACGGTCTGCAGGTGCAACATCGGCGAGCGCTTCTTCAATATGTTCTCCACAACCCTCCCAGGTTGGTTTGTTGCAATTTGTACATGTAACCTGCTTGCACATACTGCCCTCCTCACATCTATTAAGTGATATCAACTCAATTATCCTAAATGCCGGATAGCTATTCAGAGTAATTTGGCGGAATTTTAAGTTTCGGTGGGTACTCTGTACCTTCTAAAGTAAGTCAAATACTCTCAATACTTGATCTCACCACTTAAGGATCCTAAATGCCACATACTGCGCCCAAGAAAGTTTTTACCCACCGCGAAAT
>RGZI01000081.1 GCA_010031635.1 Actinomycetota bacterium
GGCCAGATATAGAGGCCAATCCCGAACCGATCATAAAGATAATAATTCGAAGTGAACTCACGTTGATTCCAGCTCTACGTGCAGCCTCTGGATTACCGCCAACAGCGTAAACATGGATGCCGAAAGGAGTTCGAGTAAGTAAATAAGTGGATGGAATCAAGACGACCAAGACAACTAAAACAGATACTGGTACACCTTGAAGTTGAAATTCTGGATTTGAGCCTCGAGGCAAATTCAAAAAATAAACAGAAGTGAAAACTACCAACGCCGTTGTAGCAACTCGGAAGTAGAGAATTGAAATTGCACGATTAGCATGACCATTTTTCGTGCGGCGTTTACGAGACAACAGACCATTGATTAAAACAAAGCCAACCAAGATTACGGCCAACGTCCAACCGAAACCGACTGAGAGATTGTCATTTTCCAATGCCAAGATAGCTGGCGTTTCGACCCTATAGAGACCACCCTGGCCAATGACCATGAGTTGTAGTCCTTGAAAGGCAAGGAATGCTGCAAGAGTTACGACGAAAGATGGAATACCAACTCTTGCCACCATGATGCCGATGAAAAGTCCAATTGCTACTCCAACTAAAAGTGAAAGGATTATCGAAAGCCACCAAGGGATACCAAGATTCTTAAGGACGACAACAAAGATTGCACTGGCAAGACCTGAAGTTACACCTGCAGAGAGGTCTATCTCGGCAATAAGCAAGATAAAAACTAATCCCATTGCGAGAATAATTAATGGAGCAGATTGCTGTAGTAAATTAGCGAAGTTCAACTGGGTAAAAAATACTGGACTAAGAAAAGAAAATAGCACCACGAGTACTAAGAATCCAATTACAGCAGGGAATGAACCCATTCGCCCCTGGCGTACTCCACCTAGAAAGCTTGCAGCCTCCTGTTTAAATGTCAGAACTTCGAAAGTCTTCTCATCATCTAGGTGAGTTTGATTTGAATCCTGTGGTTGCTTCTCACTCATAGCCCAGCCTCCCCAGAGATTGATAGATTTTCGGCGCCAGTTATATAACTGACAATTGAATTAAGATTAGATTCACTCGCTTTCACATTAGCCACCATTTGTCCCAACCGTAGGACGTGAATCCGGTCAGCCACAGCCAATACTTCTTGCATATTATGGCTAATTAGAATTACTGCCAATCCGGTATCCGCAAGGTTGCGAACCATCTTGAGTACTTGTTTTGTTTGTGATACCCCAAGGGCTGCGGTTGGCTCATCCAAAATTACTAGTTTGTTCTCCCATAGAACTGATCGAGCAATTGCAACAGTCTGCCTTTGTCCGCCAGATAAACTTGAAACCTTTTGTCTTACAGATGAGATATTTCGAACGGATAACCCAGCAAGGGTTTTAGTAGCCTTTTGCTCCATTGTTTCGTCATCTATTGAAATTGACCGGACCAGTTCACGTCCGAGGAACATATTTTGGACAACATCTAGGTTGTCGCACAACGCCAAGTCTTGATACACAACTTCGATGCCTAAATGGCTGGCATCAACAGGGGATTTAATCTGAACTTCGTTACCTTCAAAGAGAATCGTTCCAGAATCATATGCTTGAACGCCAGCCATACCTTTGATCAGAGTCGATTTACCTGCGCCGTTATCGCCAACAAGTGCGGTAACTTGACCTGCCATTGCAACAAAATTAACACCAGATAAAACCTGAACTGCACCAAAAGATTTTGCTACTGATTTTAATTCGATTACCGGCACATCCTGCATACTCGGCATACTCATCTGACTCCCTAAAATTTAATGTGTTAGGACAACGCTGGAGAGAGTCGAGCGCAGGCTTATTTCAGGGATTCTGAATTAAGCCTGCGCCGCGCTTCTTCTTATCTTTTTATTTACTTAACTCCGTATTTTTCACACGCAGTCTTTAGTTCAGCAGTAGTACATAGTGCTTCAACTTTTACCTGACCAGTTGCAATCAGTTCCTTCACAGTATCGGCATGGACAACTTGAGGTTCAACCATGATAAATGGAATCCCATCTTGTTTTTCCGTATAGGCAGGTACTTTGCCCTCAAGGATTTCTATAGCAACTTTTACTGCTAACGCCGGTTCGAAATTACCACCGGTATTAATTGTTGCGCTCTGCTTTCCTAGTAGGACGTTCTGCAATCCGGCATCTGTAGCATCTTGACCAGACACAGGAACCTTCTTGCCGTACTTATCCAAGATGGTTATTACCGCGGCAGCATTTGTGTCGTTTGCTACCCAAACTGCATCAACCTTGCCCTTGAGTTTTGTGTACATCTGCTCAAAGTAGGTTCCAGCTTTGGCTCCATCCCATGTTCCTTGGGTTTCACCAGCTGGCTTTACGAGTCCACCAGCAGTGAGAGCGTCTGTTGCACCTTGGTAGAGGTACTTAACAGTTCCATCAGTTGGATCTCCGCTGACATATACGACATTCATCGTAGCTAGATCTTTTCCTTGTTCCTTTGCAGCATCAACAATTGATTGACCTTGGAGAAAACCAATCCGGTAATTGTTATAAGAAACAAAGTAATCAGTACCAGCCAATGGACGGTCGAGTGCAATAACTGGGATTCCTTGTGCTTTAGCATTTGCCGCAACTTGAATTGCTGCACCTTCAAGATCTACTAGCAGCATGATTGCACAACCACTAGCAAGTTGTTGTGCTCCAATTGTTGCGTATTTATTAGTGTCACCTAGAGCATTTTGGACATCTACTGGGTAACCAGCATTAGTAAATCCATCGGTCAAAGTTGGGCGGTGAACATTTTCCCAAATAGGAGATGTGGAGCTGTCTGGAAGAATGGCGCATACTCTTCCTTTTTCGGCAGTAGCTGCAGTTGCGTCGGTAGATTCCGACGTTGACTTGCTGCACCCCGTAAGTATGAGAAGAGAAGTAAAAGTTAAAGCAAGAATTTTGGCTGAAAGATTCCTTTGCATTGTTACCTTTCTATATTTATCTCTAGGCGGGAAAACGAAGTTTGACATAGAAAAACTATCAGGTTAAAAGTAGATTTTGAAGGGGTTGAGAGGCACAAACACGCCGTTTTATTTGCTTGACAGGCTTAAGAAATTTCGATATTCGCGAGTGAATTTTGACAGTCGGTGAAGCAGGTACGGCTCGAAACTTATCTGATTAGTAAATTTAGACCAGCCAAAGCAGCACTTATTAATGTGATCTTTTGGAAAAGTTCCTGATTTAATTTATTGATGACTTTTCGACCCAATAATGCGCCGAGAGGAACCAGCGGTAGTGCAGGAATAATGTATGAAACTGATTGAAAATTTAGTAGGCCAAGTGCAAATACAAAAGGAACTTTGAAAAGATTTACCATAAAGAAGAGCCAAGCGTTATTCCCCATAAATTTCAGGACAGTATTTTTTCTAAGCAAAAGATAAATACTCATTGGGGGACCGCCCGAGTTAGCTACCATACTCATAAAGCCAGTCATCACTCCGAGGCTTAGACGAAGAGCTTTTGGATAACGAAGGTTTAAGCAGAATTACTGTTATACCAATTGTTTGCTTTAAGGAATCATTTGTCGCACGAGATAGAAAATAAACTCCAACAAATATTCCAATAATTATTGGCCAGATGAGAGAGCGAAGCATTTTCCACTCAACATGTTTCTTATAAATTCCAATTGCAAAAAGATCTCCAGCAATCAAAAGAATTAACATTACTCCCATAGATTCTTTCGCAGGCAGGATAGTTGCTAAAAGTGCTGCGTTTACTAATCCAATACCACCAATAGAGGTCTTAGAAAATCCAGTCATAAATCCGATTAGCGCTAGCGATGAGATCAAAGCCAAAGACATCTGTCAAAGATAACCTAATTGTTCAAGTTGGAGATCAATCTTGATTCAATCTGGTGGGGTGGGTCGGGCTCGAACCGACGAGGCCGCCATTATGATTTAATGGAAACGACACGGCAATAAAAATATTTCGTTTTATTGTTAACAAGCCAATTTAAGTTATTGCTTGTGTATAATGAATCATTGTTATATTGATCAAAATTAGAATCAAAGTAGGAATGAGAATCTCTTGAGACCAGGATTCGGACAATTTCAGGAAGCCAGTGAAGAGTATTTACTTTTCGCCCAGCAATTTGGCGCAAAAGATATCCTTCTTAATACACCGGCGATTCCAGGCGATGGTGGTCGATGGCAATTACAAGATTTGGTTCATCTTCGACTTCGCGTAGAACAATTTGGTCTCAAACTATCTGCTATTGAAAATGTCCCCACCGGCTTTTATGACCACATCATGCTAAATGGCCCTGCCCGCGACGAACAAATTGAAAATATGATTTTTACAATTCGAAATCTTGCAAGAGCTGGTGTGCCAATTTTTGGTTATCACTGGATGCCCTCGCACGTATGGCGCACTCCGCCGAAGTTGATTCGCGGTGGAGCACTTGCTACAGCTTTTGATGACAATATTGCCAAGAAGTATCCACTGACACATGATCGCGAATACAACGAAGAGGAGATGTGGGCAAATCTTGAGTATTGGATCAAGATCATTACTCCAATTGCCGAGGAAGAGGGAATCCGTCTCGGAATCCATCCTTGCGATCCGCCAGTTGAAACACTTGGTGGAATTCCTCAGTTACTTCGTTCATTTGCGGCTTACAAGCGCTTGGTTGAGATCTATCCAAGTGATAGCAATGCAATTGAATTCTGCCAAGGAACCTTCTCAGAGATGAAAGATGACATTTACGAAATGATTGAATATTTCGTTTCTCGCAAGAAGATTCTTTATGTCCACTTCCGCAACGTTTCTGGCAAAGTTCCAGTCTTCTATGAAGAGTTTGTAAACACCGGATACGTTGATATGTATAAGGCGATGAAGATTTACCACAAGCACAACTTTGATGGTTTTTTCATTGATGATCACGTTCCACACACTCATGGAGATACTCCATGGGGACATCGTGGTCGTGCCTTTGCAAATGGTTATATCCAAGCAATGATCGAAGCAGTTCAAAAAGAATAAGAATTAAA
>RGZI01000082.1 GCA_010031635.1 Actinomycetota bacterium
GAAACGTCACCTTGCTTTCAGGTGAACAATCGGTAAATACTTTTTAGCCAAATCGTCCAGTGACGTAGGCCTCAGTTCGTTCATCTTTTGGACGCGAGAAGATCTCTTTTGTGGATGCAACTTCGACTAATTGACCAGGTCCGCCATCACTTAAGAAGAATCCGGTGAAATCAGATACGCGAGCAGCTTGCTGCATATTGTGAGTAACGATCACAACAATTACTGATTCAGTTAATTGACGAATAGTCTCTTCAATCCTCAAGGTTGAACCCGGATCAAGGGCCGAACATGGTTCGTCCATTAGAAGAACTTCAGGCTTAACAGCAAGTGCTCGGGCAATACAAAGTCTCTGCTGTTGTCCACCAGATAACGAACCACCATGTGCGCTTAAGCGATCCTTAACTTCATTCCAAAGTCCGGCACGTTGTAAACACTCTTCTAATAAATCGTCCTTATTCGAGACTTTGAGTTGAGCTAATTTAATTCCGGATAAAACATTCTCACCAATCGTCATTGAAGGGAATGGATTGGGCTTTTGAAAAACCATTCCAACTTTCAACCTAATCTTTGTCACATCTGTTCCAGATTTGTAGATATCTGTTCCATCCAACAAAACTTCTCCGGCCATACCAGCACCAGGAATGAACTCATGCATCCGATTTAAAGTACGCAAAAAAGTTGATTTGCCACATCCTGAAGGACCAATCAACGCGGTTACAGTTCCTGAGGGAAAATTCAATGAAACATTTGCCAGGGCATGGTGCTTTCCGAACCAGGCATGGACGCCTTTTGCCTCTAAGCCCGCACCAGGACGACGAGGCACAAAATCACCTTTGCTCTCACTGCGATCAGCCGCAACTGATGCGAGTGATGAAATTTCTGGTTTGCTCACTTTCTCCTCCGATGTAGTCCGTGCTTGTTCGGCTTTCTGTTGTTTTAAGATATCCATTACTTTTTCTTTCCTGAACCTAAACGGGCAAATATAAACAAGACTAAAACAATAAACATCAAAACAAGCGCCCCAGTCCAAGCGCGTGAGATTGCTGTATTTAATCC
This sequence comes from Actinomycetota bacterium, assembly GCA_010031635.1. GTDB lineage: Bacteria > Actinomycetota > Actinomycetes > Nanopelagicales > Nanopelagicaceae > UBA3012. Next base: position 1,057 of record RGZI01000082.1, read on the forward strand.
AGTACGAAACAAATTAAATGTGTAGAGCGGAAGCGCCGACATTGGGGCATCAAATGGATTAAAATGGGTTGTGTTATTTCCAAGAATTGTCAATAACAACGGCGCAGTTTCGCCAGCAACTCGAGCTACGCCTAAAATGATTGCGGTAATAATTCCACTTCGTGCTGCAGGTACTACAACCATGACAACAGTTCGCCATTGCGTAGCTCCTAGTGCAACTCCTGCCTCGCGCAAATCATTTGGAATCAACTTCAGAACTTCTTCGGCAGTACGCGCAACTGTTGGTAACATCAAAATTGATAAAGCCAGCGCTCCTGCAAATCCAGAATAATGACCACCACTTCCAATAATTATTACAGAGTAAATAAATAACCCGGCAACAATTGAAGGCACTCCACTCATCGCTTGCACGAGAAAGCGGATCAAGTTTTCAGCGCGCCCTTTAACCTCAGTTAGATACAGTCCAGTGAGAATTCCGAGTGGAACGCTAATAGCACTTGCTATTGCAACTAAAATTAAAGTTCCCAGGATCGCATGCAATGCACCACCTTGATCAAAGGCGGCTTCTGGTTGAGTTAATGACATATCTTGAGTAAAAGTGTTAATGCGAAGTGATTCGTAGCCACGACTTATCACCGTGAATAGAATGCTCGCCAGTGGCAACATTACTAATGCAAATGATGAGTAAATAAGCGAAGTTGCAATTGCATTTCCTACCGCTTTACGTCCTTGGCGGGAGTAAGAAATTCCGATTGAACCAACAAGTGAAAGAACGAAAAAAGTTAATACGTTTCCAGATACGCCTGCAAGGCCGGTGAACTGAACGATTATGGGAGATAAAACTGCTGCGATAGCAATTACCAAGAAATCTTCAACCATCTTTCGCGGTGTTGGCCGCCAAGGACGGTTTGGCTTCATCGTTGAAAAATCATTTTGCAACTGGGTTGTCATGGTTATCTTCCACTCCGTGAAGCACGTCGCACAATTAGATTAGAAAGATAATTCACGATTAAGGTAACAATAAAAAGCACTAATCCAGCAGCCATTAAACCCTTTAATTCGAGGGAACCAGCTTCACCAAATTTGGTAACAATCATCGATGCAACCGATCCGCCAGCGGAAAAGAGAACATGGAAATTCGGAAGGAAGTAAAGATTTAACACTAAATAAACTGCGACAGTCTCGCCCATTGCTCGGCCTAAGCCCAACATTGCACCGCCGGCGATCCCACTTGATCCAAATGGCAACACTACCGATCTGATCATCGACCACCTTGTGGCACCAAGTGCATATGCAGCTTGAATTCGATCAAGGGGTACTTGTGAAAATACTTCGCGCGAAATTGCAGTGATGATCGGAATAATCATTACTGAAAGGACTAGACCAGCAATAAACGGCGAGCGCTCAAAAATTGGAAGCGGAACTGAGAAAGTTGGAAACCAACCTAAATACTTATGGATTAACTTTGCCCAGTAGATCGCATGCGGCATAAGAATAAAGAATCCCCAAAGGCCATAGATAACAGATGGGATCGCAGCCATTAAATCAACTAAAATTGTCATTGGTTTCTTCAGCCAATAAGGAGCGTAATAAGTTAAATACAAAGCAGTTCCGACTGCTATTGGAAGTGCAAAAACTAATCCGACAAATGAAACTACAAGAGTTCCAATTAGCATCGCACCAATACCTAGAATTGGGGTAATTCCATTATCTGGATCGCCCGAATCCCAATTGAAACCTGTAACAAAACCCAACTTGAACATTCTAAAAACATCAAAACTTCTCGTTGCTAAAAATAATGCAATTAATCCCAAAACAATGAGTGATACAAACCCTCCAGCTGTTACAACTCCGCGAAAAACTTTGTCTGAAAAGCGCGGAACGGTGGTCAACTCTCTGCGTTCCGGCAGGGTTTCTGGCAAGGCAGAGATATCAGGCACCTGCCAATTCTGGTCAAGAGCCGGCCACCTTGAATGGAACTTTGGTTACATCCAGGTGAACGACGGGCGAACTTTTGAGTTCCCCAGTTTTGGTGATTTTGTGCGAGCACCCTCTAGATTGGCCCCGTGAGCGAGAATCCCAACCTGGTCTGGATTGATTGTGAGATGACCGGCCTTTCATTGGTCGAGGATGCGCTCGTTGAGATTGCGGTGATTGTCACGGATAGTGAGTTAAACCCAACAGGGCCAGGTCTTGAAATCGTCATCAAACCGCCAGTTGAGGCGCTAAACCAAATGGGTGAATTTGTCCGCGATATGCATATTAATTCGGGGCTGTTGCCGCTGCTTGAATCAGGCACCACTTTGGACGACGCTGAAACAAAAGTTTTGGATTACCTAAAAAGTTGTGGAGTAGAAGTTGGAAAATCTCCTATCTGTGGAAATAGCATCTGGGTGGATCGCAACTTTATTGCTCGCGACCTCCCCAAAGTCAGCGAGTACTTGCATTACCGAAGCGTGGATGTCTCATCTATTAAAGAGTTAGCCAGACGCTGGTACCCACGGGTCTATTTCAATGCGCCAAAAAAGATCGGAAACCACCGAGCACTTGGCGATATCCAAGATTCACTTATCGAACTGCGTTACTACCAAGCTGCGATTTTCACAGCTGCGCCAGGACCCGAGAGTGAAGCTCTCCGCTTAATCGCCGAAGGGCTGACCGCTCCATAACTCTTTGCCTTTTGTGAACGGTAGTTGCCGGTAGTATTGGACGCACATGGTGGGCGTAGCTCAGCTGGTAGAGCACTCGGTTGTGGTCCGAGATGTCGCGGGTTCGAGCCCCGTCGCTCACCCCACTAAATTCTTTTGAATTGTTTGAAAGATCCCTGCGCGCCAAGGCCGCTTTTTTACATCACTGAAACATTTGCCCATCAAAGTACCCAAATGGAGATTAACGGAGCAGATACCGCTTGGGTCTTAATGAGTGGAGCCCTAGTGCTCTTGATGACACCAGGCTTAGCAATTTTTTACGGTGGAATGGTTCGCGCAAAAAGCACTCTCAATATGATGATGATGTCATTTGCCGCCATGGGAGTTACCACAATTATTTGGGTGCTCTACGCGTACTCGCTCGCCTTTGGTCCAGATGCTGGCAATGGATTAATTGGAGATCTTTCGAATTTAGGATTGCAAGGAACTATTGATCAAGTAGTTGGTGGAGAGGGACATCAGATTCCAACACTTGCTTTCGTAATGTTCCAATTAACTTTTGCAATAATCACTGTTGCACTTTTATCTGGTGCAATTGCAGATCGCACCAGATTTACAGCATGGGTAATTTTTGTTGCAGTATGGATAACTTTAGTTTATGCGCCAATTGCTCACTGGGGATTTGCATCACAAGGTGGCAATGGCGGTTGGATGATTGATCGTCTTGGCTCACTTGATTTCGCTGGCGGAACTGTTGTTGAAATGAATTCGGGTGCTGCTGCACTTGCATTAGCAATTGTGCTTGGAAAACGTGATGGATACCGTCGTGATCCAATGCGTCCACATAACATTCCATTTGTACTTCTCGGTGCTGGATTACTTTGGTTTGGCTGGTTAGCTGCTGCTGCAATGTCATGGATTGCATTTGAAAAGATTCGCGACGGAAAACCAACAACACTTGGCGTTGCATCTGGTGCAATTGCTGGTGCGGTTGCAATCACTCCGTCCTGTGGGTACGTCACTCCCCTGGGCGCTCTTGCCATTGGATTAGTTGGTGGAGTCGCTTCAGCGTGGGCCGTTTCCCGTAAATACAAATGGGGATATGACGACTCACTTGATGTTGTTGGTATTCACGGAGTCGGTGGATTTGTCGGAATGATTTCCATCGGTTTAATCGGAACCAAAGCAGTAAATGCTGCCGGCGGAGATGGATTATTTGTAAGTGGTGACCCATCATTATTGATTAAACAAACAATCGCATCTGTAGCAACTATCGCATACTCATTTATT
>RGZI01000083.1 GCA_010031635.1 Actinomycetota bacterium
CAATCGAAGTTAAAGATGGAAAGTACTCCAAGATTTCTGTTGCACAGGAAGCACCACTTGTTCCAAAAGGTTCTACTGAACTTCGCCCACATCGCATGGCTGTTGGACTTTATGATTTAAAGAGCGACAATTTAACACTTCGTAAATCTGTCGAACTTGATGTCGCAGGTGCTCTCACTTCAATTGATCAATTAATTGGTGAAAAAGAAGCTGATTTAATTTTGCTAAATGATCGCGATTTAAGTTATGCGAAAATTCGCTTTGATGAGCGTTCAATTGCAACTTTGACCAAGAACCTCGCCGGTATTGAAGATCCACTTACTCGTGCACTTTGCTGGTCTGCTTCATGGGACATGTTGCGCGATGGAGAACTTTCGGCAAGTCAATATGTTCCGATGGCAATTTCTGGTCTTGCAACCGAAAAAGATGTCTCTGTTATCTCCATGACTTTGATTCAAATGGGCACGGCTGTCGAATTATTTGCCTGTGCCGAAAATCGCGACAAAGTACGTGAACAGATGGCAAATGGCTTAGAAATCTTGCTAGAAAACAGCGCCCCAGGTTCAGATATGCAACTGCAATATGCGCGTTCATTTGTCACCGCAGCATTTTCAGATCGACAAAATGCACGGATCCGACAAATTCTTGATGGAGATGTCGCTGGTTTAGTTGTCGATGCAGATCTGCGTTGGCATTTTCTTGGCGCACTCGCAGAACGTGGCAAGTTAACTGAAGCTGAAATCGCTAAAGAGGTCGCCGCAGATAACACTGCTAGTGGTCTTAAATCTGCTGCTTTCTGTCGGGCAGCTCTTCCTACAGCAGATGTAAAAGCTAAAGCTTGGGAAGATGCATTTAACTCTGAGCTTTCAAATCACATTCAATTGGCGACTATTGGCGGCATGCAACGTCCAAGCCAACGTGAATTATTTCTTCCTTACGTCGACAAGTATTTTGATTGCTTAGTTGAAACTTGGGAAAAGAAATCTTATGAAATTGCATCCAACATTGTCGCCGGATTATTTCCTAACTATTTAGTAAGCGATACAAATCTTGCTAAAGCTGAGAGCTGGCTATCTGGTGTCGGAAAAGATGCTCCAGCAGCTTTACGAAGATTGGTATCCGAGAACCGAGATTCAATGGCGCGAGCACTCAAAGCGCAAGGCGTTGACGCTAAGGCGTAATTAATTAATTTTTGTAATTGCACGACCAGCGCTACCACGCGCATTTTTTGGTCTTACTGCTAAATACACAATTAAGGAGATGACAATAAACAATCCGGCGGGGGCTAAGAAAAAATAAGTGAAGGTTTCTAATGCGCTAAGGCCTGGACCGGGCATGCTGCCATCTTCTTGATTAATTGCCAGATTTAGTATTTGTGAATTCATAATGCAGTAATCCTACTAGTTAAATTTGTTTGCTAAGCGACAACACTTCCCACGCCAAATGGCTGTAGGTATGGCACCCAGCGTGGGTCCGCACGACCGGTACCCAATATTCGCCACGCTGCCCCTGAAGGTTCTTTAGGAATATTTCGTAAACGCCAACCTAAATCTTTCAACGTTCTGTCAGCTTTGGAATGGTTACAACGATGGCAAGCAGATACAACATTGTCCCAAGCATGAGCGCCGCCGCGAGATCTTGGCATCACATGATCAATGCTTGTTGCTGGCGCTTGGCAATAGACACATTTGCCACCATCGCGGGCAAAAATTGCACGGCGAGTAAGTGGCACCGTATTGCGATATGGAACTCTGACAAATCGATTTAATTTAATAACAGTTGGGAGTGAAATATCTCCGGCTGGATGGTGAATAAAAGATCCGGAAGTTTCAACTACACCTGCACGCTGATTCATAACCAAGATAAGGGCGCGACGTTCACTAACGACGCAGAGAGGCTCATAAGTGGCATTTAGGACAAGAGCGTTAGACATCACCACTCCCTCCTCGGCACATTTTGCCGATCTGATAAACAGATAGATGAAATCTTGCTAGTTTCTATGGAAGTTGGCTAGTAAGGCACACCAGAAAAAAGGGTCAGTTGATGAACTTTTGGTGCTGCGAGCCTAGGCTTAGGCGCATGAGCCTGAAATATCCGCCTGCAGATCGTGAGCCTTGCAGTGATGATTACTTCGGTCAGATGGTCGCAGATCCATATCGCTGGCTCGAAGATGGCCAATCTTCAGCCACTAAGAAGTGGTCCGCGGCTCAAGAGGAACTGTGGCAAGACCAGATTAAGCAATTAAGTGGGCGTGATCATTGGGCCCAGCGATTAACGACATTGCTTGGTGCCGGATACATATCTACGCCGGCTTGGCGCGGAGCAAGATCTTTTTACATGTGCCGCAAAGCTGGCGAAGAGTTGGGAATTCTTTACAGTCGCAAAACTCCAGATTCACCAGAAGTAGATTTACTTGATCCGATTGCAATTGATCCAACTGGGAAAACGACATTAGATGCATTCCAACCTTCTAAAGAAGGAAATTTACTGGCTTATCAATTATCAGCTGGAGGAACTGAAGAAAGTTCAATTTACGTTCTAGATATCGAAAGTAAGAAAATAATTGATGGGCCAATTGATCGCGGTCGCTACTCACCTATTGCTTGGCTACCCGGTGAAAATGCATTTTATTATGTTCGGCGCCTTGCTCCAGATTTAATTCCAGCGGAAGAAGAGCAGTTTCATCGACGGGTGTATTTGCACAAAGTTGGTACACCTGCAGAAAATGATATTGAAATTTGGGGAGCCGAAGAAGAGATCACTAGTTATTACGGAGTTACTGTTTCAATGGATGGACGTTGGCTTAGTATATCTGCAAGTGCGGGAACTGAACCTCGCAACGATCTCTGGCTTGCAGATCTACAAAGTAGTTCAATCGAAAATCCAGATTTAATTTTAATTCAAAGTGCAGAAAGTGATTCACAAACTGATGTCCAGGCATTGCGTGATGGAAGAATTTTAATCGGAACAGATTTTGATGCACCACGTGGCCGGATCTGTATTTCCTCTCCAAGTACCTTGCTTTCAATGGGTGAGAGTGCACAATGGCGTGAGTTAGTTGCTGAAGACCAAGAAGCGGTAATGGGTGGGTGGGCAATATTAGATGGCGATCAACTTCCAGGTGCAATGCTTTTGGTTTCTTGGGAAAGACATGGCGTTAGTGAGATAAGTATTCACTCACTTGAAACTGGAGAACGACAAAGCACAATTCCATTGCCGGGATCTGGAACTTTGACAGGTTTAAGTGAGCGACCAGAAGGTGGTCATGAGGCCTGGATTGGTTACACCGACCATGTAACTCCCCCAACTGTTTATCACTTTGATGCTCGCACTTTAAAACTAAGTAAATATGCAGATCCGCCAGGAAGTGTTGCTGTTCCAAAAGTTTTTTCAAAACAAATTACTTATAAATCTTTAGATGAAACTCTTGTGCGAATGTTTGTACTTTCCCCAACTGAAAAACCAGATCAGCCTCGTCCTACTGTGCTTTACGGCTACGGCGGGTTTGGAGTTGGCTTATCCCCTGGATATTCAGCAAGTGCACTTGCTTGGGTTGAAGCTGGTGGAGTTTGGGTAGTTGCAAATATTCGCGGTGGTGATGAAGAGGGTGAAGATTGGCACCGTGATGGCATGCGTGGTGAGAAACAAAATGTTTTTGATGATTTTCATTCCGCTGCGAGAACTTTAATCGAGCAGGGATGGAGTACCTCGGCGCAACTTTCTATTGAAGGTGGATCAAATGGTGGTTTGTTAGTTGGCGCGGCACTAACTCAAGAACCCGATCTTTATAGCGCGGTAGTTTGTTCCGCGCCTTTGCTAGATATGGTCCGTTACGAAAAACACGGTTTAGGTGCGACCTGGTCAGATGAATATGGAAGTGCTGAAATTGAAGAAGAGTTTGAGTGGTTGATTTCTTACTCTCCTTATCATCAAGTGCGCGAAGGCGTTAATTATCCAGCAACCTTATTTACCGTATTTGATAGTGATACTCGCGTTGACCCACTTCATGCCCGGAAGATGTGCGCTGCGTTACAACATGCAACAGTGGGTGAACCACCTATTTTAATCCGAGCAGAGTTTGATGTTGGACATGGAGCAAGATCACTAACGCGCTCTATTGATTTAACGGCAGATACCTTGGCATTTCATGCAAAATGGAGTGGAATGTCCCCAAATGGAGGCGCTAAATAATGAGTGATTTTATTAACTCGTTTTCAGATTGGTTTAATGGTGCCCCACTTCGGATCACCACCATCATCGCCATTGCTTTGTTGATTAGATACATCGGCGCCCGCGCAATTACTAAAGCCATGGACCGATTGATTTCACGGTCAGATAAAGGTAAAGCTAATCGAGTTGGCGAGCGTGCCCGAACAATCGGTGCATTACTTCGCAGTGTCCTTAGTGGCACCGCCGCACTTATTGCGTTAGCCACAATTCTTGATGAGTTAGGAATTAATCTTGGCCCACTTCTTACCTCTGCTGGTGTAGTTGGTGTCGCATTAGGACTTGGTGCTCAGACATTTGTCCGCGACTTACTTGCTGGACTTTCGATGCTATTAGAAGATCAATATGGCGTTGGTGATGAAGTTGAATTACTTGAAGTTAAAGGAATTGTCGAAAATGTTGGGCTGCGCATCACAACTATTCGCGCTCAAGATGGAGTCGTTTGGTATTTACGTAACGGTGAGATCCTGAAAGTTGGAAACCGTTCACAATGAGCAATTTAATTCCATTTAACGGAAAGACTGTTGTTTTAGTTGATGGCGAATGCAATTTTTGTCGCCGATCTGTGGCCTGGCTTCGACCACTTATCTCAACTGAAATTTACTTTTATGCATACCAAACTGCAGATTTGGTGACACATGGGATTTCTATCGAAGAGTGCGAGAAAAGTGTTCAGTTGATAAAAGGAA
>RGZI01000084.1 GCA_010031635.1 Actinomycetota bacterium
GGTCTTCACCCGGAGCACCCCACCGCGGTGGAGGGTTGCCGTCCAGTAAGCCGGGGCTAAAAACTGGAACTCATGACCTACGGCAAAAGATAGAGAAGATTTTGAGAAATGTCCACTTTTGCGGAGGGCCGAATTAGGCCGCCCCCAGAATCTCATCCCTGATCTTTGGGTGTAACTCTGCACGCATCTTGCTAAAGGCCTCTGGAGGCCAACCAGCGCTAAAAGTCCGCCGCAACAGCAGTGCCAATGAATATTGCGAATCATTTGCAAGGGCCCGGTCTAATGCACGATGTGCAAGTGCGCCATCACCACGCTCATAAGACAGGATTGCGAAGATGCTAGAAACAGGTGCGACATTTGCCTCTGGCGCCATTCGCAATAACCATCTCCACATACTCCAATGAGTTAGTAGTAGCTCCTGGCCATGTGCACCAATTGCAAAATCTCTAACTTGAATATCAGCTAATGCTGCAAATACTTCAACTACCGCTTGCCTATCTGGCACATAGCCCTTTGACGAGAACTCACTTATTAATTTCAATAATGATGCAACTCCAGCTTTGGAAGATTCTTTTTGGCCGAGGCTTTGCAGATAACTCCAATGTTGATCGATCGCTTCAGTAAAGCCTTCATCCCAAGTCGATGGCGTAAAGGCAATCGATGCAATTAACTCCTCCTCGCTTTGAAGTGGCATCGGATTTCCAGCAGCAACCTCTTCAACTGCAAGTAAGGATGTAGAGATTTCCGGAAGTGCACGCCCTTGGATCGGACAACATTGATCATCAACGCAACTTAATGAACGCCAGCGATCGCCAGAAACAGCTACAAAATCGCGAACTGGGATCGATTTATTTAGATCAATAAATAATTCCTTTAAGAAGTGCGCATCAAACTCTAACTCTGGTGGCAAGTAAGCAACTAACAGGATCTCTTGCGCTTTATGTACGCCTAATTGTCCCAATAATTCATCGGCAACTTCTGAATACTTTATTTCTGGTGGAAAATCAGAACGCATCGTCATTTCTACTATTTGGTCCTTAATTGAAACTACAACTATTGAATTGGATGGGGTAAAACCCAATAGAAATGGAATTGCGATGAGTAAATCAGAAGGAGAGCTAATTAATCGAGGGTTTTTCATGCGCCAACTTTGGTGGCGATTCGATTCTCCATTAAGGAAAAGAAATTAATCTGTGGAGAAAATCAACCGGTGAAAACTGTTCGTGCCTGGCTGATCTGGATTTGAGTTGATCTCGTTGTTGTTATTACCCCAGGTATTTGTTGCCACACTCCCCCATCTAGACGATACCTGCCGCTCCAATTACTACTTAGTGAAACTTTGTTTAACCCTGATTGCGAATAGATATGGGTAATCTCAAATGAAGGAAATGGGGCGCCAATCAAAGATGTCGCAAAGTTGCTTCCATCACCCCAAATCCAGGAAAAGTTAACCTTTAGATCCAGATCGATCTTCACATCCAAGAGGTACAAACTCTTTTTAAAATTGTGCGGCGAATCTGTCCAAAATATCATCGGCTCGTGAATTAGAGCTCCACTTTGTGGTTGCAGATAAATACTTGCCGTTGGAAGTATTTGTCTAATCTGATCATTTAATGATTTGCCTGCTGCCTTTTTGGGTACAGATGCAATTCGAGGTTTTCGCTTACTTCTAAAAGTTGGTCTGTTAGCTGGTTCAACAGTTGGTCTAGTTGTTGATCTCGGTTTAGGTGCTGGTCTTGGGGTGTACTTAGGGTTTGGTGTGGTTCGTTTTCCAGTAATTACTAATTCCCCATCTTCTACCGTTAAATCAATGCACGCTTTACTGCAATCTGCTGCCAAGGAAAAAGCATTACCCGGCAAGGTAAAAATTAGTACAGAAATAATCAGAGTAGAAAAAACTCTCACAGCGAGCTCGAAGCAATCTGCCACTTATTCGCACTTTGATCAATTTCCAAAGTTGCTTTGCTTGCAACGCCTGGAATCTTTAACGCAACTCCACTTTTTAAATTTAATTGCAAAGCAGTAGATCGTTCTAAAAATAGTTGGAGGGTGATCCGATCTTCGCTGATTGATATAGGTTTTAGTTGCGTTATTTCGTATCGCCCTCCGACTACAACCGCGTCTCGATAAAGTTCTTCAATCCCCTTAGCCGGCTTCAGGCAAGTGCATGAATCTTTGGCACTTTTCTGAAATCTGTGCAGATCCCCGGTATCTAAAGCGAAATTGAGCGCATCGACATACTCCACAACCAGAGTTATGGCCTCGGCTGGTAGCTGTTGTGAAAGCTCATAACTCGCATCGCCGACATATAATTGATCTAACTGTTTTGCACCTTGGGTCGCTAATTTGGCGCCTTCGATATTTGTACTTTCAGCACACCCACTTAAAAAAAATATTCCACTAAGTGCCAGCAAAGTTAACGCCTTCATGCGAGCAGAGAGTAAAAGAATGATGAAATTTTGGCGCTGCTACCCCTTCGTTCGGTGCAAAAACTCTTCTTGTGGTAACAATGGCCTGTGGCTTTTCGAGATGGTGACGGTTGGGTGGAATGCATCTGTGGTGTGCGCCATTGGGGCAAGCATGGCGCTGCCGGAATTCTTTTACTCCGTGGTAACCAAGTGTTAATGCAACATCGCGCAGAGTGGGTCCAAAACGGGGGAACTTGGGGAATCCCAGGTGGTGCCTGCGATTCACATGAGAGTTCACTTGAAGGCGCATTGCGCGAAGCGAATGAAGAGGTAGGAATTTCTGCTGACGAGATTTCAGTTATTCGGATTGAACGTGAAGCGCACGGTGATTGGTTTTACGACACTGTAATTGCGCACGCGCTAGATAATTGTCACCCGTTTGCCGCAAATGATGAATCGCAAGAGTTGCAGTGGATTAACCGTGAAGATGTTGCGCAAATGAATTTACATCCATCATTTGCCCGCAACTGGGAAAAGTTGCGAGCCAATCTTCCTGGCTAAAAATTATCAAACGTAGCGAACTGGTCTCACTGACCAGTTTTGAGAAAGATAACCAGGGGTAGGTAAACCTTCGGTTGTGCCCGCAGCCCATGCGCATTGTGGGCAGTTTCCATTCTTGCTATCAATAGCAACGTCAAAAATAGTTGAAGACCAGTAAGTGATTTCATTCCAGGTTCCTATTTTCAAATCACCACGCAAGTATTTTTTCAAATAGTAATTATTACCATAGTTTGCATATTGCTTAACGCCTAATTTTTTTTCATTAAAAGCAAATTTCATTAATTCATTTAATTCATCTTTGGAAGGTAGAAACCAATCACTTTTTCCGCCACCCTCGTAGGCATTTGCCGTGGCACCTGCGCCGCCGCCAACACAATTTTTAACTAGTAACTTTGTATTAGCCGCACCATAGCCAATCCCTTTTTCGAATTTTCCTTTTAAGCTCATGATTTTTTCGGTGCCCATAGATTTTTTTCCATTTATTACTTCCACTGCAATGCACCATGGATCTGGATTTTCACTAATTGCATTAGCCCATTCTTGGTTTAACGGCGCGGCTTCTAAATATCTTCCCCATGATTTTTTGCTACCCGCATCGTAAAAAATTATTCCACCACCTGGCCCAGTACTTCCAAGCGGGCATTTGCCATTTGGATCACAGGTTATTTTGGAACGCTCGTCCATCCAAGCTCTATCCGCCAAAGCATCTGCTTCTGATTTTGCATTATCTGCTTTGTAAGCGGCATCATCGTATTTACCAGTGCCATAGCTGTGAAACGATCCGAGAGTTCTGGGATAGCCGATATTACAAACCTTTTCACTTCCAACATAACCAACTACGCCAAATTCCACACCATTACCTGGCCCAGATAATTTAATGTACTTAGATTTACCAGGAAGTACTATCTTCTTCCATGCTCCCCCAGATTCTGGGCGATGGTAAAAAATCCATTGTGTTATTTCATTGAGCTGTGAAGGGCCCCAACTTTCAATTTCTTTTCCGGTGCTAGAAGTTGATCTCAAAATCTTTCGATATTCAAAGATCCAAGTCTTACCTTTTGCATATTGCGACGGCCAGCATGTGACATCTGGATCGCCACCAATTGCGGCTTTCTTTTTTGCAGAAGCAATTGCAATTTCGTTAGGTGTGATCGTGGCTGGAGCTGGAGTTGTTGCCGGAGTAGTAGTTGGCGGTGCATTAGGTGCTACTGCGTTTGGACAGCCTGTACTTCTATTTATAAAAATTTTATAAAAAGCGCTATTTGCTTGATCCCCTGCTTGGTAAAGAATTGATTCAGGTACGTTATTTGCAGTAACTCCGCTAATTTGCGGCAGACCATTTAGAGAAGCGGTAGCACCAGGTGCTAATTCAAATGTCGCCACGAGTGCACTTCTGTCGACACCTACGGGAATGGTGATATCAGCGGTGTATCCATCAGGACATTTATTCCAAGAATAAACTCCTGATGGGGTTATAAATTTAAAACTAAGTAGCCCTTGATAAGTTTCAGCTTTCGCTGCATCAACTACAAAGTTTGGAAAAAATAGCAAAGCAAGAGCAAGGCAAATCCTTAAATTTGCCCGCATGCTTGACTTAGCTGCAACCTGATGTTGATCCGCAACCTTCACAGACATAACATGCACCTGCAGCACGCATCTTCACACCGCAGGTAAGACACATCGGAGCATCTGCACTGCGACCAGTCATTGCTTCAAAGAGATCAGTTGATGATCCAATTGTTGGAGCAGCTGTAGCCACTACAACCGGTGCGCTTTCAATCTTTACATCAGCAACTTTTGCTTTAGCCGGAGATATTTCAACTTCATCCATCGCTGGTTGAGCTGGTTCTGCTGTTTCGATTGTGTATGTTCCAGAATCAAGTGCACGTGCACGCTCTGCTGCTGAGTAGATACCAAGTGCGGCACGCTCATCAGCTGGCAAG
>RGZI01000085.1 GCA_010031635.1 Actinomycetota bacterium
CATCGGGCCATCTGATTATGTTGCCTGGTTAGATGATCGCAAATGGGCTTACGTCCGTCTTGAGGGTCGCGCATTTGGCGATGTTCCACTTTCTCTTGAATACAAGTTAGAGGTATGGGATTCACCAAACTCAGCAGGCGTCATCATTGATGCACTTCGCTGCGCGAAGTTGGCTCTTGATCGCGGAATTGGCGGACCATTACTTTCACCTTCAAGCTACTTCATGAAATCTCCGCCTGAGCAATATTCAGATGAAACCGCACATGTGCGTACAGAAGAGTTCATTGCCGGAAAAATCGAGCGCTAGTAGTTAATTATGGAAGAGATTGCAGTACTGATTGATAATGGCGTTTTAACATTAGGTTTTAATCGACCTGAAAAAAGAAACGCCATTACAGGTGAGATGTATGCCGAACTTGCAGATCAATTAAATGCAGCAGCAGATAATGATGAAGTCGGTGCAGTTTTAATTTACGGCGAAGGTGATGATTTCACCGCCGGTAATGACATAAATGATTTTCTTAATAATCCACCCTCTGGTGACGATGCGCCTGTCTGGCGGTTTCTCATTGCAATCCGTGAATTTCCAAAACCGATAGTAGCTTCAATAACCGGACGGGCAGTAGGAATCGGAACTACTTTACTGATGCACTGTGATTACGTGATCGCGGGAAATGGAACAAAGTTATCGATGCCATTTGTTAATTTAGGTTTAGTACCTGAAGCAGCATCTTCTTATCTCTTGCCAATAATTATGGGACACCAACGCGCAAGCGAACTACTGTTGCTCGGAGATGTTTTTTCGGCTGAAAAAGGTCGCGAGTATGGGTTAATCAATGAAGTTGTCACAGATGAAGAGAGTCCAGTTCGAGGTGGAGAAGTTGCTAAACAATTAGCCGATCAACCACGCAATGCAATCCGTGAAGCCAAAAGATTGATCAAAAAAGCACATTCCCAAGCGGTAGCACAAACGATGGTTGAAGAAGGTAAGTTGTTTCAGGAAGCTTTAGTAAGTGATGAAGCAAAGGATGCTTTTATGAATTTTATTTCGAAAAAAGGAAAATAGAAATGGCGCAAGATTTAGCTGGTAAAAAGATATTCATTACTGGTGGTTCACGCGGAATCGGCTTAGCAATTGCTAAGCGTGCTGCTGCCGATGGCGCCATGGTTGCAATCGCTGCTAAAACAACAGATCCTCACGCAACTTTGCCAGGAACTATCTACACCGCTGCCGATGAAATTCGCGAGGCCGGAGGAGTTGCACTTCCGATTCAATGCGATCTGCGTGATGAAAAACAGATTGAAAGTGCAGTTGCACAGGCAGCCGCTGAGTTTGGTGGATTAGATATTTTGATTAACAATGCCAGCGCAATTAATTTAACTCCAACTCTTGCTACTCCGGCAAAAAGATTTGATTTAATGTTTTCAGTAAATGTGCGCGCTACGTTTTTAACTTCACAAGCAGTTATTCCACATTTGAAAGAGTCTGCTGCGGCTGGTCGTAATCCACATATCTTGACCATGTCCCCACCGCTATCAATGAGTGCAAAATGGTTTAAGCCACATCTTGCTTACACAATGGCAAAGTATGGAATGAGTATGTGTGTACTTGGTCTAGCAGAAGAGTTTAAACGTGATGGGATTAGCGTTAATGGGCTTTGGCCACGTACCGCCATCGACACCGCAGCACTTGCCATGATCCCTGGAATAGATACTGATTTTTGTCGCAAGCCAGAGATTATCGCTGATTCAGCATATTTAATTTTGACCGGAACCGGAAAAAGTGGAAATTTCTTCATTGATGATGAAGTTTTAGCATCCGTTGGAATTACAGATTTAGAAAAGTATTCAGTAGTTCCAGGAACCACTGAATTTTTACTTGATTTCTTTATAGATTAATTTATTCATCAATTGTAAATGGTGCGCGGATTGGTCCGGGTACTAGTCCTGCTGCCGCATGGTTTGTAACTTCACCACGAGCAACTTGGGCTGCGTGTGATTTGTCATGCCAACGTTGTTCGATCTTTCCAAAACGCCAGAGCGCAAGCGCAACTCCCCAAACAACCACAAATGATCCAACTATAAAATAACCAGCAGAGTTCAAATTAAAGCTATTTGCATAATCCCAAAAACCGCCAGTCAAATTTAATTGCCCGGCGAAGACTTGGGCTATCTCCAACCCACCAACAAAAAAAGCAACAGAGACCGACAGGCCAGTAATAATTATGTTGTAATAAACTTTCCGCACTGGTTTTGAAAAAGCCCAACCGTATGCAAAGTTCATAAAAGATCCATCGATCGTATCTAGCAGACTCATTCCGCCGGCAAAGAACAATGGCAAACTAATAATTGCCCACCATGGCAACCCCGCAATTACAGATGTTCCAGCTAAAACCAGCAAACCAACCTCTGTTGCTGTGTCGAATCCAAGACCAAAGAGAATTCCCAGTGGGTACATCTTCCAACTTTTATCGATACGACGAGCGATTGGTCCAAAAAAGCGCATTAATAAGCCACGGGCATTCAAATGTTTTTCAAGTTCTTCTTCGCTATACATGCCTTTTCGCATGTTGATGAAAACGCGAACGATGGATTGCAAAACAATAAAGTTTAATAGTGCGATTAAAAGCAAAAATCCGCCACTTATGCTGGTGCCAATTAAGCCGGTGTAATGATGCAAAGATGAGTTGTCATCTTTTAATTGGGATCCAAGAGATTTGATTCCGAAATTAATCAACATCGCTAAAGCGAAAACAACTGATGAATGTCCAAGGGAGAAGAAAAATCCAACCGCTAGTGGACGTTGGCCTTCACTCATTAATTTTCTAGTGGTGTTATCAATAGCTGAGATGTGATCAGCATCAAAAGCGTGCCGCATTCCTAATGTGTAGGCGAGTGCAGCAGTTCCCCAGCCAAACAATGCGCCATCCGATAGTTGATATGAAGCATTGTTTGTGGCGGCCCACATCAAAAGGGCCCCTGCGATATGCAAGAAAGCAATAAAACCAAACATCGCATACAGCCGGCGCCACTCAGCAGGATTGAGCCTGTTACGCAGTGCTGTCGAAGGTTTCGGGTTGACGATTACGTTCACCTTTAAAAGTTATTGCAAATCATTTGCATCTGCAACCTGAAACCTAGATTTTTTGGAGTACGGTGCCAAAGTGAACCTTTTCCTTCCCGTGAATCGGATCTTTCCTTCAAAGCGTGACTTCCCGGGCTTCAGAACGGGCTGGCGCCATGATCTGCTGGCCGGAGTGGCCGTTGGAGTCGTGGCCCTGCCGCTAGCGCTGGCTTTTGGAATCTCTACTGGGACTGGGGCAGCTTCGGGATTGGTAACGGCGATTGTGGCTGGATTTATTGCCGCCCTTTTTGGTGGATCTCGTTTTCAAGTTAGCGGTCCAACTGGTGCGATGACAGTTGTGCTTGTGCCAATTGTTGCCAAATACGGAGTAGGCATCATGCCAATTGTTGGGCTGATCGCTGGATTAATAATAATTTTGTTGGGGATATTTAAGTTAGGAAGATATTTAGCAGCAGTTCCGTGGGCGGTTCTTGAGGGATTCACGGTTGGAATTGGAATTGTGATCGCACTACAACAACTTCCACTCGCGTTGGATATTGCAAAACCAGAAGGCAGTAATGCCGCCCGAGTTGCGTGGGCTACATTGAAAATTGCAATTGTTGATGGATTCAAAAGTGGGCCAGTAATTATTTTAATTACTGCAACTACCTTGATGTTGATTTCAGGTCGTTTTACTAAAACAATTCCAGCGAGCATTGTCACCGTTGTGGTTTGCACAATCGTTTTAATGATTTCTCCATTAGAGGCAAAAACAATTGGAGAGTTACCGCATTTATTGCCAATGCCGAAACTTCCTGAGATTCCAACGTTAGGCTGGTCACCAATTATTTATGCCGCATTTGCGGTTGCCGCCCTTGGAGCAATTGAATCAATTCTTTCAGCGCGCGTAGCTGATGCAATGGAACATGCGAAAACCCATTTACATGAAGGTGAAAAACATGATTCAGATCGGGAATTATTTGGCCAGGGTTTAGCAACTGTAGCTGCATCAATGATGGGTGGAATTCCAGCGACTGGCGCAATCGCGCGAACAGCAGTAAATGTGCGTTCTGGTGCACGAACAAGATTTTCAGCAATGGTGCACTCCCTGCTCCTTTTATTGTGCGTGCTGCTTTTTGCCCCTGTTGTGGGTCAAATACCAATCAGCGCACTTGCAGGAATATTGATAGTTACTGCAGCCAGAATGGTAAATCCAGTTTCAGTTCGTGAGGCTTTGGTAACGACAAGAAGTAGTGCGATTGTTCTCATCACCACTGCGTTTATTACCGTTGCAGTCGACTTGATTTGGGCGGTTGGAATATTGATCGACAGTAAGGTTGTGGCATGGATTTAGGGGCATTTAGCGACTTGCCAGCAGCCCTTGGTTTTGCGCCTCCAAGTGAACCTCAGATAAACAGTGCTCAACTGCTTTCACATTTAGGAAAGTTGCCAAAATTTCCGACAGATTTTCAAATCCTCCGTGGGAAAAAATGGAATCACGAAGGTGTCACCATTTCCGAGATTAGTTGGAATGTTGGATGGGGACCAAGGACGCAGGCTTATCTTTTAACTCCAGAGGGAGTAACAACACCACTTCCTGGCGCGCTATTTCTGCACAGCCATGATGATGTCAAAGAGTTTGGAAAAGAAAAATTAGTTGCAGGCGGGGCCGAACTTCCAGAACATTTGCAATGGGTCAAAAGAGATCATTATGGAAATCAAGCACCTGCAAATGAATTAGCGAAACGCGGTTTTGCGGTTTTAGCATTTGATGCATTTATGTGGGGATCGCGTAG
>RGZI01000086.1 GCA_010031635.1 Actinomycetota bacterium
TATTGATTTAACTGCAGCATCGAGAGCTTTACTTGCTTCAGAAGGTTTGGATGAGATTGGTGCAGAGCGAATCACTAATGCGCTCTGCCCAGCCTCAACTTTAGGATTTATTCAAGGTGGAGATAGAGCCCGAGAGTTAGCGGAAAAAGCAGTTGCTGCGGTTTTGAAAAATGGTTGGGAGAAAGCACCAAATCTTGCGCAGATTAGATACAACGCCGCTGATATCGCTCATCTTCCGGCGATAAGCGCACCGCCTCTTTTGCGGGATTTTATGTCTTTCGAAAAACATTTATTAAATGTTTTTCCTAAATTAAATAGACCAATTCCAGATGAGTGGTACAAACGTCCAGTTTTTTATAAGGGCAACGCAGCTAGCATTGGCGCGCACAAACAAGAGATTGAATTTCCGGAGTACGCCGAAGTTTTAGATTTAGAGTTCGAATTTGCGATTGTGATTGGTAAATCTGGAATCGACATCAAAGTCGAGAATGCCCGTGATTACATCTACGGATACACGATTTACAATGATTTTTCGGCACGTGCAATTCAATCCCAAGAAATGTCGGTTGGGCTTGGACCTGCTAAAGGTAAAGATTTTGTAGGCGCACATGTTTTAGGTCCGGTCTTAGTGACTGCTGATGAGATTAAAGATCCTTACTCACTTGCCATGAAGGCGTGGATAAACGGCGTCCAGTGGACTGATGGAAATACAAGTGACATGCATTGGAAATTTGAGCAGATGATCGCTTATGCATCTTGGAATGAACAATTACAAGTTGGTGAGGTTTTTGGTTCAGGAACAGTTGGCGATGGATCTGGCGCAGAACAAGACAAAGTCTTGAATCCTGGCGATGTAATCGAACTAGATGTTGCTGGAATTGGAAAGTTATTCAATAAAGTAGTCAGAAATAAACCGCTTGATCTAGATATCAGCAAACATGGAGGCGCTAAATGATCTTCTCCGATCTTTATATCAATGGCAAATGGGTTGAAGGAGCAGGCCGCCATCCAGTTTATGATCCTAGTGATGGTTCGGTGATTACCGAGATTGCTATCGCTGGCGATAAAGAAGTAGATGCCGCGATGAATGCTGCCGCAGCAGCCTTCCCAACATTTGCGCAAACTCCTTCACGTCAACGTGGTGAGATGTTGCGCCGCGCATTCGAAATCATGATTGCAGAAGCTGATGATTTGGCAAGATTAATTTCGCGCGAAAATGGCAAAGTTTTTGCTGATGCAAAGGGCGAAGTCCTTTATGCGGCTGAGTTTTTCCGTTGGTTCTCTGAAGAAGCAGTACGTATTGAGGGAGATTTCCGCACTTCTCCGAGCGGAGATAAGCGGATTATTGTTACCAATCAGCCAATTGGTGTTTCATTGTTAATTACCCCATGGAATTTTCCAGCAGCAATGGCTACTCGCAAAATCGGTCCAGCAATTGCAGCTGGCTGCACCGTAATTGTTAAACCTGCAACTGAAACTCCACTTACTACTTTGGCTATCGTTGATATTTTGCATCGCGCAGGCGTTCCTGCAGGCGTTGTAAATGTGATCACTCCAATTCCTGCCGGTCCGGCAATAACTCGCTTACTTGAAGATCCAAGATTGAAAAATCTTTCATTCACCGGATCTACTCAAGTCGGAAAAATTTTACTAAAGCAAGCAGCAGATCGAGTCATTCGCACTTCAATGGAGTTAGGTGGAAACGCACCATTTATTGTTTTGGATGATGCAGATATTGACGAGGCAGTAAGTGGCGCGATGATTGCCAAACTGCGTAATGGCGGCGCTGCCTGCACCGCTGCAAATATCCACCAACAGTTCTAACTGTTGCAGCAGATAATGAAATTTTGAAAGAGGAAATCTTCGGACCAGTTGCTGTAATAGTTACAGTGGAATCTGATGAACAAGCGATCGCACTTGCAAATGACACTGAGTACGGCTTAATCAGTTACATCTACTCAGCCGATTTGGGTCGCGCACTCAAAGTCGCTGAAGCGATGGAATCTGGAATGGTGGCTATTAATAGAGGAGTGATTTCTGACCCTGCAGCTCCATTTGGCGGATACAAGCAAAGTGGATTAGGTCGCGAAGGTGGCTTTGATGGAATCCATGAGTTCCTCGAGAAGAAGTACATCGGCGCAGCTTTTTAAGGCAGCGCGCTCAAGCATTTTGGTAGAGCAATAGAGGCGTGTACCCTCTACCTGTTCGATCTTTAAAAAAGTAGTGCCCCCCTAGCTCAGACGGTAGAGCGTTTCCATGGTAAGGAAAAGGTCAACGGTTCGATTCCGTTGGGGGGCTCGGCGGGGTAGCTCAGCCTGGTAGAGCAAGCGGCTCATAATCGCTGTGTCGCCGGTTCAAGTCCGGCCTCCGCTACTCGATTTCTCGCCTTAGGGCGAGAACGGGTACGCTCAGACCTTCGCGAAAGTGAAGATTACATAGATAGGAGCATGACCATGGCAAGTAAGAGTGCGGATGTCCGTCCGAAGATCACCATGGCCTGTGTGGATTGCAAAGAACGCAATTACATCACCAAGAAAAATCGCCGTAACGATCCAGATCGTATGGAGATGAAGAAGTTCTGCCCACGTTGCAAAGCCAGCACACTTCACCGGGAGACCCGCTAAATCATGGTCGCCCCCGACCTAGTCGGGCGTAAATTTCTGGGAACGCAGACGCAAAGAGTAAATCAATCAGATCTAACTGCCTTCGCTACATCAATTGGTGAAAACCCTGCTACTCAAATTTCGCAACTTCCAACTTTTCCAATTCGCTATACATTAAATGAAGCAGAACGAATTGCTCCAGAACTTGGTCTGGATTGGAGCCGAGTTGTACATGGTGATCAAAGATTTATACATCACCGGTTTTTAAAAATAGATGAAGAGGTTCGCGCAGATAGCGAAATCGAAGCGGTTAAATCAATGGCAGGTAATGAGATTTTAACTTTGAGATCTGATCTTTTTGTCGGGGCTGAGTTAGTAACTTCCACCTGGTCAACATTGGTTTTTAGAGGGCAACAATGAGTGCGTTAACTGGAATTGCAATTGGGGATGCGTTGCCAACGGAAACTTTCCAATTAGATCGTGCGATGCTGAGCAATTACGCGAAAGCCAGCGGAGATTTAAATCCAATCCACATAGATGAAGCATTTGCTAAAAATGTTGGCCTCCCAAATGTAATTGCGCACGGAATGCTCACCATGGCGCTCGCCGGGAAGGCGTTAAATACCTGGTGCAATAAGGAATTCAAAGTAGTTGAAATCTTCGCTCGCTTCACTAAACCTGTTGTAGTTGAGGCAACTTCGACAACTTCCTTAGAAGTCAGCGGCAAAATCGGGGAAATTACCGATGGCAAGATCAGAGTTGATTTAACCGTTATTTCAAATGAGCAAAAAGTACTTGGAATGACCCGTGCTTTTGTGGTTAAGGTATAAACAATGGAACTAGCTAAATTAAGTACCTTTCGCGTCGGCGGTGCTGCAAAAAAACTTGTTTTTGCGAGCAATGAAAGCGAAATTATTGCTGCTGTAGAGAATGCCAGCAAAGAAGCAATTCTTATTATGGGTGCCGGTTCAAATTTACTTATTAGCGATCAGGGTTTCGACGGGACTGTAATAGTTATTCAAAGTACTGGCTCTTCCCTTGATCAAGATGCATGCTCTGGCGGCACAATCACAGTTAACGCTGGAGAGAATTGGGAAAGTTTTGTTAAGCAGACGGTTGAGCAAGGTTTTAGTGGTCTTGAATCGATGAGTGGAATTCCTGGAACAGTTGGAGCGGTTCCGATTCAAAACGTCGGTGCTTATGGACACGAAGTTGCCGAATTTATCGCACGTGTGCGTACCTATGATCGTTCCAGAGAAGAGATCGTAACTTTTACGGCAAACCAATGTGGCTTTGGATATCGAACCTCGTTATTTAAAGAGGAGCCAAATCGCTGGGTTATCTTAGATGTAACTTTTCAATTAAAAGTGGGCGAATTGTCAGCCCCGATTATGTATCGTGAATTAGCAAATGAGTTAGGCGTCGAGATTGGTTCACGAGTTGAAGTTGCAAAGTGTCGAGCAGCAGTCTTGAAGTTAAGAAAAAACAAAGGGATGTTGCTTGATGATGCCGACCCTGACACTTGGTCAGCTGGTTCATTTTTTACTAATCCAGTTGTGAGTACTTCGGTTGCCAAAGATTTACCTGAAGAAGCACCAAGATGGATTGTCGGAGATAACAAAATTAAAGTTTCAGCGGCATGGTTATTACAAAACTCTGGGATCTCTCGTGGCGATAGACACGGGGGAGCCGGCATTTCAAGTAAGCATGTTTTAGCACTTTGCAATGCAGATAATGCATCAGCTCAAGAGATTGTTGAGTTGGCTAAAAAAGCCCGCAAAGCGGTAAAAGATACTTTCGGAATCACGCTCACCCCAGAGGTGCGCTTAGTCGGCCTTACCCTTGATTAATTAAGTTTTTAATACGGGTAATTCCTTCAATCAAATCTTCATCACTTAAAGCGTATGAGAATCGTAAGTAACCTGAAGGCCCAAATGCTTCACCAGGTACTGCAGCGACTTCTACTTCATCAAGAATTAAGTTTGCTAACTCGCTACTTGTCTGCGGTTTCTTTCCGCGGATCTCTCTTCCAAGAACTCCATGAACGGCAGGGTACGCATAGAAAGCACCTTGTGGAGTTGGGCAGGAAAAACCATCAATCTCGTTTAACATTTTTACAATTAAATTACGACGTCGCAAAAATGCAACTTTCATTTCATTTGATGCGCTTAAA
>RGZI01000087.1 GCA_010031635.1 Actinomycetota bacterium
AAAGTTCACACACTGCTCTTGGATTTTCGCTTGCCCAGACCAAGTAGATTGCTAAAGGTCTGTCCTAGCGCCGAAGGCTACCAGCGCACGCCTGACCGAGCCAATTCGAGCCTAAATTACCGCTCTAAAGCAGCGAAATTCCGGGCTTGATCGCAATCTTGGGCCATTTGAGTTAGCAGCGGTTCCAGTCCGTCGAAAGCAATAGTTTCGCGCAGGCGCAATCCAAATTCATAAGTTGCGATCTCGCCATAAAGCTCTAAATCGTCGCGATCTAAAACATAGGCCTCTACTTGGCGTCCGCGCTCGCCCGGGAAGGTTGGGTTCGTTCCAATTGAGATTGCTGCTGGCCAACGATTACCGGGAATCGACAGCCATCCGGCGTAAACACCATCAGCTGGAATACAGATATTTGTCGCTGCTTTTAAATTAGCAGTTGGATAGCCGATTTTTCTGCCTCGAGCTTCACCGTGAATAACTTCACCAGACAAAGTAAATCTTCGACCTAGTAATTGGTGTGCTTGAGTAACATCGCCAGCAATTAATAAATTACGGATTCGTGTCGATGAAATTACATCACCACCACTTTCTACAAGTGGTACTACGTGAGTTGATAAGACTGAGGCTAAATCTTTTGCACTACCAGCAGCTTTATTTCCAAATGTGAAATTCTCGCCAACCACTACTTCGGTAGCAGCTAATTTGGCGATCAAAATATCTGCAATGAATTCACTTGGTGTTAAATTTGCAAAATCACGATCAAATTTTATAACAGCGACGGTATCTGCTCCGGCGGAAAGCAAAAGCTGGACCCGATCTTCAAGCGTTGTTAATCGAGCCGGCTCTTTTTCTGGGGCCAAAATTGCAGTTGGATGTGGATCGAAAGTTAGTGCCACTAATTTGGGCGACTTTCTATTTTTTTTTGCCTTCACTGCTGTCGCAATGATTGCTTGATGGCCTAAGTGCACTCCATCAAAAATTCCAATAGCAACGACGTTTGCCTCTCCAAGTTCTCCAAAAATCTTCATTGAGGCGCTCACTTTGGTTCAGCCTTAGGAAAAACTATTGATGGATGCAGACGCCCATCTCTTGGTTCGAGTATCGCAATAACTTCTCCTACTGAATTGATTGCGGCCTGATGATCAGAGTGAATATTCTCAGCATTTTCGTCAATGGCCCGACCATAAAATATCGAGATCTCTTCATCTTCGGTAATCTCTCTTATTTTGAAGAGTGATCTGACCGCATCAACCAGCTGCATGACTTTTGGCTCTTTCCCATTCTTTAAATCTATAGAAGTAATTGAATTCTCAATTGTAAATGTACCAACATGCGTCCGTCGCAATGAAGTTAAGTGTCCCCCAACATCAAAAGTATCTCCTAGATCTCGGGCAATTGCTCTTATGTAAGTTCCTGCAGAACAAGTAACCTCAATTTCAACATCTATAAAATTATCTAGCCGTGAGATCTTTTCTACTTGTTGATTAAATATATGCACTGGTCTGGCCTCTAGTTCGACCGCTTCACCATCACGTACTCGCTTGTACGAGCGAACTCCATCTACCTTAATTGCAGAAACCGAACTTGGGCGTTGCAAAATATCACCAGTACGTTTAGCCAATTCTTGAGTGATTTCCAGATCTGTAATTGCGGCAATCTTTTCAGGTTGTGCGACTGAAATTATCTCGCCTTGCCCATCATCAGTATTTGTTGCGCTACCTAATCTGATTTTGGCTAAATAAGTTTTAGATCCGTCGGTAATAAAAGAGAGCAAGCGGGTGGCATGTCCTACGCCAAGAACCAATACGCCAGTTGCCATTGGATCGAGAGTTCCGGCATGTCCGATCCGTTTTTCTTTTAATGATTTTCGGGCTAACGCAACAACATCGTGGCTGGTGAAATCTTGATCTTTATCAATAACCAAAAAACCGGATCTCATAACTGCCTGGTCTGCTCATCCTCATCAGTTGGCAACTGCTTAACATGCGGTTTGCGGTAAGGATCTGCTTCGCCAGCGAACTCTGCAACACTTCGCATCAACTGAAGTTTTTCATCTTTACGGTGCGCTGCTGCAATCACACTTTCAAGTTGCGCAGCACTTTCTGGAAGCGCATCTGCAAAAAATTCAATTGTTGGGACGATCCGTAATCCAATTTCACGGCCAATCGTGGTTCGCAAAACTCCCTTGGCGCTCTCTAGTGCTGATGCAGTATCTGCACGTGCTCGCTCATCACCAAATACAGTGTAGAAAATCGAAGCATGTTGTAAGTCACCGGTTACTCGAACATCTGTAATCGTTAAAAAGCCAAGGCGTGGATCTTTAATCTTTCCTTCGCACGCCTGAGCAACGACTTCTTTAATCCGATCAGCAACTTTTCGAGTGCGATATGAGCGTCCCATTAGGCGCGCTTCTTTTCCCGCATCTCGTAAACCTCAATGATGTCTTCTATCTTGATGTCATTAAATGATCCAAGTCCAATTCCGCACTCGAATCCTTCTTTAACTTCAGTAGCGTCATCTTTGAATCGTTTAAGAGTGTCGATTGATAACTCGTCAGCGATTTTTTCACCAGCGCGCAATAATCTAGCTTTTGCGTTTCGACGAATTGCACCATCGCGAACAATAGATCCGGCAATATTTCCGAACTTACTGGATTTAAATACTTCGCGAACTTCTGCGCTTCCAAGTACAACCTCTTCGTACTCTGGCTTGAGAAGACCTTTAAGTGCTTTCTCAATTTCTTCAATTGCTTGATAGATGACTGAGTAGAAGCGAACTTCCACGCCTTCACGATCAGCGAAGATTGCAGTTTGTGGTTCTGGTTTAACGTTAAATCCAATAACCACCGCAGTCGATGCAGAAGCCAAAGTGATATCGCTCTTGGTAATTGCACCTACGCCACGGTGAATAACGCGCAGATCAACTTCTGCTCCAACATCAAGTTGCAACAATGCATCTTCCAGTGCTTCAACAGATCCGGCGACATCTCCCTTAAGAATCAGATTAAGAGTGGTGATCTTGGATTGCTCCATGAAGTCTTCAAGCGAAACTTTCTTGCGTGCTTTAGCAAGTAATGCATTTCGTTCTGCAGCTTGCCGCTTTTCAGCAATCTGACGTGCAGTGCGATCTTCATCAGCAACTAAGAAAGTATCGCCAGCACCTGGTACTGATGTAAATCCAAGTACTTGAACCGGACGTGATGGTCCGGCAGTTTCAACATTTTCACCATGCTCATCAAGCATTGCGCGCACTCGACCAAATGCACCACCGGCAACAATTGCATCTCCAACATTGAGCGTTCCACGTTGGACAAGAACTGTGGCTACTGGTCCGCGACCTTTATCAAGATGAGCCTCAATTGCAATTCCACGTGCTTCACCGGCTGCAACCGCACGAAGATCAATAGCTGCATCCGCAGTCAAGAAAACCGATTCGATTAACTCATCTAATCCGATTCCAGTTTTAGCAGAAACATCTACGAACAAAGTTGTTCCACCGTACTCCTCAGTTACCAAGTTGTACTCAGTTAACTGTTGACGAATTTTTCCAGGGTTTGCGCCCTCTTTATCAATCTTGTTTACCGCAACAACGATTGGAACATTTGCTGCTTGTGCGTGATTAAGCGCTTCAATTGTTTGTGGCATAACACCGTCATCAGCTGCAACAACCAAAATTGCAATGTCAGTTACTTTTGCACCACGAGCACGCATAGCGGTAAAGGCTTCATGGCCTGGTGTATCAATAAATGTAATTGCCCGCTCTAATCCATCATGTTCGCGATGAATTTGATAAGCACCAATGTGCTGAGTAATTCCACCGGCTTCACCCTTTGCGACTTGGGCTTTACGTAAAGCATCTAGTAACAAAGTTTTACCGTGATCAACATGGCCCATAACTGTTACTACAGGTGGACGTGAAACCAAATCTTCAGCCGCGTAACCAGCAACTTCAGCATCAAGATCAATATCAAAGTCGCCTAGTAATTCACGGTCTTCATCTTCTGGGCTTACAACTGTGATTGCATAACCAAGTTCTGCACCAAGAAGTGCGAAAGTATCTTCATCAACTGATTGCGTTGCAGTAAGCATTTCGCCTAAGTGGAAAAGTGCAGCAACAAGTGCACCAGAATCAGCATTAATTTTGTCCGCTAAATCAGCAAGAGATGCACCGCGACGAAGTTTGACCGGTGTACTTCCATCGCCGTGCGGAACAACCGCTCCACCGAGAGATGGTGCACGTAAATTATCAATCTCCTCGCGACGAGCTTTCTTGGACTTCTGTCCTTGTCGTGGTCCACTCTTCTTTCCACCGGGACGACCGGCACCGGGACGACCAGCTCCTGGTCCGCCGCCGGGACGACCAGCACCTGCTCCACCGGGACCACCAGAAGTAGTCGGAGCCCCACTTCGATTAGGTGCCCCTGTTGCTGAGGTATATCCGCCGGCACCACCGGCTGGACGTGAAGAAGAAGGGGAACCATAACCTGATTGGGATGGAGGTCTCGTGCCCATAGGTGGACGCATGCCCGGCGCTCCTGGCGCACCAGGACGAAGAGGTGCTCCCGGCCCAGGACGAAGTGGCGGTCTAGTTGCTGACGATCCATATGGATTATTTCCGGGACGAGCCGGTGGTCGCCCAGTATCTGAACCTGGGGCTCCTGGTGTTCGAGGTGCAGATGAAAATGGATTATTTCCAGGCCGACTGGTGCCAGGACGTGGTGCTGGTGGCCTTGGCATTTGCGGCATCTGCGGCATCTGCGGCATGCCAGCAGTG
>RGZI01000088.1 GCA_010031635.1 Actinomycetota bacterium
CTGGGTGAGCTTTCACGAAACTATCAAATATCAGATTTTCAGAACTTGAATTCGATAACAAATCTGCTGACTTGGTCACTTCACATTCTCCAGTTCTTCATGATTATTGACTTTTTGGTCATTGCAGTCACGACACACTTCTACTATTTCTTGCCATCAGTTGCTTGTTTGCAGGCTGAGCAGTTCGTCCTGTGGCATCTATTTGCACTTCATATCGATCGCCTCGATAAATACATTTAGCACTCATAATTATTCGTCCATTTTGGTCGCGATCGACCATGCTCACTTGTAAGCATGGTGTCTTTGAGTCTATGCTCAATAAAGCTGCACTTGTTTTATTAGGAACAATCGCGGTAATTACCGTTTTTGCTTCAGTAATTCTAATATTGTAATTTTTCATCAGGAAGTCATAAAGGGAACTCTCTAAATCTTTTTCATTGATTTGTGGAACATAGCGAGAAGGTATGTGTAAAGTTTCCAAAGCAATCGGCTGATTATCAGCCAAACGTAACCGAGTGCACTGGTACACCTCTTCGCCTTCGGGAATTCTGAGTTTTGTAGCAATTTGAACACTTGCAGAAATTTTCCTTAGAGAAATTACACGGCTACTTGGTGAAAGCCCTTTTCGGCGCATCTCTTCTGAGAAGGAAGCAAGGCGCATCTCTGCAGCAACAATTGGGCGAGTTGTATATGTACCGGAACCAGGTCGACGCTCGATCAAGCCATCAATGATTAAACTTTCAATAGCACGACGCAATGTCATTCGAGCAACCCCAATACGCTGGGCTAATTCTCTTTCACCTGGAAGTCGATCACCCGCATGGGAATTGGTAAGTAGTTCAATCACTTGATCGCGTGCGCGCATTACTGCTGATTCAGTACTCTCCTGATGCGCACCAGTCATTGAGGGAGGCTAACGCCAGACAAATGAAAAAGGAAGGAATTTGGATCCAATTCATTAGACCGGTATCCATGCCATGGCATCCTGTACGCCCCATCCCATCCTAAAAATAGGACAATATGAGCGTATTTTTCCAATTATCTGAAAATCCTTACCAAAGAGCGCATTAGACCGGTCTAGAGTATTTATCTGCCAATCCACTCCAAAGGTTGGCAATTTTGGGTTTTCATTGAAAGATAACCACATGCTTATTCGCAACGTAACTGTTGAAGATATTCCAGCTTTATATAACGTTTGTCTCAAGACTGGGGATTCCGGTAATGATGCAACTCATCTTTATAGGAACATAAGCGTACTCGGTGAAGTTTATGTTGGCCCCTATGTGCTTTTTAATTCTGATTCTTCTTTTGTACTAATCGATGATGAAGAAAAAATCTCCGGTTATGCACTTTCTACTTTTGACACAATAGAGTTCGAGGCAAGGTGCGCAGAGGAATGGTGGCCTCCACTTCAATCAAAATATCAATTACCCAATATAGATAATAGAGATCAGTGGAATTCTGATAACTACATCGAGTATGAGATATTTAATCCAACACCATCACCGAAAGAAGTCTTAGAAGATTATCCTTCGCATGGTCATATTGATCTGATGCCACATGTGCAAGGTAAAGGGTGGGGCAAAAAACTAATGAAAAGTGTTGGAGATTCCCTTATTCAAAAGGGTTCTCGAGGGATGCACCTTCGCGTTTCTCATATCAATAATCGAGCTCTTGGATTTTATAACAAACTTGGCTATCCAGAAATAATGAAACGTGGAAATGAAGTAATAGTTGGCGCAAAATACATATAAGGTTATTTGGTACCCTGCTTGTACATCTAGGATAAGAAAGTTGGTTTAGATGAACTCAAATGAACCAAACTACTTCGCCATCGATGCTGGGGGTTCTCGACTTCGTGGTTATTCCTCCGTAACCAAAAAGGAATACGTGGGGGTGGGTGTATCTCATACGAATTCACTTGCAATAGATCTGGCTAAAAATATTGTGGCATTTATGCCCTCAGACATATCAGCCACCGAATTGATAGTTTTGAGTTTGGCTGCAATTCCCCAAAAAAGTGCGGATCTGGAGCTATTAGCAAGCGCTTTGTATCAAAGAGTAACTTTCAATAAACTTGTGCTTACCTCAGACACTAAAGCCTCCTCATTAGGCGCTGGTACTCAAGCAGATATGGTTATTGCAGTCGGGACTGGAATAACAGCGGCGGTCAATAAAGCGGAATTACATTTTGAATTGAGCGGTCTTGGTTATCTCATCGGCGATGAAGGCAGCGGCTATTGGATTGGTCGCCAAGGGCTAAATGCTGCTTTGAAAGCTGTAGAGGGGCGCGGACCCAAAACAAAGCTCACTGACTCATCTCTGGAATTTTTTCAGGTAGAAAGTAGAAATCTAGCCGACCACTTACATCAATTGCCGAGCCCTGCCAGTCAGATTGCTGCGTTTACTCCATGTGTACTAGCCGCCGCTGAATCCGGAGACACTCAGGCGCTTTTCATAATTGAATCTGCTGCGAAAGAAATAGTGAATCTGATTGAAGTTGCTATTGATCGTGCAAATATTCGTTCAGTTTCCTTAGTTGGTGGTGCAATTCCATCGGGGGGATTGCTGCATAATCAAGTTTCGACTGCATGCAAAAATCTCAATATTTCACTTATCGAAATCAAATCTGAGCCCCTTACAGGAGCTAGAAAAATTGCGGAGTCCAAAGAACTTCAATCTGAGTTGCTTTCAATAAACACCAATGAAATTAAAGTTAGCACCTGGAGTAGGCTATATCTCACGCTCACGCAAGACATGATTGAAAATGTCTCACAGAGCCAGAGTAAAGATATTTCAAAGGCAATTCAACTTTTTTCTGATGCACTCATGGCAGGTAAGATGATTCATACATTTGGAACTGGGCATTCACACTTATTGGCTGAGGAAATCTTTTATCGGGCTGGTGGTTTAGCCGCGATTTATCCAATTCTAGATGAGAGAATAATGCTCCATAAAGAAGTTGTTACAAACAGCCAAAATGAACGCCTACCCGGACTTGCGCATAGCCTGCTAGATAATCATCTAATTTCCAAGGGTGATGTTGTCGTTGTAATTTCAAATAGTGGTGGCAATCAAGTAACTATCGACTTGGTCAAACTAGCACAATCGGCCGGTGCAAAAGTGATTGCGCTAACTAGCATTAGTCATGCCAATAGCAATTCTGCAAGATCTAACAGTTCAGAAAAAATACATCAGCTTGCCGACTTAGTCCTAGACAACTCTGGGGTTGTTGGTGATGCGGCAGTGAGAATTGCTGGTTCAAAAATGGCAGTGGGTCCAACTTCTACTGTGATTGGTGGAGCAATTTTACAATCAATAGTTGTTGGAACAGTTGCTCAGCTTATCAAACTCGGAGTCGAACCAGAGATATTTCTAAGTAGTAATTTAGCTGGCGGCGATTCAAATAATGCTGCAATTTTTAACAAATATCTCCCGCTGATCAGCCTCTATAACTAATATAATGAACCTTTAGGGTTGCCGAATGCTGAGTCCATACCGAAAACTTTTCGCAACACCTGGCGGACTTGCATTCTCAATACCTGGATTGATTGCACGCTTACCTATCGCTATGACTTACTTATCAGTCACATTTATTGTAGTTCACGAAACTGGCTCGTATACATTAGCTGGAACAATCTCTACCGGTGCTGCCTTAATTAACGCCGCCTTTTCACCAATATGGTCCCGAAAAGCCGACCAGCTTGGCCAATCTAAAATTTTGCGTTACACAATTCCTGCGTACATCATCTTCGGTTTACTTTTCATCTTCACAATTACTCACAATGCACCGACATTAATCTGGATGAGCTCCATATTTATTGCAGAAGCATTTTTGCCAAATATAGGTGGGCTGGTAAGACGTCGTTGGCTTCACATCTTGGGAGAGAAAGAGGCAGGTCGTCCACTAATCAATACTGCATATTCCTTTGAGGCACTGATTGACGAAATAGTTTTTACCATCGGTCCACTCATAGCATCTGCAGCAGCGATTTCAATAGCACCACAGGCCGGAATGTACTTTGCATTTTCTTTCATGAGCGTTGGTACAGGACTCTACATTTTACAGAGGAGGAGTGAACCACCACAACATCCGATTATTAAAGGAGAAAAGAGAACTGCAGTTCTTGCAATCCCACATGTTCAGGCAGTTTTTTTGCCTTATATATTCCTTGGCGCTTTTTTTATGTCTACCACTTTAAGCACTATCGCATTTGCAGATCAGCACAATGCTAAAAGTTCTACCGGATTACTTCTGGCAATATGGTCATTCGGTAGTGCCGTTGCTGCAGTTATCAATGGAGGACTTAGGTGGAAAATGGCCGACGGCAAAAAATTTATTTATCTAATAGTCGCAATGTTCTTTGCAACAATCGCGCTTCTCTTCTCACACACAATATTTGTTCTCGGAATCGTTCTATTCTTGAATGGCTTTGGGGTAGCACCAATACTCGTTGCTGGCTATTCAATAGTTGAAAAATCGGTCTCTGCAGCAAAAGTTACTGAAACTTTTGCCTGGATCCTCGCCGGTCTCCAGATTGGGAACGCAATCCCTGGTCCATTTTCTGGATACATAATTGATAATTATGGTGCCGATAAATCTTTCATCGTTCCAGTAATCGCGCTTCTCTTAGCAATACTTTCCTTTATTCCTTACCGAAAAGTCTGGCGCGTCCTAGTAAAGATTTGATTTTCCAGTTTTGTCGGACACTTGTCTAGTCCTCCATAGATTCCTCCAATAATTCATGATCTTGCAGGACTAGTCTTGTT
>RGZI01000089.1 GCA_010031635.1 Actinomycetota bacterium
GCCGCAACAGCAGCAGCACATGCAATCGGATGACCAGAATAAGTTAATCCGCCTGGGAAAACTCTTTGATCAAAAGTTGCTGCAATGTCATCAGAGATGATTACTCCACCTAGCGGGATATAACCTGAGTTAACACCTTTTGCAAAAACAATTAAATCTGGAGTTGCCGTGGAGTGTTGATATGCAAACCATTTGCCAGTTCTTCCAAAACCAGCCATAACTTCATCAGCAATCCAAATGATTCCGTATTTATCACAAAGTGCACGAACTCCTTCGAGATAACCTTTTGGTGGAACCAAAATTCCATTTGTTCCAATAACAGATTCAATTAAAATTGCAGCGATAGTCTTAGGACCTTCAAATATGATGGTCTGCTCAAGATGTTCGAGTGCACGTACACACTCTTGTTCTTCACTGGTTGCCCAAAATGCCGATCGATATAAATAAGGTCCCCAAAAATGCACATGTCCATAAGCAAATTCATTTGGGAAGCGACGTGGATCTCCGGTGGCTGAGATGGCTGCACCGGTGTTGCCGTGGTATGAACGGTAGTGCGAAAGAATCTTGTGACGTGATGTGTGAATACGCGCCATACGAATTGCGTTCTCGACTGCATCGGCTCCACCATTTGTGAAGAAAACTTTATTTAAATGACTTTCTGCGTGCGCAACTATTTTCTTGGCGGCAATGCTCCGCGTTTCATTTGCATGTTGTGGCGCAATAGTTGCCAATAAATCTGCCTGCTTCTTAATACCGGCAATCACTTTTGGATGCTGATGACCGATATTTGTAAAAACTAATTGACTAGAAAAATCCAGAAAACGATTCCCATCAAAATCCCAAAAATATGAGCCCAAACCTCCAGCAATCGGCAGCGGAGTTATCGCGCCTTGGGCTGACCATGAGTGGAAAACATGTGCGCGATCAAGGTCGTAAACCTCTTTATTTGTGCTTTTAATACCTTTACTACCTTGGTGAGCGGAATCACTGGCCGGCGGTTTCATCTATCCCCCTACTAAGTCGTACTCTGATAGCCCAACACTAGGAGATTTCGATGGCTTCCACGAGTCCGGGCTATGGAATCACTATTCGCGTTGAAGCTCCATCCGCGAATAAGCCTGTTTCTGCGATAACAACTGCCTTGAATTCGCAAGGTGCGGCGCTTACTGCCTTGGATATCGTTGAATCTTCCTACGATCGTGTTGTAATCGATATTACTTGCGACACTATTGATGCCGAGCACGCAGATCGAGTTGCAAAAACCGTTTCTGAAATTCCTGGCCTGACTGTAAGAAAAGTTAGTGATCGAACATTCTTATTGCACCTTGGCGGAAAAATCGAGATTCAATCAAAAGTACAAATCAAAACTCGTGATGATTTATCACGAATTTATACACCAGGTGTTGCTCGTGTTTGTATGGCGATCGCTGAAGAACCAAGTGATGCTCGCCGTTTAACAATCAAACGAAATACCGTTGCTGTTGTTACAGATGGATCTGCAGTTTTAGGTTTAGGAAATATCGGTCCAGCTGCTGCGCTCCCAGTTATGGAAGGCAAGGCCGCATTATTCAAACGATTTGCAAATGTCGATGCTTGGCCAGTTTGTTTGGACACTCAAGATGTTGATGAGATTGTTCGTACCGTGCAAATTATTGCTCCAGTTTATGGAACGCAGATTGCGCGAACTGCTAGACATCCCTGTGTTTCATGATGATCAACATGGAACTGCAATTGTAGTTTTTGCTGCACTTCGTAATGCTCTTAAATTAGTCAACAAACCAATTGATAAAGTTAAAATTGTAATTAGTGGCGTAGGTGCTGCAGGCACAGCAGTTTCTCGTTTGCTTTTTCTTGGGGGCGCTAAAACAATTATTGGTTTTGACTTAGATGGTGTGATTCATAAAGGTTCACCAACTAACGATCCAATGCGCGAATGGTTTGTTAAAGAAAGTAATCCAGATAATTTCCAAGGCAGTATTGGGGAAGCACTTGTGGGTGCTGATGTATTCATTGGTTTGAGTGCGCCTAACCTTCTGAGTGAGAGTGATGTAGCAGGAATGGCTGCAGAGAGCATTATTTTTGCGTTAGCCAATCCAGATCCCGAGATAGATCCTGAGGTCGCCCGCAAATACGCCAGAGTTGTTGCAACAGGACGTAGCGATCAACCAAATCAGATTAACAATGTGCTTGCTTTTCCTGGCGTATTCCGCGGATTGCTTGATACTGGAGCTTCAAAAATCTACGATTCAATGTTGTTAGCGGCTGCTGATGCAATTGCTGATTGCGTAAAACCTGAGCAATTAAATGAAAGTTTTATCATTCCAAGCGTCTTTGATCCGGCAGTAACCCCAGCAGTTGCATCCGCCATGCGATCAGCAATAAAAAAATCATCGCATTAGCGTTTTCCGCTTTAGCGGGTAAAGTAAAGATATGAACTTGAGCCCAATAATCCTTCCTTCTAACCAATTTGATCATTTTTATCGCGGTGGTTATCGAATCGGTGAACTTCGCAACGGCCCAGGTGGCCCAATGCGCCCAGAAGAGTGGATTGGTTCGGCAACTACTCGTTTTGGTGAAAAGACAATGGGACTTTCAACTTTGCCAAATGGTGAGTTTTTGCGCGATGCAATTAATGCTGATCCAGAAAGCTGGTTTGGTCCAGAACATGTAAGTGCATTTGGAACTAGTACTGAAATTTTAGTTAAATTACTTGACCCAGATCAACGGTTACCAGTTCATTATCACCCAAATAAAGCATTTGCGAAAAAACATTTAGCGTTAGATCATGGCAAAACTGAAGCTTGGATTATTTTGGAAGCACCTGCAGATGCAAAAGTAGGTTTGGGATTTTCGCAAAGTATGAAAAAAGATGTTGTCCACGACATGGTTAAGAGAATGGATTCTGCGGCGCTGCTTGCATCACTCACAATGGTTCCAGTTAAACCTGGGGATGCGATTCTTGTTCCTGCTGGAACTCCACATGCAATTGAGGCAGGAATATTTGTTCTTGAATTACAAGAACCAACAGATTTATCTGCTCTTTTAGAGTGGGAAGGTTTTGCGGTTGATGGAATTAAGGATGGCCATCTCGGACTTGGTTTCGACACAGTTTTAGATGCGCTTAGATTTGACCCAATCTCTGCAGCAGAACAGAAAGAGTTAATAAAAAGCACTGGTTTTACCAGTAAGCAATCGCAATCTTTATTTACAAGTAAAGCCGATGGTTACTTCCGTGCGGATTTACTTCCGGGGGATGAAAGTAAAACAAAGGCTGGCTTTTCAATATTGCTAATGCTTGATGGGGATGGCATTTTGAGAACCGCGAATTCTGGAAGTATCGCTGTAGGGCATGGAGATGCACTTGTAATTCCATGGTCTGCTGGTGATTGGAGTTTAAATGGTGGCGTAGGGATCGTTTGTCGCCCACCACTTCCTGCAGCGGCGGCCCTTGCCCCGTGAACTTTGCCGCTACTTTCCAAGATCAATTTTCACCTTTAGCTCCATTTGCACTTTACCTTTTAATCTGGATCTTAATTTTTGTTGAAACCGGAATTTTGATTGGTTTTTGGTTACCCGGAGATTCCCTTCTATTTAGCGCGGGTCTGGTTGCAGCAACTCGTAATGATATGAATATCGTAATTCTGGTGACTGGCGTTTTCTTAGCTGCATTTGTTGGTGATCAAATTGGCTATGTATTAGGTAGAAAATATGGCCGGCCATATTTACAGAAGAAACCCTCTGAGCGACGTACAAAAATGATTACCCGCACTGAAGAGTTTTATTTAAAAAATGGATGGTGGGCGGTTGTTGCGGCTCGTTTTTTCCCATGGATTCGAACATTTATTCCACCAATTGCTGGCATCGGGAAAATGCCTTATTACAAATTCCTCTCTGCAAACTCAATGGGTGCTCTTGTATGGGGTGTGGGAATTACCGCTGCTGGTTATTACTCAGCAACAATTCCTCTAGTGAAAAGTAGTTCTTATTTGCTGGCAGCATTTTTTATCGGTGGATCAATAATCTCAGTTTTTTGGCACAGATTTCGCTCTAATTGATCCTTGCGTTTTCACTCCACCAATTAAAACTCCTGCATACGAAAGCACAATTCCAGTAATTAAATTTGGTCCTATTGCTACGCCGTCTGTTGGGAATACCAAGTCAATTAAGAGAGACCCAATTAATTGACCACCTGTTGTGAATAAAGTGAATCCCAAAACGCCTATCTCTTGCACAATTGTCGAGGCAAATGCAATATAAAGAATTCCTATTGATCCACCGATGTAGATCCACCACGGAGATGTTGGGAATTTAACTAATTTATCTCCACTCAAAGTGGTGAAAAGTAATAAGCATGAAAGTAGAGTGCATCCTGTTGCAAAATTCATCCAGGTAGTGGCCAGACTATGTTTTGAATGCTCATTGATCTGTCCATTTAATGCCCGTTGTAAACCTAACAGCAATCCGCCACCAAATGACAGTGCAATTGCAATCAAGGAAGCATGGGCAACTGTTAAGCGGTCCCACACCGCAACTAAAACAGCAATCACAGTAATTATTGCCGCGAGAGTGCGGCGCAAAGTTATTGGCTGTTTGCCACCTGCTGTCATTCCAGCGCGATCAACAAAAAGTGATGCAGCGGTCTGTCCAGCAATAGTTGTTACCGATAACAAAGCAACTCC
>RGZI01000090.1 GCA_010031635.1 Actinomycetota bacterium
AATTCTTAACACTAAGGATTACTAATGCCATTAATAAATAAATTAGTCCAACCATAAACGGCAAGAGCGCTCCTACGCCATTAGCTGGCAACAAGAGAGCCGCTATTACTGCACCTGAAACTATGCCGCCATTAATCATCACATCGTAAACTGCAAATACTCGGCCGCGATACACATCAATAATTCTCGATTGCACCAGCGCGTCATTTGTAACTTTTAAACTTTGCCCGAATAACCCAACAAAGAAAATTACAACTATCAAAACAATTTCAGTTTGTGAGAGCGCTAACACAAATGGAAATACCGAACAAGCTATTAACATCGATCGGATCCACTTGTGGCGGCCATATTTAGCAACCCCGAAAGGAGCGATAATCGCACCGATTGTGATTCCAACTCCAGAGAGTGTAATTGCAAAAGCAAACCCAACAAGCCCAGCTTCCGGATTAGCAGGATCATTGAAAGTATTTCGCATTAATAGCAAAGCCATCAAAGTTATCGCAGTAGATCCGCCGCGTTGGATACCGGTTGCAGATATTCCAAGAAAACAATCGCGATTGTTCCGCAACATTTTGAAACCGTCACGCATTTCACGATACCCATCAATAAAACTAACTTTTTTGATTTCATTCTCTAGCGGTCCAATTGCATTTTTCGGCATCAGGAGCGCCAATAAAGAAGCAATCGTGTAACAAGCCGCAGCTAACACAATCAAATAACCATCAGCGTTATCGGCATTGATTTGAGAATCTAATAAATGTCTAAATCCAATTCCAACCCCGCCACCAATTACGACAAAAACTGTGCCACCGGTAACTGCTACTGCGTTATAAGAGATTAATTGTTTCTTATCTGCTAAGAGCGGCAACCCAGCGCTAAGTCCAGCAAGAATTAATCGGTTAACACCAAAAGCAACCAATATAAATATAGTTAACTGGACGCCAGTTAAACCATTTCTAATTAGCGCCGCAATAAAAATTAACGTGACCGCTCGAAATAAATTAGAAACAAAAATAATTCGCTGTCTAGAGTATCGATCAAGTAGCGTGCCAACGAATGGTCCTATTAGTGAGTAAGGCAGTAAAACAACACTAAAAGCCAAAGCGGCTGTTTGCGCACTTGGTTGTCGTTCAGGTGAGAATAAAACGAAGGAAGCTAGCGCGGATTGAAATAGGCCATCAGTGAATTGCCCCATCCACCGAACCGCAAACAACTTTTTTACCACGTCGAGAAGCGTAGTGATTAAGTAATGATTATTCTTTACCCATGTGGTCGCAACGGGCTTATGTTGATTTCGCGCTGAAAAAGCGCGCCACTCTCTCCGCGCTATTCCGTGGTTTAAACACCACCTCCGATGCATGCGATGCCGATCCTTATTTACGAAGGGCCGCAAAATTCCATGGAATGAAAACGGAACGGAGTTGTCCGGTATGTAAAGGTTTAAAAATGAAAGAACTCTGTTACACATTTGGAGATCAACTAGGCCAATACTCAGGTCGCCTTAAGTCATTAGAAGAATTAAATGAAATGCAATCCGAGTTTGGTGAATTCCGTGTTTACGTAGTTGAAGTATGTTTGGGATGCGGATGGAATCACCTCTCATCCTCATATCTTTTAGGCGATGGGAACACTCGTAAGCCACCGCGCAAGGTTCGGACTCTCGAAGATGATGATTGGGTAAAGCGGTAACCTTCATCCGTGGCTGATATTCGAAATAAATTCTTCCGACTTGGTTTAGTGCTTGGCGGATTCATTTTCGTTATCGGTGCAACCGTATTTGGAATTGCTTACTTCACAGTAAATATTCCGGACCCTAATTCATATGTAAATAGCCAAGCCACAATCATCCAATATGCCGACGGCAGTGAAATTGGCCGCATAGGCGCGCAGAACCGAACCATAGTTCCGTTAGCAAATATTCCAATGCAATTGCGTCGTGCAGTACTCGCAGCCGAAGATAAGAATTTCTACTC
Organism: Actinomycetota bacterium; assembly: GCA_010031635.1. Classification (GTDB taxonomy): domain Bacteria; phylum Actinomycetota; class Actinomycetes; order Nanopelagicales; family Nanopelagicaceae; genus UBA3012. The sequence continues at coordinate 1,974 of RGZI01000090.1, forward strand.
CAACCGAGCTTTCAGCGTCACGGGAATTTTGCGTGCCGCAGTAAATAATTTGCGTGGCGGCTCACTACAAGGTGGCTCCACAATTACGCAGCAATATGCAAAGACTGCATTCTTAACGCCAAACCGTGATATCAAACGCAAACTCAAAGAGTTAATTATTGCAATTAAATTAGAGAATCAATTTTCGAAGGACCAAATTCTCGAAAATTATTTAAATACTATTTATTTTGGCCGCGGTGCATATGGCGTTGAAACTGGCGCTCAACTCTATTTTGGGAGAAGTGCAAATCAATTAACACTAGAACAATCGGCAGTCCTCGCTAGCATTTTGCGCTCGCCTGGTTATTACGATCCAGATTACCGAGAGGGCAATCTCGAGCGGTTACAAGCACGATTTAAATATGTGATCGATAATATGCATAACGAAGGTTGGATTAGCGATAAACGATATGCAAAAGTTAAATTCCCCGAAGTAAAAGGCCGAGTTCGTTCTGGAACGCTATCCGGTCCTAAGGGATATTTAATGCAAGCCGTGCAATCCGAATTAAATTCACTTGGTTTTACTGACGACCAACTAATGATTGGTGGCTTAGTAGTTAAGACAACCCTCGAAAAATTGGCACAACAAGCGGCGGTAGATGCAGTCGATAAAGAATCGCCTAAAAAAGCCCCAGATAATCTACATATTGGAATGGTCTCGATCCGTCCAGGCACTGGTGAAATTGTGGCGATGTATGGCGGTAAAGATTATTTAGTTCGTCAATTAAACGATGCAACTCAAAGTATTGCGCAAGCCGGTTCAACATTTAAACCTTTCGCACTGATTGCGGCGTTACAAGCCGGGATATCGCTTTCAAGTATTTGGAATGGCGACTCACCAAAAGTATTTGATGATGCTGGAAAACCTTATGAAGTTTCAAACTACGGCGATAAATCATTTGGCGACTTACCCCTATTAAAAGCGACCGCTAGTTCTATAAATACTATTTATGTGCCACTTGGAATTAAAGCTGGTTTAGATAACGTTGTTAACGCCGCTCGGGCTGCTGGAATTCCGGAAAGTGTTGCGTTAATGCCAACTCCTTCAATCGTGCTTGGTGTTGCGAGCCCGCATGTAATTGACGTCGCTTCCGCTTTTGCAACATTTGCTGCGCAAGGAGTTTATGCAAAACCATTCTTAGTAAAAGAGGTGCAAGGTTCCAATAAAGGCGTTTTATACGAAGCCACAATTCAACCGCAAGAAGTTTTTGATAAATCTGTAATGGCAGATCTGACATACGCCCTAAGTGAAGTGACTCGCGCCGGTACCGCAACCGCCGCAGTTTCAAAACTCGGACGCGTGAGCGCTGGTAAAACCGGGACTAGCCAAAACAACGCATCAGCATGGTTCTCAGGTTATGTGCCACAACTTGCAACATCAATTGCATTCTTCCGTGACGACGCAACTCAATCACTAAATGGTATCGGCGGTTTAACTTCACTTACTGGTGGTTCATTCCCGGCCCGAATTTGGACCGCGTATATGAAAGCCGCACTAAAAGATATTCCAGAAGAAGCATTCCCAGAACCTGCCTACATTGGTGGAACCACATCAACACCAATTGCTGATCCAGTTCCTACTTTGCCGCCGTTAGAGCCAACACCATCTCCAACACCATCAACTAAACCAACAGCAAAGCCAACCAAGAAGCCTTAACTTCTGTGAAAACCGTAAGTAAATCGCTGGTTTTATTGGCGATCTTCGCCTCACTTCTCTCTTTTGTGAAATTTAATCATTGCCGCGATGTTGGTTGGGGATCTCCCGATGTATATGTGCACGGCTGTTACTCCGATATAACTGCGCTTTATAGCGAACGCGGCATGGATAAGAATACTTTCCCGTATTCATCTGCGACTAATGCGGTCGAATATCCAGTTATCACCGGTCTAGTTATGTGGGGCACCTCTTATTTAGTTAGCGACCATAACAACCCGTACCGAAATTACTTTGATATAAATATTGCTTTACTAGTTCTACTCTTTATCGGTTTAGTGATTACCATATTTAAAATAAATCTAGAGTTTGCATATTTACTTCCGGCAGCACCAGCTGTAATCGCATCACTATTTATAAATTGGGATTTGTGGGCTGTTGTAACAGCTGCGCTCGCCCTCTATTTTTTCACAAGAGATAAACCAGATCTTTCGGCAATCTTCCTTGGAATTGCTGTTGCAACAAAATTCTTCCCAATTGTTTTCTTATTCCCCATAGTTTTGATTTATCTAAAAACTGGCCGGTTAAAATATTTTCTGCGCTACTTCGCAATCACACTGATTACTTGGCTAGCAATTAATCTCCCAATTGCGCTAACAAATTATCAAGGTTGGTCGCGCTTCTACAAAATGAACTTCACCCGCACCGCTGATTGGGGTTCGATCTGGTACGGCATCACAGCGTTAGGCGGGAAAATTTCCGCGCTAAATTATCTCTCTATCTTAATAACATTCATTCTAATTGCTGCGCTAGCGATTTTCTATATTGATATTTCTGAAACTCGCACCCATCACCAAAACTTAACGTTAATGATTTTCTTAACAATGGCCGCATTTACCTCGGTTAATAAAGTTTATTCACCG
>RGZI01000010.1 GCA_010031635.1 Actinomycetota bacterium
CGCTGAGTTAACTCAGCGATTACTGAATAAAGAAAAAGATGTTGTGCTCCTAGGTGCTACCGGAACTGGAAAATCTGCGACAGCCGCCTGGCTGATCGAAAAATTACAACGCCCAACCCTGGTGCTTGCGCCAAATAAAACCCTTGCAGCGCAATTAACACATGAGTTCAGAGAATTACTTCCCGAAGCAGCAGTTGAATACTTCGTTTCTTACTATGACTATTACCAGCCAGAGGCATATGTGCCGCAGACCGATACATTTATTGAAAAAGATTCATCTATAAACTCGGAAGTTGAACGATTGCGATATTCGGCAACTCATTCCTTACTCACCCGCAGAGATGTAATAGTCGTTTCGACTGTCTCATGCATTTACGGATTAGGTACGCCGCAAGAGTATGTAGATGCGATGCTAGAGCTAAATGTTGGAGATACTTTTGAGCGCAATAAACTTTTACGCCGATTTGTGGATATGCAGTATGCGCGAAATGACGTGGCTTTTGAGCGTGGCACTTTTCGGGTGAGAGGCGACACAATTGAGATTATTCCGGTGTACCAAGAGACCGCTTTACGTATAGAGATGTTCGGGGATGAGATTGAAAGAATTTTAACTCTTCACCCGATTACCGGAGAAGTTTTAGCCGAAGATACGCAAGCTTTCATTTTTCCAGCATCACACTACGCAGCTAGTAAAGAAACAATGGAGCGGGCGATTTCTGAGATAGAGATTGAGCTTGCGGAACAATTAGCACTATTTGAAAAACAGGGCAAACTTTTAGAAGCCCAGCGGCTTCGAATGCGCACAACTTTTGATATAGAAATGATAAGGCAACTGGGTTATTGCTCTGGGATTGAAAATTATTCTAGGCAGATCGATGGACGAGTACCAGGCTCAGCACCTAACTGCTTATTAGATTATTTTCCAGAGGATTTTCTATGCATCATTGATGAGTCACATGTAACTGTTCCGCAGATAGGCGCAATGTTTGAGGGAGATTCATCTAGAAAACGCACATTAGTTGAACATGGTTTCAGATTGCCAAGTGCAATGGATAACAGACCATTGAAGTGGGCAGAATTTTTAGAAAGAGTTGACCAAAAAGTTTACCTTTCAGCAACTCCAGGAAAATATGAAATGGGAGTAACTGCTGGTGTTGTTGAACAGGTGATCAGACCAACAGGATTAATTGATCCAAAAATTGTTCTAAAACCAACAACCGGTCAAGTTGATGATTTAATTGCACAAATAAGAATTAGAAGCGAAAAAAACGAGAGAGTGCTAGTTACAACTTTAACTAAAAAAATGTCAGAAGATTTAACAGATTATTTGTTAGAGATGGATATTCGGGTTAGATACTTACATTCAGAGGTTGATACTTTGCGACGAGTTGAACTCTTGAGAGAATTACGATTGGGTGAATATGACGTCTTAATTGGCATTAACTTATTACGTGAAGGGTTGGACTTACCTGAAGTATCACTTGTGGCAATTTTGGATGCAGATAAAGAGGGATTCTTAAGATCTACAACTTCGCTTATTCAGACGATAGGTAGAGCCGCAAGAAACGTTTCCGGTGAAGTTCATATGTATGCCGATAAAGTTACAGATTCCATGCAAAGAGCAATCGATGAGACCAATAGGCGTAGGGAAAAACAAGTCGCATACAACACTGAAAGAGGATTGGATCCACAACCACTGCGTAAGCGCATAGCTGACATCACCGATTCAATAACAAGGGAAGAGGAGGATTCTGAGCAGTTAATGGCCAAAGCGGGCCGGAATAATCGAAGCTCAGATCCTTCAATAGGAGGATTCAAGAGCAAGAATATTCTCGCTGGGAAAGGGGGAGCCGCATTACCTAAGATGGAGTTATTGGACCTTATTGAATCCTTGACCGCTCAAATGCGTTCAGCTGCTGAAAACCTACATTTTGAGTTAGCTGCGCGTTTACGAGATGAGATTCATGAATTAAAACGGGAATTACGCGGAATGGAGACGGCCGGATTATGAGCGACCACCTGATTGTACGCGGAGCGCGGGAGCATAATCTAAAGAATATTTCAATTGAAATTCCGCGAAACTCACTTGTGGTTTTTACCGGCTTATCTGGCTCTGGTAAATCAAGTTTAGCTTTCGATACTATTTTCGCCGAAGGCCAGCGGCGATATGTTGAATCTTTAAGTGCATATGCGAGACAATTTTTGGGCCAATTGGATAAACCTGATGTTGATTTTATAGAAGGGCTTTCACCGGCTGTTTCAATCGATCAAAAGTCAACAAACCGAAACCCAAGATCAACTGTTGGAACAATTACTGAAGTTTATGATTATTTTAGATTGCTTTATGCGCGAGCAGGTAAACCTCATTGTCCTAAGTGTGGAGAAGAAGTCTCTCGTCAATCACCCCAACAGATAGTTGACCAGATTTTGACGCTTCCAGATGAAACAAAGTTTCATGTTCTTGCACCAATCGTGCGCGCACGTAAAGGCGAATTCGTAGATCTATTTAAAGATTTAACTTTACAAGGATTCTCAAGAGCAAGAGTAGACGGAAAAGTATTTACGTTAGATGAGATTCCAGAACTTAAGAAGCAAGAAAAACACACAATTGAAGTGGTAGTTGATAGATTAAGCGCAAAAGCTAGCTCACAACAAAGATTAACTGATTCAGTAGAAACTGCATTGAAACTTGCTAATGGAATTGTGATTCTTGAATTTGTTGACGAACCAGTCAAATCTCCAAATCGGGAAAAAAGTTTTAGTGAAAAAATGGCATGTATGAACTGTGAGATATCAATCGAGGAGTTTGAACCAAGATCCTTTTCTTTTAACTCACCTTTTGGTGCTTGTGGAGAATGCGATGGAATCGGAACGCGGCTAGTAGTAGATGAGGAGTTGGTGATTCCAGATGATTCGATTTCAATCGCTGAAGGAGCCATTGCACCTTGGTCTATTGGTACCAGTTCTGAATATTTTGAAAGGTTATTAGAAGGTTTAGGCAAGGAACTTACTTTTTCTATGGATGCGCCTTGGAAAAAATTAAGCGCTAAAGTAAAAGATGCAATTCTTAATGGTTATGACTTCGAAGTTCATGTTAAATATCGGAATCGTTATGGTCGAACTCGCCAATACACAACTGGATTTGAAGGCGTACTACCATTTCTGGAACGCCGTCATGGTGAAACCGATAGCGACCAAAGTAGAGATCGACTTGAAGCCTTCATGCGTCAAACACCTTGCGCGGTGTGTAAAGGCGCAAGACTCAAAAGTGAAATTTTGGCGGTAACACTGGATGGTTTAAATATTGCCCAACTTTGCGCATTGCCGATAAATGAATGTGCTAAATTTTTACAGAAACTTACTCTAGGTAAAAGAGAGCGCCAAATCGCTGAACGAGTATTAAAAGAAGTTAATGCCCGTTTAGGTTTTCTCTTAGATGTGGGACTTGATTATTTATCTTTAGATCGACCAGCAGGATCATTATCAGGTGGTGAAGCTCAGCGCATTCGGTTGGCAACCCAAATTGGCTCAGGCTTGGTAGGAGTCCTTTATGTTCTAGATGAACCAAGCATCGGTTTGCATCAACGCGATAATGTGAGATTAATTGAAACTCTGACCAGGTTGCGGGATCTTGGAAATACTTTAATTGTCGTTGAACATGATGAAGAAACTATTAGAGCAGCAGATTGGATTGTAGATATTGGACCCGGCGCAGGGGAGCACGGTGGGGAAGTAGTTGTTTCGGGAGATTATAAATCTTTGCTTGCAGAGAAAAAATCAATAACCGGAGCATATCTTTCAGGTAGAAGAAATATCGATATCCCCAAAAAGCGCAGAGCCATAGATCCAAAAAGGCAACTGGTTGTTAAAGCTGCACGAGAGAACAATTTGCAAAATATTGACGTATCTTTTCCTTTGTCTACTTTTATCGCAGTAACTGGAGTAAGTGGATCTGGTAAATCAACGTTAGTAAATGAAATTTTATATACATCTTTAGCAAATAAATTAAACGGTGCTCGAATGGTCCCGGGACGACATCGAACAATTACTGGGGTGGATCAATTAGATAAAATTGTTCATGTTGATCAATCGCCTATTGGACGAACACCGCGGTCAAATGCCGCAACATACACCGGGTTGTTTGACAAGGTCAGAGCCTTATTTGCGGAAACAAATGAAGCCAAGGTCCGTGGGTACCAACAAGGAAGATTTTCCTTTAACGTCAAAGGTGGACGTTGTGAAAATTGTTCTGGGGATGGAACTATCACTATTGAGATGAATTTCTTGCCAGATGTTTACGTACCGTGTGAAGTTTGCCATGGTGCCAGATATAACCGCGAAACTCTAGAAGTGCATTACAAGGGTAAAACGATCGCAGACGTTTTAAATATGCCTATAGAGCAAGCAAATGATTTCTTTGAAGCAGTCCCAGCTATTTCAAGGTACCTGAAAACATTATGTGATGTTGGACTTGGTTATGTTCGACTAGGTCAATCGGCACCAACTCTTTCTGGTGGAGAAGCACAGCGCGTCAAACTGGCTACTGAACTCCAACGCCGGTCAACCGGTAGAACTATCTATGTCTTAGATGAACCAACCACGGGGCTTCATTTCGAAGATGTAAGTAAATTGCTAGTAGTTTTAAACCGATTAGTAGATGCTGGAAATACCGTGGTTGTTATTGAACATAATCTGGATGTTATTAAGTGTGCAGATTGGGTGATCGATCTTGGTCCTGAAGGAGGCTCAAGGGGAGGCAGTGTTATTGCCGTAGGCACTCCTGAGGATGTAGCTAAAGATAAGAAAAGCTTCACTGGAGTATTTCTAAAACAAGTCTTGAGTGGGAGAAGTGGTGGCTGATCCGCTTTCCTATCGACCTGAAAATATTCCAACAGACCCAGGCGTTTATAGGTTTAGAAATCCAGTGGGAAAAATTATATATGTTGGAAAAGCAAAAAATTTACGTTCAAGACTGAGTTCATATTTCCAAAAAAACTTACCAGAAAAAACAAAACAAATGGTTTGGACGGCCTCTAGTGTTGATTGGACAATAGTAAAGAACGAGATAGAGGCGCTGCAATTAGAATTTACCTGGATCCGGAGTGAATCTCCAAGATTTAACGTAATTTTCCGTGATGATAAGTCATACCCGTATTTAGCTGTATCTAGTAAAGATAAGTATCCAAGATTATTTATCACCAGAAAAGAAAAACAAAAAGATGTTAAATATTTTGGTCCATATCCGCATGCTTGGGCATTGCGTGAACTTTACGATTTAGTACAATCATCTTTCCCGATCAGATCATGCAGTGCTGGAGTTTTTAATTCAGCAAAGAGATCCGGGCGACCATGCTTGCTTGGGTTTATCGATAAATGCGCAGCTCCATGCGTGGGAAAAATTTCAGAGCCAGATCATGTTCAACTTACAAAAGAGCTAATTAATTTTCTCTCTGAAGACCCAAGTAAATTAATGGCAACGTTAACAAAAGAAATGGAATCTTTATCGGCAAACGAAGAATTCGAAAAAGCCGCCCGAATTAGAGATCGAGTTTCAGCTTTAGAAAAGATTTCCACTACAAATACTGTGGTTTTACCCGATCAAACTGATGCAGATATTTTTGGCCTTCATTTAGAAGAGATTGATGCAGCAGTCACTCTCTTCTTGGTTCGTAAAGGCAGAATCCTGGGTGCCCGTTCGTGGATTGTCGAACGACCAGATGAGTCAACGGCGGAAGAGATTATGGAAAAAATTCTCCTAAATCATTACTTGGTGGAAGGGTTAGAGGATTTTCCAAAAGAAGTCCTGGTTTCCTATTTGCCAGAATCAAGCAAGTCAGTCGAGGAGATCATTTCTGAACGATGTGGGCATCGTATGGAAATCAGAGTCCCTCAAAGAGGTGAGAAAAAAGAATTACATGAAACAGTTATTAGAAACTCTCAGGATGCACTGAATCGCTACCGCTTAAAAAGAACTAGCGATTTAGGCACTAGGACTCAAGCTTTAGCGCAATTGCAAGAATCTCTTGAAATGAAAGAAGCACCACTGAGAATTGAGTGTTTTGATATTTCCAATTTACAAGGCACTCAAATGGTGGCCTCAATGGTGGTCTTCGAGGATGGAGTTCCAAAAAAATCCGAATATCGTAGATTTGAAATCAATCTCCCAGATGACGGCACTCTTGATGACACCGCAGCAATAAATCAAGTGTTAACTCGCAGGTTAAATAGATTGAAGATCGAGAATGATTTAGAAAAAAACGAAACAGATGAGAAGTTAATTAAAAAATTTACCTACAAACCTCAACTAATTATTGTTGATGGAGGTAAGCCTCAGGTGAGTGCTGCCGCCAGAGCGTTAGCGGGTTTTGATATTACATTTTGTGGAATAGCTAAAAGGCTAGAAGAGGTCTGGCTGCCAAACCAAAAAGATCCAATCATTTTTCCACGCAATAGTGAGGCGATGTATTTAATTCAACGGATTCGCGACGAAGCCCATCGTTTTGCGATTACTTATCACCGCTCCAAACGGTCTAAAGCAATGTTGGAATCTACATTGGAAGACATCCCAGGATTGGGTCAAGCAAGAGCCCGTTCTCTCATTACCCATTTTGGATCTGTCACAAAGTTAAGAGGGGCATCAGAGGAGCAGATTGCCCAGATTCCTGGAATTGGCAGTAAATTGGCAAAAACAATTGTGGGATATTTGGGAGATTCTGGATTGACTGGAAAAACCCCAGCAGCGTCAGGGATCGATATGGCAACCGGGGAGATACTTGACAGCCGAGGATGATAGTCAAGTGAGTTAGATCTGAGATTTGGACTTATCTGCCAAAACACATTTGAGGAGGGGTCGTGGAAGTAGTAGTTATTACCGGGATGTCAGGTGCCGGCAGATCTACAGCGGCGCATGTGCTCGAAGATAGCAATTGGTATGTCGTTGATAATTTACCTCCTGCGATGTTACTTCCACTTATTAAAGAGGTAGAAGGCGATCATCAAAAAGTTGCAGTTGTAATTGATGTACGCAGCAGAGCCTTTTTTGAAGAATTCGCTCAATCTCTTTCGGCACTTCGACAGATGGAAGTAAATGTCAGAATTTTATTTTTAGATTCGGCTGATGAGATTTTAGTGAGAAGGTATGAAGCCACTCGTCGCCCACACCCATTGCAATCTGGAGATCGAATTTTTGATGGGGTAACTAGAGAGCGCAAATTACTCGGCGACTTAAGAGCAACAGCAGAAATTGTGTTGGACTCCAGCGCCTTAAATGTGCATCAACTTGGAAATAAGATCATCGAGGTTTTCTCGCAGATAAGTGATAGAGGAATTCATTTGTCACTACTTTCCTTCGGTTACAAATATGGAATTCCTTATGACGCTGATTTCATTTTGGATTGCCGATTCATTCCAAATCCGCATTGGGTCCCAGAATTGCAACCTTTGTCAGGCAAAGATGGTGCCGTGGCAAAGATGGTTTTGGATAATCCAGCGACCAAAGAGTTCATTAATAACTTTTTACAACTATTTAAAGGGACTCAAGATGGTTTTTTACAAGAGGGTAAAAGGTATTTAACAATCGCAATAGGTTGCACCGGTGGGCGACATCGCAGCGTTGCTGTAGGAGAGTTCTTGGCTAATGAGTTTAAAAATCAGAAAATAGATACATCATTGAATCATCGGGATTTGGACAGATAGTGAACTCTCGAATAGTTGCATTTGGTGGCGGTCATGGGTTGGCCGCAACTTTAAGTGCTTTGCGGGAAATTAGTAATGAGATTACGGCCGTTGTCACAGTGGCCGACAATGGCGGATCGAGTGGTCAACTTCGCGCTGAATTTGGAATCATGCCACCTGGGGATTTGCGAATGGCGTTAACTGCACTTTGTGCGGATGATGAGTGGGGTAGTGGATGGGCCGAGGCATTGCAACACCGGTTTGAAAGCGAAGGAGCGTTAAATGGTCACGCTTTAGGGAATTTATTATTAACAGCGCTTTGGAATTTAAATAATGACCCGGTTGTTGGTTTAGACAAAGTAGGGGAACTTTTAAGAATTGTCGGACGAGTACTTCCAATGGCTGCGATCCCAATTGAGATCGAAGCTACTTTGAAACCACTTTCAATTGGTCAGGAAGCAAGAGTGATACGTGGACAAGTTCAAGTTGCAGCGGCAGCTGGTGAAGTTACCAGCGTCCGCTTAATCCCGGATTCTCCACCAGTTTTACCAGAGGTACTCAAAGCAATTGAGAAGGCTGATTGGGTAACTCTTGGACCTGGTTCTTGGTACTCCAGCGTGCTACCGCACCTACTTGTTCCACAAATTCGGACCGCCTTGGCTGATTCAAAAGCCAAGGTAATTGTATTTTTAAATCTTGATGCTCGATCAATTAAAGATGAAGCCAGTGCTCTTTCACCTGAAGTTCAATTTGAATTTCTGAAAACTCATGCACCAGAGGTGAAAATCGACTACCTTGTCGCTGACAACTCAATAAATACTCCTGGATTAGAGGCGATTGCGCAAAAGTATGGTGCGCAGTTGGTACTAAGTGATTTAGCCCACCATCCAGGAAGCGATCAACATGATCGTTTCAAGGTACTTTCCACCCTAAAGAAATTGATTGGATAGTTGAATGGCAATTAAATGGCAATGACAGCAGCAGTGAAAGATGAGTTGAGCCGTTTGGCGGTTTCAAAGCCATGCTGTCGAAAAGCAGAAGTTTCGGCATTACTTAGATTTGCCGGGGGATTGCATTTAACAGGTGGGAAAGTTGTTGTTGAGGTTGAATTAGATACTGCGCAAAGTGCCAGGCGGCTTAGAAAAGAAATTTCCGAAGTTTATGGACATGAAAGTGATTTAACTGTTGTGTCACCGGGTGGAATGCGTAAAGCAAGTCGTTACATGGTGCGAGTTGCCGATACAGGTGAGGCTCTTGCCAGACAGACCGGTTTAATTGATTCAAATGGCAGACCAATTCGAGGACTTCCACCACAAGTTGTTTCGGCTGCTAAATGCGATGCAGAAGCGGCTTGGCGAGGTGCATTTCTTGCACACGGTTCATTAACTGAACCAGGAAGATCTTCGGCATTAGAGATAACTGCACCAGGACCAGAAGCGGCATTGGCTTTGGTCGGTGCAGCAAGAAGATTGGGAATTACCGCAAAAGCTCGTGAAGTTAGAGGCGTAGATCGAGTCGTACTTCGTGATGGAGATGCAATTGGTGCCCTACTTACATTAATGGGCGCACATGAAAGTGTTCTTGCATGGGAAGAACGCAGAATGCGCCGTGAAGTGCGTGCTACTGCAAATCGATTAGCCAATTTCGATGATGCAAATTTACGTAGGTCGGCTAGGGCTGCAGTTGCTGCCGCTGCAAGAGTTGCTCGTGCGATTGAAATATTGGGTGAGGATATTCCGCAACATCTACTGGAAGCCGGTCAACTTCGGATAGAACATGGTCAAGCAAGTCTTGAAGAACTTGGATCGTTGGCAACCCCACCAATGACAAAGGATGCAATCGCTGGTCGGATTCGACGTTTATTGGCCATGGCAGATAAACGGGCCACTGAATTGGGAATTGCAGATACAGAGGCTGGAATACCAGCAGAATTGCTAGAAGATTCTCAGGATTGAGCGTAATGCGCGATTTGTTGAAATGCTAAGATTGGAAAATCTACATAGAAGTTAAAAGAAGTAAATTTTATTTTTAGAAAAATTGCAATTTAAATTAAGGGAGTTTCAGATGGTGGCTGTAGGAATCAATGGATTTGGCAGAATTGGCCGTAATTATTTCCGCGCAGCACTTGCTGCTAACTCAGGGGTGGAAATTGTCGGAATTAATGATCTGACTGACACCGCCACCTTGGCCCACCTATTGAAATATGACTCAATTCTTGGCCGCTTGGGTCATGAAATATCCTTTACTGCAGACTCTCTTACAGTTGGAACAAAAACTATTAAAGTTTCAGCCGAGCGAGACCCAGCAGCGTTGCCCTGGAACTCGTTAGGGGTGGCGATCGCCATTGAATCAACTGGAATTTTTACAAAAGCCGCTGATGCAAAAAAGCATCTCTCTGCTGGTGCAAAAAAAGTTATTATCTCAGCTCCAGCAACTGATGAAGATATAACCGTTGTTATGGGTGTTAACCACTTAAAATATGACCCAGCCAAAGATCACATAATTTCAAACGCTTCATGCACCACAAATTGTTTGGCACCTATGGCTAAGGTTTTGCAAGATGAATTTGGAATTGAACGTGGAATGATGACTACGATTCATGCTTACACAAATGATCAAGTGATTTTGGATTTACCACACAAAGATCTACGCCGCGGTCGTGCTGCAGCAATTTCAATTATTCCCAGCAGTACTGGTGCAGCAAAAGCGATTAGTTTAGTTTTGCCAGAATTAAAAGGAAAACTAGATGGTTACGCATTACGCGTTCCAGTACCGGTTGGCTCAGTGACGGATTTGACCGTGGAGCTAAGTAAAGAAGTTTCAGCAGCAGATATAAATGCAGCGATGAAGAAAGCCAGTCTCGGCTCCCTAAAGGGAGTTTTGGAGTACACCGAAGATTCAATCGTTTCAGCAGACATCGTGACAAACCCTTCCTCTTGTATCTTTGACAGTCAGCTAACAAAGACCATAGGTAAAACTGCCAAAGTTGTTGGTTGGTATGACAATGAGTGGGGATATTCAAATCGGCTGGTAGATCTCACAAGTTTTGTTGCTAAATCATTATAGGTAACTATTGAAAATGAGAACTCTTACTGATTTAGACTACGCAGGCAAATCAGTAATTTTGCGTTGTGATTTAAATGTGCCGCTAGAAGGAAATGTAATTACAGATGACGGTCGAATCAAGGCATCCTTACCTACGATTCAATATCTATTAAATGCTGGTGCAAAAATTACAATTTTGGCCCATTTAGGACGTCCGAAAAATGGTTTTGAAGCAGCATTTTCGCTTGCTCCAGTTGCAAAGAGATTAAGTGAATTATTAAATGAACCAGTTGGGCTAGCCAAGGACTTGGTTGAGTTAAGCGCTACCCCAAAAGAAATACATAAAGTACGGATGCTAGAAAATATTCGGTTTTTCTCCCAAGAAACAAGTAAGGACGAGAAAGAGCGAGTACTTTTTGCAACTCATTTAGCAGAGTTTGGTGAGATATACGTTGGAGATGGATTTGGAGCGGTGCACCGTAAACACGCATCTGTTTATGAATTGCCAAATTTGTTACCAAATGTTGCGGGCAGGTTGATCGTGGCGGAAGTTGAGGTGCTAAAAAAATTAACGGTAGATCCAGTCAGACCTTATGCAGTTGTGCTCGGTGGAGCCAAAGTCGCAGACAAAATCGGTGTAATTTCAAACTTACTCGAAAAAGTAGATTTGCTGGCGGTAGGTGGAGGCATGGTTTTCACATTCATCAGCGCACTTGGCCATGAGATCGGCAAAAGTATGGTGGATTTAGAGTTAATTAACGATGTAAAGGCCATCATTAAACGCGCAAATGATCTTAATGTTAAATTATTGCTACCAACAGATGTAGTTGTAGCACCAGATTTTTCAAAAGATTCTCCTGCGTCAATTGTTTCCATCAGCAATATTCCAGTAGATCAAATCGGACTCGATATCGGACCAGATTCGGCAAAAGCTTATGCTTTAGCATTGCAAGGTTGCGAAACTGTTTTTTGGAATGGCCCTATGGGCGTTTTTGAATTTCCAGCTTTTGCCAATGGCACAAAAGCAGTTGCGCAGGCACTTAGTGAAATATCTGGCTTTTGTGTCGTGGGTGGTGGAGATTCTGCGGCAGCTATCCGTACGATGGGCTTTGATGATGCACAATTTGGTTACATATCAACCGGAGGCGGAGCCTCATTGGAATACCTCGAAGGAAAACTCCTTCCTGGATTAGTTGCACTGGAGTCTTGATGTCGCGTAAGCCTTTGATAGCTGGTAACTGGAAGATGAATCTAAATCATCTTGAAGCGATCGCCGTTGTGCAAAAACTGGCATTCATGATTGACGACAAAGATTTTGATGCTGTTGATGTTGCTGTAATTCCACCATTTACCGACATCCGTTCAGTGCAGACTTTGATTGACGGAGATCGTTTACGTCTACTTTTTGGGGCACAGGACTTATCTCCTAAAAATTCAGGTGCATTTACTGGTGATATTTCTGGAGTAATGCTGGCAAAACTTGGCTGTACATTTGTAATTGTTGGACATAGTGAAAGACGTGAGCATCACAATGAGGATGATTCGATGGTCAACAGTAAAGTTAAAGCAGCATTAGCAAATGGAATTTCGCCAATTTTGTGTGTGGGGGAAAGCGCTGCGATACGAGCCGAAAATGGAGAAGTTGCACATGTAATTTCACAATTAAAGGCAGCGTTAAGTGGGATAACACCGGCACAAGTTAAAAAGATTGTGATTGCGTATGAGCCGATCTGGGCTATTGGGACCGGGACTGTGGCAACGTCAGAAGATGCGCAAAATATGGCTCAAGCCATCAGGGCTCAAATATCAAAATCAGCCGGAGCTGAAATCGGGGAAAGCATGCGGATTCTCTACGGGGGATCAGTTAAATCTGGAACTATTCGCGAGATTATGGTCGGAGCCGACGTGGATGGCGCATTAGTTGGGGGAGCCAGCCTTGAACCTGAGGAGTTTGCCCGGATCGCTAAATTTCACCGGTAGACTCTTACCATTGCCTGGCTGAGGGTCTAAAGCCAACGGATGAAGAAAATTAGGGAGTTGCAATGGTCTTGGGATTATCTATATTTTTGATGGCCTTGAGCGCATTGATGATTTTGTTGGTATTGCTTCATAAGGGCAAAGGCAGCGGATTATCTGATCTATTTGGTGGGGGAGTCTCCTCAAATTACGGTGGGTCATCTGTAGTTGAACGCAACCTTGATCGCATCACAATCGTTGCTGGTGGTTTGTGGTTTGCTTCTATCGTGGCATTAAGTTTGTTATTAAAAAAGTAAGTAACTTTTAATTAAGTTAATTAGAGAAAGCAAAAGGAGCAGTAAATGGCTGGTGGAAGCGCAATTCGCGGAAGTCGCGTCGGAGCAGGCCCAATGGGTGAAGCAGAACGTGGCGATGCAATAGCTAGATTTCGCATCTCGTATTGGTGTGCAAATGACCATGAAACCAGACCATCTTTTGCCGACGATGGTTCAGTAACTCCACCAGAAGAGTGGGATTGCCCTCGTTGTGGATTTCCAGCCGGCCGTGATCGCAGTGCTCCGCCAAAGCCAATTAAAAATGAACCTTATAAAACTCATTTGGCTTATGTGAAAGAGCGCAGAACAGATACCGAAGGCGCTGCTTTGCTAGAGGAAGCTCTTAAAAGACTTCGCGGAGAGATTGATTAATTTTATTAAAAGTTAAATCCTTCGACAAAGTCAAATGTAATACATTTAATTTACTTTCAGTTAGCGCCGCAAGATCTCCCAAAGCCTGAGCTTTTTGTAATTGTGCGAAAGAATAATTCTCCCCTGGAATACTCAAATCCGGCTCACCTTCATGGGTAAGAATTAGAAATGAACCAGTAGGAACTCCACCTTTATGGAATTGACCAGTTGAATGTAGATATCTCGGACCCCATCCAACAGTTATTGGAATGTTGACTAACCTTTTAAATTCAGTGGAGAGTTCATTAATTTGTGATTCAAATGTTCGAGGCAAGAAAGCAAGTATTCCGAGATAACCAACAGGTTCAATTTTTGAAATGAAATCTTTAAGAAAAGTCGGAACTTCATTTTTAGTAATTGGTGCAACGGAAAATCCTTTGTCTGCTAAAACCGAATTCGCCCGTTCTTTCGCAAGAGTCACATTTGGTTGATCAAAGGGATTAACTTCAAGAAGGTAACAGAGGAGAGCGGTGGCCCACTCCCAAATAAGAAATTGCCCGCCAAGAGAGGTATTTAAGTGAATCTCTTTACTTTGGCTTTTATCTGTTAGGGGAGTGAAATTAACTCTAAGAATTTTTGAGTTTTCAGGTTGGTGATTTTCAACAACTGGCAAAACACCCTTTCCTTCTTTCCCAGTTGATTCGGCTATCAATTGTTCAATCCATTGACTCAATGGCGAATCAGGCAAGGAGATAAACGGGGTACCGCTTTCAAAGATTGCCAACGCAAGTAAAACTGCAGGGTTATTTGGCTTAGCTAATTCAAGAAGAACATCTTGTGCTTCGTCTAGCAAAATTGATACGTCAATTCCGCAAATAGCCGCGGGAGCGAGACCAAAAGCAGATAACGCACTAAAACGCCCACCGACATCAGAGAACCCATTTAAAACTGGCACTCCATTATCTTTTGCCCAGATTTCCAGTGACGAGTCGGGGTCAGTTATCACTATCAGATGATCACTAACTACTAAATTTTGCTTGCCTAATTCACTGTGAAAGAGCGCGCGATGTGAGTTTGTTTCGATTGTGGTTCCAGATTTAGATGCGAGGATAAATAAGGTTGTGCTTAAATCTGAATGGAGAATCGGAAGCAGATCTGCTGGATCAGTTGAATCGATAATAATCAAAGGAAGTTCTGATTCGAGATTTGAGGCTGCAATAACTTCAGGTGCTAGGGAGGAACCACCCATACCGCAAAGAACTATTTGATTGATCGAGTTCTTACGACGCAGTGCAGCGATGGCATCAAATTTAGGTAAGAGTTGAGTGGATTTTGTCGGTAAATCAATCCAGCCCAAGCGATTGAGTGCTTCTGCTTTCGCTTCGTGGCCCCAAAGCAGCACATCTCTATTTTGTAATCTTTGGTTGGCTAAGTTTAATTTCTCAAGAAGGCCACTGTTCATTGCAGAATCAATTGGAGAACCCGATATAGATATCACGCGAGAGCTTGTTTAACTGTCTGGAGTAGATGTTGCCAAGACTCTTCAAACTTCTTAATCCCATCAACTTCAAGATCAGCAACAACTTTATTGTAATCAATTCCAAGGGCGGCTAGATCTTTCAAAATTTTATGAGCATTTATTACCTCACTTGATATTGCATCTTGAATTTTTGGGTTCAGATCACGGACTGCTCGCAAAGTTTGCTCAGGCATCGTATTTACTGTCCACGGAGCCGCTAGTTCAGTTACATATTTATCCTTTAGATATATTGGATCTTTTACACCAGTAGATGCCCAAAGCAAACGTTGTGGCGATGCGCCTGAATCTGCCAATTTTTTCCACCGATCACTTTGGATAAAATTTAGAAAAATTTCATATGCTAAATGCGCATTAGCCACTGCGGCTTTTCCTCGCAGCAGAGCTCCGTCATCAGTTTGCATTAAATCTAATATTGGATCAATTGCGGTATCAACCCGACTTACAAAAAATGAAGCCACAGATTGGATTTGCGAAATATTTGCGCCAGTTGCGAGTCGTTTTTCAATTCCAGATGCATAAGCAAGTAAGACTTCCTCATACCTTTGGATTGAAAATATTAAAGTGACATTGACGCTTATTCCTTCAGAGATTAAAAGTTCTATTGCCGGTAACCCTGCCAAAGTGGCTGGCACTTTAATGAAAAGGTTCTCTCGCCCAACTTCATTCCATAGCTCACGACCTTGGATAATAGTCTCCTGCGTGTTGTGCGCCAATCTTGGATCTACTTCAATACTAACGCGTCCATCAACGCCTTTAGATCTTTGGTAAGTATCAATAAATAAATCGCAAGCATCACGCACATCGGTTGTGGTTACTTTTCTAATGGCTTGATCTACTGAGGCTCCATCTTTTTTTAATGCAGCAAAAGTTTCAGCATAGGTTTGCGAATCTTTTAAAGCGTTATCAAAAATAGAAGGATTAGTTGTTACTCCTACAACTGAGTAATTTTCAATTAAGTTTTTTAGCGAATTATCATTTTCAGGGTTTGTAAGCCGTGATCTAGACAAGTCATCTAGCCAAATGGAAGTTCCAAGAGCAGATAATCTCTGTAACGCATTTGTCATCACAAAATCTCTTCGACGGCGGCAGTTACTCGTTCAACGGTAAATCCAAATGCGGCAAACAACTCCTTCGCTGATGCCGATGCCCCAAAGTGTTCAAGCGAAATTGATTTACCTGAACTGCCGGTAAATTCAGTCCAACCCATTGCTATGCCAGCTTCAATACTTACTCGCGCACTTAGATTTTTCGGCAATACACTCTCTTGATAAGCAGAGCTTTGAGCGCGGAACCATTCCCAGCAAGGCATACTTACAACTCTTACTGGAATTTGTTTCGCTGCTAACGCATCTTGCGCAGATAGCGCCAAGGAGACTTCGGAGCCAGTAGCAATTAATATCGCTTTCGGTTTTTCCCCTGATAATGGTTCTCTTAAAATGTAAGCTCCTTTTGTAGCTCCTGCTGCGGAGTTACTTTTACTGCGGTCAAAAACTGGCAAATTTTGTCTCGAGAGTAATAAACCAGCAGGTCTGGCATTTTCTATGATCTGACCCCAGCATTGAGCAACTTCATTGGCATCTGCAGGTCTAATTACATCTAATCCAGGAATAGCGCGAAGAGCGGCGATATGTTCAACTGGTTGATGAGTTGGGCCATCCTCTCCTAAACCAATTGAATCGTGGCTCCAAATATAGGTAACTGGTAATTTCATTAGAGCTGCTAAGCGAACTGAAGGTCGCATGTAATCACTAAAAACTAAAAATGTCCCACCAAAAGGCTTAGTTCCACCATGTAGCGCTATCCCATTCATGATTGCGCCCATTGCATGTTCGCGAATTCCAAAATGTATGACTCGTCCATAAGGATCAGCCGAAGATGAAGATAATGGTAGGAAAGATTTTGCGCCTTCGATCGTAGTGTTATTACTTTCTGCTAAATCAGCAGAGCCACCCCACATTTCAGGCAGAACAGCCGCTAATTTTTGGATTACATCGCCAGAGGCTTTGCGTGTTGAGATCTCTTTATCACTAGAAAATTCAGGTAGTGAAGAACGCCAATTTTTTGGTAATTCTTTACTTGCCAATCGATCAGATAATTCGGCAGCTTCCTTATTCTCATTGCGCCAATTCTTGAATTTCTGATCCCATTCATTCCGCAAAGTTGCTGCTCGGTCTAATACTTTTCTTGCATGAGCAAGCACCTCTGCTGGCATTGCAAAATCTTCTTTTGGATCTAGCCCAAGGGCAACTTTAGTTGCTGCGACTTCTTCAACACCTAGTGCAGAACCATGCGATTTAGAACTGCCTTGCAGTTTTGGTGCGGGCCAAGCGATCACAGTTTTTAATCGAATAAGAGTTGGAGCAATAGTTTGAGATTTGGCTTGATTAATTGCAGCGTTTAATGAAACTAGATCAACTTCACCGCTTGGTAAAGTTCCAACTTCAATTACATTCCAATGATATGAACGATATCTTGCACTTACATCCTCGGTAAATGAAAGTTCTATATCTCCTTCAATCGTGATTTTATTGTCGTCATAAATTACAATTAAATTACTGAGTTTTTGTAATCCAGCTATAGAAGAAGCTTCAGCACTGATTCCTTCTTGTAGATCTCCATCGGATGCAAGTACATAGATGTGGTGATCAAAAATTGATTGATTGTGGGCGGCCTTCGGATCAAAAAGCCCACGTTCAAAACGAGCGGCCATTGCCATTCCAACAGCATTTCCAATTCCTTGACCAAGTGGACCGGTAGTTGTTTCCACTCCGGCTGTATGACCATATTCAGGATGTCCTGGAGTAGCCGAATCTTTTTTGCGGAACTCTTTTAAATCATCAAGAGTTAATCCATAGCCGGAGTAAAAAAGTTGGGTATACAAAGTTAATGAAGAGTGACCACACGAGAGGATGAATCGATCTCGCCCGATCCACTTAGGATCCCGAGGGTCATGCCGTAGATGGTGTTGAAACAAAAGATAAGCAACGGGGGCTAAAGCCATCGCAGTTCCTGGGTGACCATTTCCAGCCCGTTGCACCGCATCGGCAGCAAGGGCACGAGCATATGAAATGGCCTGATCATCTAGATCATTCCAACCGAGAATCTCTGTATTAACTGGACTGGGCGCCATATTTGAAGCCTATCTAACCCAAAGAGCAAGGTGGGTTAATTTGGATTTAGGAGAGTTTTGCGTGGCGTTTAGTACTGGCGCGAACGCTAGTACGGATTAGCAATTTGCAGGCGGTCAGCCAAACCAATGACAACCCAAGTAGGTGCAGTCCGACCAAAATAATCGGGACCCCGGTGAAATATTGGAGGTACCCGATACTCCCTTGAATCAGCACCAAAAATATAAAAGTTTTCATCAATTTAAGATGATTGTCTCGAGCTTCAGATGAAGAAGATATTGGCGCTAGCTTTAGAAGTAAGTACAGCGCAAAGATCGCACCACAAAGAGCAATAACTAAATCAGCATGCAGCCAAGTGACCATGCGAAGATCAAAATTGTAACGAGGAGCAGCTTTGTCGCCTGCGTGCGGACCGGACCCCGTAACAACACTCCCAACAATTATCACCAATAAAGTCAGTGCGAAAACAACACGGACTATTAAAACTCCGGCATAAGTCAATTGCGCTGCTTTTGGATAATTCTGGGAACGTTCATTTAGCACTACTGCCCCATAAATTAAGCCGATCGATAAGAGTAGATGGCTAGCAACAGCAGCAGGATTTAATTTTGTTAATACGGTAATGCCACCTAAAACAGCTTGACCAAAAATTCCTAAAATTTGCAAAAAAGCCAGCAGCCGTAAATTTTTGCGGCGACTTTTTAATACCCAGCCAACAGTCGCGATAGCCAATGCCACCAAAACAAAGGTCAGCATTCGATTTATAAATTCAATCCAAATGTTGATGAGCGGTTCAACTTGATCTTCTGAAGGGGTGTATGAACCTTTTGCGCATTCAGGCCAAGTTGGGCACCCTAAGCCAGATTTTGTGAGCCGGACCGCTCCGCCGGTGATAATCAAGGCGATCTGCGCCCCCAGGAGTAACGCAGGAAGGCGGGTTAACCTAATTTTGAGCACCTTCTAACCCTACTGCGGTTCAAGTTGCAACGAGCAGTGAATTACGCAACACTATCGTTGTGAAAAACGAGGAGATTAGAACCCGCGAAATCATCGCCCGTGCCATCCTCGAAAATGGCCCGGCGACCGCTACTGCGCTGGCCACTCGTCTTGGAATTACTCCAGCCGGTATTCGGCGCCATCTAGATTCACTAGAGGCTGAAGGAACGCTAGAAGCCAGAGAGCCAAAGATCGGAAGTAGCGCAATTGGTCGCGGCCGGCCGGCAAAAGTTTTTGTAATGACAGATTTTGGTCGATCTCAATTTGAACACTCTTATGATGATTTAGCGATTTCTGCCCTTAGATTTATGGCAACTGCATCTGGCACATCTGGAAGCGTTGCGCCTTTCGCAAAACATCGCGCACAAGAGATGGAAAGAAAACTTGCGAGTGATGATCAAGTTTCTGTGAATGATTTAGTTACATTTTTGAATGATGAAGGCTATGCGGCTAGTTCTCATCAGATGGGTGCGGGGATTGAACTTTGCCAACATCATTGTCCGATCGCTCACGTTGCTTCTGAATTTCCCGAAATCTGTGAAGCTGAGACTGAATTATTTTCAAAACTACTTGGCACTCATGTTCAGAGATTGGCAACTATTGCTCATGGCGATGGGGTTTGCACGACCTTTGTTCCATTAACTTTAACCAGCACATCCAAGTAACTAAGTAACTAGGAGAGAGAAAAAATGACATCAATCGCGCACCCAGAGCTAGACGGTATCGGAAATTACGAATTTGGATGGTCAGATAAGAGCGATGCGGGAACAAACGCAAAACGTGGATTGAATGAAGATGTAGTGCGCGATATCTCCGCTAAAAAAAGCGAACCACAGTGGATGCTTGATCTGAGATTAAAGGGATTAAAACTCTTCGAAAAGAAGCCGATGCCAACTTTTGGATCTGATCTCTCCGGCATATTCTTTGATCAAATTAAATACTTCGTCAGGTCAACAGAAAAGCAGGCAACGACTTGGGAAGACCTTCCCGATGAAATCAAAAATACATATGACCGTCTTGGAATTCCTGAAGCAGAAAAACAGAGATTAGTTTCTGGAGTTGCTGCGCAATATGAATCTGAAGTGGTTTACCACTCAATCCGCGAAGATTTAGAAGCCCAAGGCGTGCTCTTTTTAGATACAGATACAGCACTGCGTGAGCATGAAGATATCTTCAAAGAGTATTTCGGTAGCGTAATTCCGGTTGGCGATAACAAATTCGCAGCGTTAAATACATCTGTCTGGTCTGGTGGCTCTTTTGTTTACATTCCCAAGGGAGTTCATGTTGAGATTCCTTTGCAAGCGTACTTCCGAATCAACACTGAAAACATGGGACAGTTTGAACGGACTTTGATCATCGCTGATGAAGGCTCTTATGTTCATTATGTAGAAGGCTGTACCGCTCCGATCTACTCTTCCGATTCTCTTCATTCTGCTGTTGTAGAAATTATTGTGAAAAAAGATGCACGTGTGCGTTACACAACAATTCAGAACTGGTCTAACAACGTTTACAACTTAGTGACCAAGCGCGCTGTTTGTCACGAGGGTGCAACCATGGAATGGATCGATGGAAATATTGGATCTAAAGTCACCATGAAATATCCCGCAGTTTTTATGATGGGTGCGCATTCAAAGGGTGAAACACTTTCGATCGCATTCGCTGGAGAAGGACAACATCAAGATGCAGGCGCAAAGATGGTCCACGCTGCGCCGTACACATCTTCGACAATTATTTCAAAATCAGTAGCACGTGGTGGAGGACGTACCTCTTACCGTGGGTTGGTACAAGTGCAAGAAGGTGCACACCATTCCAAGAGCACAGTCAAATGTGATGCACTATTAATTGACACCATTTCAAGATCAGATACCTATCCTTATGTGGATGTGCGAGAAGATGATGTGGAGATGGGACATGAAGCAACAGTTTCACGAATTAGTGATGACCAACTCTTCTATCTAATGTCTCGTGGACTTGGTGAAGATGAAGCTATGGCGATGATCGTCCGTGGATTTATTGAGCCAATTGCCCGTGAATTACCAATGGAGTACGCGCTTGAATTAAATCGCTTAATTGAAATGCAAATGGAAGGGGCTGTTGGTTAATGACAGCGCTAGCCTCAAATTATTTAACTCCAGGAGCACGTGATGAGGATTGGCGCTTTACTCCACTTAACCGTTTAGCAGGTTTGCATGATGGAAGTGCGATTGCTGGAACGCCGATGGTACGAAATATCTCGGAGAACAGTGGGGTTTTGGTTTCAACAATCCCTAACAATGTTCCGGCGAAAATTGTTCCAACGGATGTAGTGGCTTTGCGTACTATTGAAAATGCTGCAGATATTTTAAAGATAGAGATTCCAAAGGATCTATCTGTAACCGAACCAATCTTTATTGATCGCACCGGCTCTTCCGCTAACGGGGCCACTTACGAACGAATCGTTATCTCAGTTGGAGCCTTTTCGAAAGCCACAGTGATTATTCAAAATAGTGGTTCAGCAAATTTGGCTGAAGATATTGAAATGGAATTAGGAGCAAGTAGCGATTTAACTTTTATTTCTCTACAAGAGTGGTCAAATGACTCTGTTCACCTGGGACGGCATCAAGCAATCGTGGGTCCAGATTCTCACTTAACTTCAATTGAAGTCTCCCTTGGCGGCTCATTAGTGCGTTTACTTCCACGCGTAGATTTCGAAGGTAGTGGTGGAGGCGTAGATCTTTATGGACTTTACTTTGCGGGAAGCGAGCAACATCTAGAACATCGAGTGCATGTAGAACACTCAACTCCAAATTGTCGTTCTCGAGTTAGTTATAAAGGTGCATTGCTGGGAGAAAATGCGCGAACTGTTTGGTTTGGTGATGTTGCTATTCGTGCAAAAGCAGAAGGCACAGACACCTATGAAGTTAATCGGAATTTACTACTTTCAGATGGTGCGCGAGCTGACTCTGTTCCGAATTTAGAGATTGAAACTGGTGAGATTGTCGGAGCAGGGCACGCCAGCACTACCGGACGTTTTGATGATGAGCAATTGTTTTACTTGATGGCTCGTGGCATTGACGAGACTGAAGCGCGACGTCTGGTTATTCGTGGATTTTTTGCTGAACTATTACGTAATATAAAAAATGAAGTAATTGAGACCAGGTTGATTGACCATATCGACCGGGAACTTGGGAAAGTCTCCCCATGAGTGCACTAGAAATTGATTTCAATACCTTAATTGAAGGAAAGCCCATGAAAGTCATGGTCGATACCACTCCTGTCTGTTTAGTGAAGATAAAAGAAGAAGTTTTCGCTGTGGAAGATACATGTTCTCACTCAGATGCCTCACTTAGCGAAGGTGAGTTAAATGGCTATCGGATTGAATGTTGGCTTCATGGCGCAGAGTTTGATCTGAGGACAGGAGAGGCTGTTGTTCCTCCAGCAGTTGCTCCACTTAAGCGTTTTATTGTGGAAAGAAATTCTGATCAATTATTAATTCATCATCCAAATAGCCAAGTTAAGGAAAATAAATGACAGCCCTAGTTATTAAGAATTTACAAGTTTCAGTAAACGCAGATGGTGGAATGCGGGAAATTTTGCGTGGCGTTGACTTGACTATAAAGAGCGGTGAAACGCATGCGATCATGGGTCCCAACGGCTCTGGAAAATCCACACTTGCATACTCAATCGCCGGACACCCTAAATACACGATTACCGGTGGCGAAGTAACCCTTGATGGGGCAAATGTTTTAGAGATGACCGTTGATGAACGAGCCCGAGCTGGCCTCTTCTTAGCTATGCAATATCCAGTAGAAGTCCCAGGAGTTTCTGTGTCTAATTTTCTGAGAACTGCTGCAACTGCTATTCGTGGCGAAGCCCCAAAAGTGCGCACCTGGATTGGTGAAGTTAAGGATGCCATGACCCAACTTGGGATGGATCCAGCCTTTTCCGAACGTAGCGTCAATGAAGGTTTCTCTGGAGGAGAGAAGAAGCGTCATGAAATTTTGCAACTTGAATTACTAAAACCAAAAATAGCAATCTTGGATGAAACTGATTCAGGTTTAGATGTCGATGCATTGCGGATCGTTTCAGAAGGCGTAAACCGGATTCGTGAGAAAAATGAGATGGGTGTAATGCTTATTACTCACTACACCAGAATCTTAAAATACATCAAACCTGATTTTGTGCATGTATTTGCAGGCGGAAAAATCGTCGAACAAGGTGGCGCTGATCTTGCTGATCGGCTTGAAGCAAATGGTTACGCCGAATATACGACTGCGTAAAGGTTAATTAAATGGCGCTACTAGATACGAATTTAATTCGGCAAGATTTCCCAATACTGAGCAGAACTGTCCGCAATGGGAAGAAATTGGTGTATCTAGATAACGCTGCAACAAGCCAGAAACCATTAGTGGTTCTCGATGCGGAACGTAATTTTTATTTAAATCACAATGCCGCCGCGCACAGAGGCGCCCATCTGTTAGCAGAAGAAGCTACCGATGCATTTGAAGGAGCTCGTGCAATAGTTGCAGATTTCATTTCTGCGCAAAGTTCAGAAATTATTTTCACGAAAAGTGCAACTGAATCAATAAATGTTGTTTCATATGGTTTTTCAAATCACCTTTCAAAAAGTGATCCATTCTTCATCGGCGCTGAGCACAATATTGTGGTCACGCAATTAGAGCATCATGCAAATCTTTTACCTTGGCAGCAGTTGGCTAAAAGAAGTGGTGCGAAGTTATCTTGGCTAGGAATTACTGCAGATGTCGCAATAGATATTTCTAAAATCGATTCAATAATCAATGATAAAACTAAGATCGTAGCTTTTACCCATCAATCAAATGTTTCAGGCGCGATCACTCAACTAGAACCGATTATTAAACGAGCGCGCGAAGTTGGCGCAATGGTTTTGTTAGATGCTTGCCAATCAGTCCCACACATGCCCGTTGAGGTGAATAAATTAAATGTGGATTTCTTGACATATTCTGGCCACAAAGCGGTAGGACCAACTGGTGTTGGAGTCCTTTGGGGAAGAAGTGAATTATTGGAGAAAATGGAACCCATGATCACCGGTGGTTCCATGATTGACAGCGCCACTATCGAAAGTGCAACATGGGCAAAAGCGCCAAAGAAATTTGAAGCAGGCGTTCCAAATATGGCACAGGCGGTTGGGTTAGGTACAGCGTTAAATTATTTAACAAAAATTGGTATGGAAAAGATCTATCAACATGAAGAATTACTCACAGCGAGAGCGCTAAAAGGCTTACAGGATATTTCGGGTGTAGAAATCATAGGATCAAAAAGTTCACAAAATCGTGGCAGTGCAATCTCTTTCACTCTAGAAGGAGTGCACCCGCATGATGTTGGGCAAGTTTTAGATGATTCAGGGATCGCGGTCCGAACTGGCCATCATTGCGCTTGGCCACTTATGCAAGAGTTGAAGTTGAATGCGACAACTAGAGCTTCATTTTATTTGTATAACACTCCAGAAGAAGTAGATATATTTCTTGATGGCGTGCGCGAAGTAAAGAAATTTTTCAAGGTATAGCGATGAGTCTAGAATCCTTATATCAAGAAATTATCCTTGATCATTACAAACGTCCTAAAAATAAAGTACTGCAAGATAAATATTCTGTTGAAGTTCATCATAACAATCCCAGTTGTGGCGATGAGGTAACGCTTCGAGTCCAAGTAGAAAATCAAATTGTTACCGAACTTTCATGGGATGGTGTTGGTTGTTCTATTTCCCAAGCGAGTTCATCTGTAATGAGTGAGTTGACACAGGGGATTCCAGTGGAGAAAGCCTTGCAATTAGAAGAGTCTTTTCTGGAATTGATGCAAGGCAAAGGCGAAGTCGTAGCGGATGAAGAAGAGTTAGAAGACGCAATTGCATTTTCTGGAGTTGCACGCTACCCGGCTCGGGTAAAGTGTGCGTTGCTAGGTTGGATGGCGCTGAAAGATGCGCTCTTGAGAGCTGGAGGAAGTAAATGACCGCATCTGTAGAAGATCTAACTGAAGCAATGAAAGATGTTGTGGATCCAGAATTAGGAATAAATGTAGTAGATCTTGGATTGGTTTATGGTGTGAGCATCGATGATGCCAATATCTGCACCTTAGATATGACACTTACCTCAGCAGCATGTCCACTTACCGATGTGATCGAAGATCAAACAAGACGGGCATTAGATGGCTTGTCTGACGATGTGCGAATCAATTGGGTATGGATGCCACCATGGGGACCAGACAAAATAACTGATTCAGGAAGAGAGCAATTACGCGCTCTAGGATTCACCGTATAGGGTTAACTAAATGTCGATGCATGCACCTTGGATGACCTTGCGTGCAATGACGCAAGATCAATCTGTTAAAAATGCGTCTTTAAAACCTGGCACGATCAAAAGAATTTTCAAGTTCGCAAAGCCGTACCAAAAACAAATTTTGTTCTTTATCCTTACAGTCGTAATTGATGCTGTGCTTGTAATCGCAACGCCTTTATTATTTGCGAGATTGATAGACAAAGGCGTTTTGCTACAAAATGGAAAATTAGTCACTTCTCTGGCATTGGTGATCGCCGCTTTAGCTTTACTTGAATCCGCCGTGAGTTTAATTGGCCGTTATTTGAGTTCGCAAGTAGGTGAAGGGTTAATTTATGATTTACGCTCTCAAGTCTTTGACCATGTACAGCGCCAATCAATAGCCTTTTTTACCCGCACGCAAACAGGTGCCTTAATTTCGCGCATCAATTCAGATGTAATGGGAGCGCAGCAAGCATTCACCTCAACACTTTCGGGCGTAGTTTCAAATGGTTTAAGTGTTGTGTTGGTCCTGGGGGCGATGTTTTTTCTATCTTGGAAAATCACCGTTATATCTCTTGTTTTGGTACCACTCTTTCTAATTCCATCTCGTTGGATCGGAAAGAAAATTCAAGGATTGGCAAGGGATGCCATGTCAGGAAATGCTGACATGGGCGCAACAATGAATGAAAGATTTAATGTATCTGGCGCTTTATTAGTCATGTTGTATGGCAGTTATGACAAAGAATCTAAAACATTTCGCAAAAAGGCACGAAGAGTTGCTGACATAGGAATAAAGATGGCTTTTCTAAACAGATTATTTTTTGTTGGATTAATGACTGTTGCGTCAATTGCTACTGCTATTACTTATGGAGTCGGTGGGCAATTTGTTATTTCAAAAAACATTTCAGTAGGAACATTGCTGGCACTTTCGGCGCTTCTCGCCCGTCTATATGGCCCGTTAACTGCCTTAGCAAATGTTCGTGTTGACGTCATGACTGCGCTTGTCTCATTTGAGCGAGTTTTTGAAGTTTTAGATTTGGAACCTATGGTCCGCGATGGCAGAAATCCCAAAGTACTTCCAACTACTTCACCGAAAATTATTTTCGATAAAGTTGCATTCACTTATCCAAGAGCAGAAGAGATTTCACTTGCATCACTTGAGAGTGCTGCGAAGAGTGAGGCCATTGGATCGGGTGAGGTGTTGAAAGAAATCTCATTTACTGTGGAACCTGGACAGATGGTGGCTTTGGTTGGCCCATCCGGTGCTGGCAAGACAACGATAATTTCATTGCTACCAAGATTGTTCGATGTTTCTAGCGGCTCCATATCGGTAAATGGAATAGATGTACGGGATTTAAAATTGGACTCTTTGCGTCATGCTATTGGTTCTGTTATGCAAGATCCGCATTTGTTTCATGACACAATTGATGAAAATCTAAAATATGCAAAACCGGATGCAACAGCTGGTGAAATCGAAGCGGCTTGTCGTGCGGCTCAAATCTGGGATCTAATTTTATCTCTGCCAAATGGCGTAGACACGATGGTTGGTGAACGTGGATACAGATTGTCAGGTGGGGAAAAGGCGAGATTGGCAATAGCAAGGTTGTTATTAAAAAATCCGCAGATAGTTTTGTTGGATGAAGCCACCGCCCACCTTGATTCTGAAAATGAAGCGTTGGTGCAAAGTGCTATACGAGAAGTTTTAAAAGATCGAACCAGTTTGGTAATCGCTCATCGGCTTTCAACAATTATCTCAGCTGATCAAATCTTGGTTGTTGAGGAAGGTAAAATTGCACAACGTGGTACACATGAGCAGTTAATTAGTGCCGGTGGTTTGTATTCCGAACTATACGCCCGACAGTTTACTTCGTAACTCTTCACGGGCTATTAAAACTCTTCCGGCCAAAATCAAAAGCACAAAAAAAGACCATTGCAACGTATACGCATAATGTGGGCCATCGCTAAAAATTGGAAGATCAGCAGGTATTGGTGACTCTCCAAGATCACTAGTTAACTGTAGATAGTTATCAAAACGCCTTTCATTAAAGTTTTCGTTTAATTCAGAAAGTTGGATTTTGCCGACTTTTGGTGCCGGTAATGCGATCAAAGAACCGGTCGTAGTACTACTTTGATTAAAGGATCTGAGTAATCCAATGATTTCAACTCTTCCCTTAGGAGCAGGAGGAGGAATCGGAGTTTCCGTCGCATCCCCAACCGCTGCTACCCAACCACGATTTACCCAAATCGGTTTGGAATTTATGGGCCGAAAAAGAGTTAGCACATCAAAACCATACTTATCTGCGCGATATCTTCCGCGAACTAAAACTTCGTGAGTGCCATCGAAACTGCCATTCAATTTAACTTTGCTCCACGTTGGAAAAACGTCTTTTTCATTTAATTCAATCGGGCTTTGAGTGAGTAATTGCTTAACCCTTACATTCTCAGCATGACGATTTTGACCCCGATGAAATTGCCATTGGGCTGCGCTAACACAGATATACATTCCGAAAATTGCCAGTAAGGTGATTGCTATTGATTTAGGGTGGAAAAATATCTTAATCTTCATTATTTGAAATTGCTCGTCGTTTAACAATTCGCAAAGATTGTGGTTTTCTAATTCCTTCTCGCCCGGCATTTGCAATCACTACCGCAATGTAAGGCAAAAAGATGGCCCCGGCTAAAGTAAACCATCGGTACGGATTTGGTAATACTAGGGTTAACAAAAAGCAGACAGTTCGAATGATCATTGAGAATAGGTACCTACGTTGGCGTCCGGATTGATCCTCGGCTAACCCTTTTTGGGCATTTGTGATTGAGAAGATTTCTTCACTTGAGGAGTCCATAGAGGTAACGCTAGAGAGTTTTTACGCATGACGCACCTTTAGATGCCTATTTACGCACCAGTAACGAGTAAGTTTTCTGCCATGAGTCGAGTAGTCCTAGTTACAGGCGCAAATCGTGGCATTGGAGCAGCGATCGCTCAAGCTTTCGCATCTGAAGGTGATGTTGTGATCGCCGGTCATAGGAGCGCTGAGCGTCCCAGCGGGATGCCAAGTGAATTAAAAAATGTACAAATTGATGTGAAAGATTCAAAAAGTGTCGATACTGCTTTTGATTTGATTGAGAAGGAGTGGGGAACGGTTGAAGTTCTTGTAGCCAATGCCGGAATTACCAAAGATAATTTAATGTTGCGAATGAGCAATGAGGATTTTAAAGATGTCGTGTCAACAAATCTGGAAGGTGCATTTTATTGCGCCAAACGCGCATCAAAAGGAATGCTAAAACTTAAAAAGGGAAGAATTATTTTTATTGGCTCAGTCGTAGGCTCAATTGGATCAGCTGGCCAGGTTAACTACGCGGCGACTAAAGCCGGATTAGTTGGCATGGCGCGATCAATTGCTCGCGAGTTAGGTTCAAGATCAATTACTGCAAATGTCATAGCACCTGGATTTGTTGAAACCGAAATGACCGGAGATTTAACTGCTGATAGACGTGCTGAGATTTCAAATGCGGTCGCATTAAATCGTTTTGCATCTGTTGATGAAATTGGGGGAGTTGCTGTTTTTTTAGCATCTCCAGCGGCGGCTTACATTACTGGAGCAATAATTCCAGTTGATGGTGGTTTAGGAATGGGGCATTAATAAAATGGGAATATTGGCTGGAAAACGGATTCTAGTAACTGGCGTACTGACGGACTCTTCAATTGCTTTTCATATCGCAAAAATCGCTCAAGAAGAAGGTGCAGAGATTGTGCTTTCATCTTTTGGGCGAGCGATGAGCATTACCCAAAGAATTGCAACGAGATTGCCTAAAACTGCTCCGGTGATTGAGTTGGATGTTTCAAATAAAGAACATTTAGCAAATTTAGCAAGCGAAGTTAAGAAACATCTTTCTGGTTTAGATGGTTTAGTGCATTCAATCGGTTTTGCGCCAGAGGCCGCGCTAGGCGGAAATTTCTTAAACACTGAATGGGAAGATGTAGCCACAGCACTCCACGTTTCGGCTTACTCATTTAAATCTTTATCTATGGCTGCTCTGCCGCTATTTGGTGAAAGTGGCTCAATTGTCGGTTTGGATTTCGATGCCACCGTAGCTTGGCCTAAGTACGATTGGATGGGTGTTGCAAAGGCGGCTCTTGAATCAACTAGCCGCTATCTAGCAAGAGATCTTGGTCCAAAAAATATTAGAGTTAACTTGGTCGCCGCGGGCCCAATCAAAACTATGGCCGCTAAATCAATTCCGGGATTTGAAGAGTTTGAAACAGTTTGGAATGACAGGGCTCCACTTAAATGGGATGTATCTGATCCAACCCCAGCAGCTCAGGCCACAGTTGCGCTGCTTTCAGATTGGTTCCCGAAGACCACTGCGGAAATTATTCACGTAGATGGCGGCGTTCATGGAATGGGTGCATAACATAGGTAGGGATCTCCCTACCTTTTACCGCATAAAGGACAATATAGGACAACTTTTTATCGAAACGGTGCGAGAATCTTCCCTTAATAGCTTGGACTAGCTCAAGTTATAACTAGGGGAGTTTTTTTGAAATTTCAAAATACCAGGAAACGATCTCGCACTAATTGCGTCAGGATATTCTCTTCCCTACTAATTTTTCTTTCTTTTATTCTCCCAACTTCACCAGTTGCATATGCGGTTTGTCCGGGCCCAACAGCAGAAACCTGGTTGCCTGATGGGACTTTAAATCCAGCGCTTCCTCCCCAAATTGACGCATATGTAGCCTGCGTAGAGGCGGAGAACCGAGCAAGGTATGCAGAAAACGCAGCAGCTGATGCTGCAGCAGCGGCCTCATACCAGGCGCAAACCCAAGCGGCTGCACAAGCGGAAGCGCAAGCAGCAGCACAAGCAGCTGCTGCAAAGGAAGCAGCTTCGCACAACGCAAAAGATGTCGCTCAAATTGCTTCACTAACAGACGAGGTCAAAAAATTAAGCGAGGAATTATCGGCTCTGAAATCCAAACTGGCAGAACAAACAATTATCGCTGAGAAAACTAAATCTCAGGCAGCCGAAATCGAAAAACTGCAACAATCTTCAAAAAGTAATGATGAAAAATTTACTGAAGCTAATACAAGGTTAACTGAGGCAAGTAAAAAGATTACTGAGTTGCTTTCAAAAGTTACCTCTACAGAGGCCGAAAAGCAGGAGTTGATCACTGCAAAATCTAAAGAAGCCACAGTTGCTAATATCGCCAAAATAGCTGATGTGAGCGCAACAGTTGAGGATTCCAAAGGTGTCAAAGTTAGTGCTATCTCCGCTGTCGATTCATCAGGTAAAGATGTTAAAGATGGAGACGGAAAGGTTGTTTTGCTTGCACCAATAGTAGGCAATGATGGACGAGCCATCAGAACTGCAGATGGGCAAGTGGCTCGTGCTTCCCTGGCAACAACTTCAAGTGGAGAAGTATTAATAGCGAGTAGCAAGAAAAAAAGTTCAGCCCCGGTAATTGTGATGAATGTTCTATCTGGAGATAATCAGTTACTACTAGGACCAGATGGAAAACCTTTAACCACCGCACCAGTTATTAAATCTGGAAATCTTGTTTTCGTTGATGGCAATGGAACTCCAATTATGGTTAAGCCAGTTCTTGGACCAAACGGTCAACCAGTTTTGCATGATGGCAAAATTTTGATGACACAGTTGTTAACGACCGGGTCAAATGAAGCATTATTAGATTCATCAGGGGCTCCCTTGATGATGGTTCCACTTTTGGAATCAAATGGGGTTCCGGTAAAAGCCGGAAATGGAAAAGTTGTTTACGTGCCACCAGTTCTAAATTCAAAAGGAGTAGTCATCATCGAAGCAAATGGTTCACCAAAATTGGCGCAGCCATTAGCAGATAATGTTGGAAGCATTGCTCTAACTCCAGATGGACAACCATTTGTTGGTCAACCACTTGTCACGGATTCAGGTGCAGAGATTCAATTTAAAGGAGCAAATATATTTGTCGGCGCAGTGGGTATGCCGGTCGTGAGTTTCACGGGCAAATCAGTGAAAAGTGTTGAGGGGTCCAATCTGCAATTTAGTTACAACGGAACAATTGTTGATCAAGATGGCAAGAAATTTTTGGGAACAGACGGACGCGAGATATTAATCAACAGTCGTGGGCTGCTATTGAATCCAGCTGGCGATCTTTTGCTCGATCGTAAAGGTAAAGCCGTACGGGTTTCTGAAACTGGAATAATCGTCGATGGAAATAGCAAAGAGATTCAATCTTTAGCGGGAAAAGCTTTGACCATTAGTTCAAATAATAAAGTTATTGCTATCAAAATAGCCAGCAAAGAAATTTTTGCTCCTAATGGTAAAGCTGTCCGAGTTGCACTGAATGGACAATTATTTGATGCAGATGGGTTCCAAATTTTGGCTAGTAATGGAAATCCGATTTACGTGGATTCAGTTAAGAAATCATTGGTAGATAGTGCTGGCGGGGCAATCAAGGTAGGGACTGGACAGAAACTTGTTGGCAAGATCGGGAAGGCCACAAACTAATCAATTCTCTGCTAATTCAGGCTCAAATTGGATTAAAGGGTGTGCTCAGGTAGGATTCAATAAGTCCGGGTTACCCCCTGGGCTCATAGCAAGTGGAGTTCACTCCCACCGTCTGGCCTCAAGGCATAGCGGTTTGAATGGGTCTCCTCCTGCTTTGCATTCACAGTAGCAAGGGACAGAGGAGCACTTATCAGCGCAGAACCCCGCATCAACGATCAAATCCGAGTTGCTGCTGTTCGATTAATTGGACCAAATAGCGAACAGATCGGAATCGTCGCAATAGCTGAGGCGATTCAAATGGCAATTGATGCAGATCTAGATTTAGTCGAGATCGCACCGGAAGCTGATCCACCTGTTTGCAAAATTATGGACTTTGGAAAATTCAAGTACGAGATCGCTCAAAAAGCGAGAAGTGCGCGAAAGAACCAAACACATGTTTTGATTAAAGAGATGAAGATGCGTCCAAAGATTGATACGCACGATTATGAGACCAAGAAAGCTCATATCGAACGTTTCCTTCGCGGCGGGGACAAGGTCAAAGTGACGATGATGTTTCGCGGTCGTGAGCAAGCTCGTCCGGATACCGGTTATCGCTTATTGGTGAAACTGGCAGAGGATGTAGTTGATTGCGCAACTGTTGAGTTTGCACCAAAACTTGATGGCCGCAACATGGTGATGGTTCTAGCGCCTACAAAGCGCAAGAACGAAGCAGTTGCTGAAGCAAGAGCAGCTAGACAAGCCGCTCAAAGTTCAGTCGAGAATTCAACCCAGAATTCACCGGAATAGATTTAAGTAGAAAGCAGGAGAGTAGAAATGCCAAAGATGAAAACCCACAGTGGGGCAAAGAAGCGGTTCAAGGTAACTGGAACCGGAAAAATTATGCGCGAGCGCGCTGGAAAGCGCCACCTTCTAGAAGGTAAGAGCTCACGTCGTACACGTCGTCTCTCCGGTGATGTTGTTGCTAACGATGCAACTACAAATACCGCCAAGCGTCTACTCCGTTTGAAGTAAGGGAAGGGTGATCTAGATGGCAAGAGTTAAGCGCGGTGTTCATGCCGCAAAGAAGCGTCGTACAACTCTCGAGCGTGC
>RGZI01000091.1 GCA_010031635.1 Actinomycetota bacterium
AGAAGATCGTCCAGAGATTCGCGGAATGGTTAAAGCCGTTCGTCATCTCATTCTTGTGGAAGAGGTCGAATAAATGACTCTTAAAATGCACCATCTACGTCCTGCACCAGGAGCTAAGAAAGATCGCGTTCGTAAAGGTCGCGGAGAAGCTTCAAAGGGTAAAACTTCTGGCCGAGGCGGCAAAGGTACGCATGCGCGTAACACTGTTCGCATCGGATTTGAAGGTGGTCAAATGCCGCTACATATGCGTCTTCCAAAACTCAAGGGTTTTAAAAACCCAGAGCGGGTGGAATACCAAGCAGTTAATGTGGCAACTTTGAATGAACTATTTCCAAAAGGTGGCACCGTAACTGTTGCCCAACTCATTGAATATGGCGCAGTCCGCAAAGGACTTCCAGTCAAAGTTCTAGGAAATGGCGAAATCGCTGTTGCAATCACAATTGCAGTACAAGGATTTTCGGCTACAGCTGAAGAGAAAATCAAAGCTGCTGGTGGCAAAATTACTAAGCTAACAAAGTAGCCAAACTCTAACGAAGGTTTTCCTAAGGGTTAAGACTCTAGAAAAGGAGTAAAGAATGATTGCTGCATTTGGAAAGGCCTTTAAAACGCCTGATCTGCGCAAAAAGATTTTCTTTACTCTTTCAATTATGGCCTTGTTTCGTTTTGGTTCAGTTATTCCAACTCCAGGTGTCTCATACACCAGCGTTCAAACCTGTTTGAATCAAGTTCAAACTGGCGGTTTGTTTGGGTTGATTAACCTTTTTAGCGGTGGTGCGTTGTTACAACTTAGTGTTTTCGCACTTGGAATCATGCCTTACATCACCAGCTCAATTATCGTGCAACTTTTGACGGTAGTTATTCCACGTTTTGAAGCTTTGAAAAAAGAGGGTCAATCTGGAACCGCAAAATTAACTCAGTACACCCGTTACTTAACAATTGGTTTGGCAATTTTGCAATCATCTGGTCTTGTTGCAGTTGCTCGTACCCCAGGAAGACTTTTCTCTGGTTGTAATGAAGCAATCATTCCTGATACCTCTTGGTCGCGAATTTTAACGATGGTTGTAGTCATGACTGCTGGAACTTCAGTAATCATGTGGCTTGGTGAATTGATCACTGATCGCGGCGTAGGTAACGGAATGTCGATCTTGATCTTTACATCAATCGCAGCAAGATTCCCCGGTCAACTTTGGAGTATCAAACTTCAAAAAGGTCTATTTGTATTCTTATTTGTAATGGCTGTTGGAGTTTTGATTGTTGCAGCTGTTGTTTTCGTTGAGCAAGCCCAACGTCGTATTCCAGTGCAGTATGCAAAACGCCAAGTTGGAAGCCGTAGTTATGGTGGTGCAAGTACTTATATTCCGATTAAGGTAAACCAAGCCGGTGTTATTCCGGTAATTTTTGCCTCCTCTTTGCTTTACATCCCATCGCTTGTAGTGAATCTTTCAAATAGCAAAGCAGCATGGGCAGTTTGGATTCAACAAAACTTTGTAAAAGGTGATCACTGGACTTATGTAATTGCATATTTTGTGATGATTATTTTCTTTACTTACTTCTACGTTGCAATTACTTTCAACCCAGAAGAAGTAGCTGAGAATATGCGTAAATATGGCGGGTTCATTCCTGGTATCCGTGCCGGACGCCCAACTGTTGAGCATTTGCAATATGTACTGTCGCGAATCACCGCACCTGGCTCGCTTTACTTGGCTTTGGTAGCGATCATTCCGGTAATTGCACTTGCGCTATTTGGCGCTACTCAGAACTTCCCATTTGGTGGAACCGCAATTTTGATCGTTGTTGGTGTAGGTCTTGATACTGCCAAACAGATTGAAAGCCAATTGCAACAACGTTCATATGAAGGTTTCTTGCGGTAATGCGTTTAGTTTTAGTTGGACCACCAGGCGCCGGAAAAGGGACACAAGCTGAATTCTTGTGCGCCCACTATGGAATCCCTCATATTTCCACCGGAGACATTTTCCGAGCAAATTTATCTGCCGGTACCGCGCTAGGAACTGAAGCCAAGGGTTACATGGATCGTGGAGATCTTGTGCCAGATTCAGTTACTAACAGCATGGTGGAAGCCAGATTAAATGAATCTGATTTAGATAATGGATTTTTACTTGATGGATTTCCACGCAATGCTGCACAAGCTGCGGTTTTAAAGGAAATTCTAAAAGGTATTAATGCGCCTTTAGATTCTGTACTTGAATTGCAAATCGATGAAGAAGAAATTGTCACACGACTTGCTAGTCGCAATCGCGATGATGACAATGCAGATGTAGTTCGTCATCGTTTGAAAGTTTATCGTGAGCAGACTGCTCCAATTATTGATTTTTATCGAAATGAAAATTTACTTATTGCAATTAATGCCTCAGGCTCTATTGCAGATATTACTGAGCGGGCAATCGCAGCGCTCTCTCCTAAAAAATAATTAAGGTTTTCATGGCAATTGAAATAAAAACTTTAGCGCAACTTAAATTAATGCGAATTGCCGGCCTGCTTGTAGCTGACACTCTAGAACTTATAAAAAATGCAGTAGCTCCTGGAGTGACCACAAAAGATTTGGATAAAATCGCTGCAGAAAACATCAAGGCTGGTGGTGGGATTCCATCTTTTCTTGGCTATCACGGTTATCCAGCAACAATTTGCACATCAGTAAATGATGAGGTTGTCCATGGAATTCCAAATGACAAACCATTAAAAGATGGCGATGTAATTTCAATAGATTGTGGAGCAATAGTTGATGGTTGGCATGGCGACTCTGCAATATCAGTCGGCGTTGGTCAGATAACTTCTGAAGATCAAAAAATGATGGATGCATGTGCACAATCAATGTGGGCGGGAATTGCGGCTGCGAAAGTTGATGGAAAATTAACTGATCTAAGCGCGGCAATTGAAAAGAGTATTAACGCAAGCGGAAAGTATGGAATTTTGCGGGATTACGGTGGTCATGGAATTGGTACTGAAATGCACCAAGAACCACATCTATTAAATTTTGGGGTAGCCGGACGTGGACCGACATTAGTTGCAGGTATCGCCTTAGCGGTTGAACCAATGATTACTCGCGGATCCCACAAAGTGCGCACATTGGATGATGAGTGGACCGTGGTCACTCAAGATGGAGCGCGCGCTGCCCACACTGAACATTCATTTGCGCTCACCCCTGATGGTGGGATCTTTGTCTTGACCGCCAAAGATGGAGGGGCGGCTGGATTGGCGCCGTTTGGGCGGGAAATCTCTGCATTACTTTGATTAACGGGGTGATTTTCCAGGGATTTAAGTTCAAAACTGGTTCAGATTTGGGGGATTAGCCCCGATTTCACTGAATTGGCCCCCTGGACCTAGTATTGCCCTTCGGTCTTGAGTTCAATTTGGGAGTAGGTAGGGCTTGTCAAAGAAAGATGGCGCCATCGAAATAGAAGGCACCGTAGCTGAGGCTTTGCCCAATGCCATGTTTCGAGTTGATCTCACCAACGGACATAAAGTCCTCGCACACATCAGCGGAAAGATGCGACAGAACTACATTCGCATTTTGCCGGAAGATCGTGTGATCGTGGAGTTAAGTCCATACGACCTCAACCGAGGTCGCATCGTTTATCGATACAAGTAAGAGCTGTAGAGACAGATAAGGAAAGAGGGGGGAACATGAAGGTCAAACCAAGCGTTAAGAAGATTTGTGACAAGTGCAAAGTAATTCGTCGTCACGGTCGCGTCATGGTGATCTGCGAGAACCTCCGTCACAAACAACGGCAGGGATAATTTTCTAAAATAACTTAATAGTTAACATGTAACACAACTGAGAAATCAGTCCCCTTGGTCCAGAGGCTAAGGTCGTGTCGCATAGGACCTCTGGTTTAACGAAGGGCCACTGATGGCACGTTTAGTTGGTGTCGATCTTCCGCGTGAAAAGCGCGTTGAGATTGCACTTACATATATCTTCGGTGTTGGCCGTACCCGTTCGCAAGAGATGTTAACGGCTACTGGAATCAACCCGGATGTTCGCGTAAAAGATATGCCTGAGAGCGATCTAGTTAAGTTACGCGATTACATTGATTCAGTGCTACCAAGGAATTCGTCACCGCAGAGGTTTGCCGGTGCGCGGGCAACGTACCCACACCAACGCACGTACTCGCAAGGGTCCACGCGTTGCTATCGCTGGTAAGAAGAAGGTGACCAAGTAATGGCTGCTAAACCTGCTGCTGCCGGTAAAGGCAAAGTAAAACTTCGTAAGAAAGAAAAGAAAAACGTTGCTGTTGGTCAAGCTCACATCAAGAGCACCTTCAACAACACCATTGTTTCTATTACTGATCCAACAGGTGCAGTTATTGCATGGTCATCAGCTGGCCAAGTTGGTTACAAAGGATCACGTAAATCAACACCATTTGCTGCACAACTTGCTGCTGAAGCAGCTGCACGTCGCGCGCAAGAACATGGTGTTCGCAAAGTAGATGTATTTGTTAAGGGACCAGGATCTGGTCGCGAAACAGCTATTCGTTCATTACAGGCAGCCGGATTAGAAGTTGGAGCTATCGCA
>RGZI01000092.1 GCA_010031635.1 Actinomycetota bacterium
TTCAACGATCGTAAAGATAAGAAAGGTCAGTTCCGTCGTTTGTGGATTGCGCGTATTAACGCCGCTGCACGCCAAAACGATATGACCTACAACCGTTTTATCCAAGGATTAAAAATTGCCGGCGTTGAAGTTGACCGCCGAGTACTTGCAGATCTTGCGATTAACGATCCACAAGCGTTTAGCACATTGGTGGAAGTAGCACGCAAGCACGCTGTTGTTGCATAGTTAATTGATCGCTAATGAATAGCGTTTTGACGAGCCTTCGCTCTCCCCATATTGGGAGAGTGAAGGCTCTTCATACTTCTAAAGGTAGAAAAGCAGCTAATGAGTTTTTAGCAGAAGGACCACAAGCCGTTGAAGCGGCGACTAAATCTAAGCGATTCAAAATTACCCAGATGTATGTAACTGAGACAGCGCTAGTGCAGTTCAGTAAATTACTCGTTACTGATCCAATTGTTGTTAGCGAAAAAGTCATGGCCGCGATGAGTTCAGTTGATAATGCTCAAGGGATTTTGGCTACTTGCATTAAAGATGCTCTCCCAGATTTAAATAAATTAACTGCAGATTCAAACTTATTAATTTATTGCCATGAGATAAATGATCCAGGAAACCTCGGCACAATAATTAGAAGTGCACATGCTCTTGGCGCTCAAGGCCTGGTGCTGTCTCCAGGAAGTGTTGATCCTTTTGCACCTAAAGTGGTCCGCGCATCTGCAGGCTCTTTGTGGCATCTTCCTTTTGTAGTAAATATTGAGTTTGAGGAATTAGTTAGATCTGCTCAAGAAGTTGATATGAAAAGTATTGCAATGACCGGTAGTGGAAAAAAAGTATTAAACGATTTCATTAAGGTGCTACCAAAAAAGTCTGTTTTCATCTTCGGCAATGAAGCTCATGGACTACCGATAGAAATCAGCAAAAAATGTGACCATCAGGTGCGTATTCCAATGAAGGCTGGGGCTGAGAGCCTAAACCTCGCCACGTCAGCCGCTCTTGTCATTTACGCAGCATCTAACGCCCTCTCGCCGATAGAATAAATATTGTGTCTGCTGATCTTGAAGCCATCGTTTCGGCTGCCTTAACCGCATTTAGCGAAGCTGGAAACTTAGAAGAGTTTAAAAACGCCAGATTGGCTCATGCAGGGGATAAATCTCCGATCGCTTTAGCAAACCGTGAACTTGCATCTTTAGCCGCGAGTGAAAAATCTGAACGCGGGAAAGTCATTAATGAAGCAAAATCAAGGATTGCTCAAGGTGCGGCAGCACGTGAGGCGTTGCTGGTAGAAGAGCGAGACCTACGGGTGTTAGTTGAAGAGAAAGTAGATGTAACTCTTCCGCTTGATCGCAGATCACCGGGTGGAATCCACCCTCTCACATCGCTACGCGAAGACATAAGTGATTTGTTTATTGGCATGGGGTATGAAGTTGCTGAAGGTCCTGAGATCGAAGCAGAGTGGCTAAATTTTGATGCTTTGAATATTCCAGCTGATCATCCTGCACGCACGATGCAAGATACTTTTTTTATAGAACCGATATCTGCTGGCTTGGTTTTGCGAACCCATACCTCTCCGGTCCAAATTCGGACGATGCTCGAGCGCACTCCACCAATTTATGTTATTTGCCCAGGACGAACTTTCAGATCTGATGAATTAGATGCCACCCACACGCCGGTCTTTAATCAAGTTGAAGGTTTAGTAATCGATCGTGGAATTACTATGGCGAATTTAAAAGGAACTCTTGATCATTTCGCTACCGCGATGTTTGGTGAGGGAATACTTACCAGATTACGTCCATCTTTTTTCCCATTTACTGAACCAAGCGCAGAAGTCGATATTCGATGTTTTGTATGTCGTGGAGAAAATACAATAGATGCTGATTCTTGTCGCACCTGCCGCGGTGAAGGTTGGATTGAGTGGGGCGGTTGCGGAATGGTTAATCCAAAAGTTTTACAAGCGTGTGGTGTAGATCAAAATGAATATTCTGGATTTGCTTTTGGAATGGGATTAGAAAGAACGCTGATGTTCCGTCACGGGATCACCGATATGCGTGACATAGTTGAAGGCGACATCAGATTTACCCAACACTATGGAGCTGGAAGATGAAATTTCCAATCTCCTGGATATCTGAATTTGTAAAACTTCCTAGTGGGATAGATGCCGACAAGATTACTCACGCCCTTGTGGGTGCTGGGTTTGAAGTAGAAGGTGTACAAGATTTAGCAAAAGAAATTAATGGTCCCATTAAATTTGGCAAAGTAATTTCTATTGAAGAGATTACCGAGTATAAGAAACCAATTAGATGGGTTAGCGTCGATGTTGGCGAAATCCGCAATGTAATTTGTGGCGCACAAAACTTTAAAGTCGGCGACCATGTAGTTGTGGCATTACCTGGTGCTTTACTTCCAGGACCTTTCCCAATCACCGCGAGAGAAACTTACGGTCGCACCAGCGATGGAATGATCTGCAGTGCTAGAGAATTGGGAATGGGAGAGGACCACAGTGGAATTTTGGTCATGGATGAACATGATTCGCCGATCGGCAAAGATGCGATTGCACCTTTAGGGGTGAATGACAAGATTTTCGATATTGCGATTAATCCAGATCGTGGTTATGCCTTGTCTATCCGCGGAATTGCTCGCGAGATTGCAACTGCGCTAAATCTTGATTACCTTGATCCAGCATCCTTAGTTGAAGTAAATGATTCGAAAGACCCATCCGGTCCAATTAAAGTGAAAATTAAAGAGGGTGCTGACCGAATACACCTTCGTTCTGTTTCCGGAGTAAATCCAGATGCACCATCTCCACTTTGGATGGTTCGCAGATTGCAAATGTGTGGCATGAGATCTATCTCTATCGCAGTTGATATTACAAATTATGTAATGATCGAATTAGGTCAGCCGCTTCATGCCTTTGATTCTGACCGTATTAAAGGTTCCATCACTGTTCGATTGGCAAAAGAGATCAAAACAATCAAGACGCTTGATGAGCAAGAACGCCAATTATTCGCCGAGAATTTATTAATCGCAGATGATTCAGGAGCTTTAGCAATAGCTGG
This sequence comes from Actinomycetota bacterium, assembly GCA_010031635.1. Lineage (GTDB taxonomy): Bacteria > Actinomycetota > Actinomycetes > Nanopelagicales > Nanopelagicaceae > UBA3012. The sequence continues at coordinate 3,051 of RGZI01000092.1, forward strand.
AACTATGGGCGGATTTGAATCTGAAGTAACCTCTAAAACTAAGGCCATTACGATTGAAGCGGCGCATTTCGACTCAGTGTTGATTGCCAAAAATGGGCGCTCCCAAAAATTATCAACGGAAGCATCACGACGATTTGAACGCGGTGTAGATCCACAACTCACACATATCGCTTCGATGCGAGCAGTAAATCTTTTAGTCGAGCATACCGGAGCAAAATATATTGGCTTTAATTCTGTAGATAATTTACAACCAGCTCAAAAAATTGAATTTGATCCGCAAGCACCCAGCAAAGTAATTGGTGGAAATTACAGTAACGAAGTCGTAAAAAGCGTTTTGCTTTCAATTGGCTGTGAAATTAGTGAAGGTAAAAATGGGCATTGGCAGGTTACGCGTCCTTCTTGGCGACCAGATTTGAATGTAAGTATTGATCTAGTCGAAGAGGTTGCCAGATTAAATGGTTATGAAAATATCCCTTCTGTACTTCCTGCCTCGCCTCTTAGTAGGGGATTGACTCCGGCACAACGTCGCCGCAGACGGGTAGTTCAACTTTTGGCTAATCGCGGATTAACTGAAGTTCAAAGTTATCCTTTTGTGAGTGCTGAAACTATTTCAATAATGGGGTTCACTGGAGATCGCGCAAAATCTTATCGACTAGCAAATCCAATTTCAGAACAAGAACCATTTCTAAGGACTCATCTAGTTCCTGGATTGATTCAAACAGGATTAAAGAATTTTAGCCGTGGAGTTAGGTCGCTTGGAATTTTTGAAATTGGAAATATTTATCGTGCAATTAATGACCCTTCGGATTCACCTGTTATTGGGGTAGATGCAAAACCTTCTGCTCAAGAAATTGCTAATCTGTTGGCTCACGTTCCTAAACAACCGCTATGCATCGGAGGATTTTTTGGTGGTGCCATAGAACGGGAAAGTTGGTGGGGTAAGGGTCGGAATTTCGATTGGTCCGACGCGACTGAGGCTGCTGTTGAAGTTGTTCGCAGTTGTGGCTTCGAACCAACAATTCATGCAAGTGATTTCGCTCCGTGGCATCCAGGACGATGCGCAGAGTTGCGAGTAAACGGAAAGATGGTTGGACATTCTGGAGAGTTGCACCCACGAGTTATTTCTGCGCTGGGATTACCAGAACGTGCCGGCGCATTCATGGTCAATCTCGATGCAATTCCTTATCCTGAATCCGTCAAAGCCAAAACGATCACAACTATGGTTCCGACAGTTCAAGATATAGCGCTAATTGTTAGTAGTGAAGTTGTGCTCGTTGATTTAATAAATGCTTTAACTCAAGGGGCTGGCTCCTTGCTGGAGAAAATAGAATTGTTTGATCGGTACACAGGACCAGGGGTG
>RGZI01000093.1 GCA_010031635.1 Actinomycetota bacterium
TCAACGTTTTATCGCTCTAGGGGACTCATATACCGAGGGCATGTCTGATGAGAAAAAATATGGCCAGTACAGGGGTTGGGCCGATCGCACGGCAGATGTAATGAGCAATCATTACTCTGATTTTACCTATGCCAACTTAGCTATCCGTGGAAAGTTAGTACTCCAAGTCGTAGAGGGACAGATAGATGCAGCTATCGCACAAGTAACTGGCCCAGAAACACTTGTATCTTTTCACGCCGGTGCTAATGATGTTATACGCCCTAAATATAACTCCGAGATTGTTCTACCACTCTATGCCGATGCAGTACGGCGCTTAGCGGCATCTGGTGCCACGATTTTGTTATTTACTGTCTTAGAGAGAACGGGTAATACAGGGCGGGCTGCAAAGATGTGGGAGGAACGCTTTGGCGAATTTAACCGAAATGTTCGTGCAGTCGGTACAGAGGTCGGTGCGATAGTAGCCGATGCAAATGAAGAGGTTGCATTTAGCGATCGTAGATTTTTAGCCTTTGATCGCCTACATCTAAATTCAATGGGTCATGATCGTGTAGCACAGGCAGTCTTAGAGATGATTGGCCTTCCATTTGATGCGCGATGGCGAGAGCCTTTACCGCCGGCTAAATCAGAATCAAAAGCCCTACGTGCATTTGTAACGATGATGTGGTTTATTACTTTTGCACTGCCATGGATGTGGCGACGTGCGCGGGGTAAATCTTCAGGAGATGGACGTAGCTGTAAATATCCAATCGCAATACACTGGCCGCTATCACACCTAGATTGAAGTAAAGCCCCACCTCCAAGTAGAGATCCAGGAGTTAGCAATCACGGGAGTTACTCTCTACGTTGAGCGTGGAAGGGTCGAAATTTTTGCGCGTTAGCCTAATAGTGGTTCACTAGACACTTACTGTTCACTCTAAAACTGGAGAATAAGGCCATGAAGTACGAAAATGTGACTGATCGAGAGCTTAGTTGGCTCTCATTCGATCAGAGAGTTTTGGAGCTAGCCGAAGATCCGGCAACCCCACTACTTGAGCGCCTGCGATTCTTAGCGATCTTTTCTTCAAATCTAGATGAGTTTTTTATGGTCCGTGTTGCCACGCTCATGAGCAAGATTGAGAATGCGATTACGGCTTCAAATATTGCCGGTATGACTCCGTTAGATTTGATGCACGAGATATCTCTGCGCACAAAGGCATTAGTTGATCGGCAGTCAACAGTTTTACATGAAGAGATCATTCCTAAACTTAAAGAGGAAGGTATTGAGTTTCTTCAATGGGGCGATTTAAATGAAACCGAACGCGATTACGTAGGCAAGTTATTTCACGATCGAATCTTCCCAGTATTAACACCATTGGCAGTTGATCCCTCCCACCCATTTCCATACATCTCCGGACTATCCCTCAACTTGGCAGTCATTGTTAAGAACCCAACAACTCACGAAGAGTTTTTTGCCCGTGTTAAAGTCCCTGAGATTCTTCCGCGTTTTATTGCAACGGCTAAGAGTGGATCAACTCGTTTTATTACCATCGAAGAGCTCATTGCGATTAACCTTCAGGAGCTTTTCCCGGGGATGGTTATTGAAGAGCACTACTCATTTAGAGTTACTCGAAATCAAGATATAGAGCTCGATGAAGAAGAGTCAGAGGATATTTTATTGACCCTTGAGGCAGAACTCGCGCGTCGCCGATTTGGCCCACCAGTGCGACTTGAAATCGAGAGCGGCGTCGAAGCACGTTTAGTAAACCGACTTGCTCAGGAACTTGGGATAAGTGAAGATAATATTATTCACGCCCCAAAACCACTTGATCTCACGGCCTTCCATAAGATTGCAGATCTCGGGTTACCCGCGCTCACGTATGAAAAATTTAGATCACGAACCGCTCATGCCCTCTCTGAGGTAGACCCAGAAGATACGGATCTATTTTTTGCTGCGATTCGACAGGGCGAAATACTGCTCCACCACCCCTATGAATCCTTTACCTCATCGGTAGTGCGCTTCTTGCAAAGTGCCGCCCAAGACCCTGATGTACTAGCGATCAAACAGACTTTGTATCGCACCTCTGGAGACTCCCCGATCATTGAGGCACTCATTGAAGCGGCCGAAGCTGGCAAACAAGTCTTAGCAGTAATTGAAATCCGTGCTCGCTTTGACGAGCAAGCAAATGTGCGATGGGCAAGAAAACTAGAAGCAGCCGGCGTTCACGTTGTTTATGGCTTAATGGGATTAAAGACTCATGCCAAACTATCCCTCGTTATCCGTGATGAACCACAGGGTCTGCGTCGCTACTGTCATATCGGAACTGGTAATTACAATCCAAAGACTGCACGTATGTACGAAGATTTAGGAATCCTGAGTAGCGATGTTGAGCTTACTGAGGATCTGACTAAACTCTTTAATCAACTCTCGGGCTTTGCACCACAGTCAACGTACTCGCGCTTGCTTGTTGCCCCTCGAACACTTCGTTCAGGGATTACAGAGCGAATCGATCGCGAAATTGAAAATTCAAAGGCAGGTAAACCCTCTGGAATTCAATTCAAGCTCAACTCAATTCTTGACGAGCGTTTTGTTGCAAAACTTTACGAAGCATCACAAGCTGGCGTAAAAATCGAACTACTGATTCGCGGCATCTGTGCAGTACAGCCTGGCCTTAAAGGCATTTCAGAAAATATCTCTGTGAAATCTGTTTTAGGTCGCTTTCTTGAGCACTCGCGCATCTTCCATTTTATTAATGGTGGAGAGAGCGAATATTGGATAGGTAGTGCGGATTTAATGGGTCGTAATTTAGATCGTCGCGTGGAGAGTTTGATTCGCGTTGATAGAAAAGAGCATCATCAAAGGCTGCAAGAGATTCTTGATTTGGGGCTTTCAGATAAGGTTTCTAGCTGGACATTGGCTGGCACAGAGTGGGTCAGAAAATCCATTAATGAGCAGGGCCAGCCATTAAATGATGTGCATGCAACGATGATTAAACTCTATGGAAATGATCGGTAGATGATAGATAGCGCAGATCCAGTTATTTACGCAGCGGGAGCTGTTTTGTGGCGCTTTGATACCGAAAATAAAATTGAGATTGGATTAATTCATCGCCCACGCTATGACGACTGGTCGCTGCCAAAAGGTAAGTTAGATCCCAATGAGACGATGATTGGTTGTGCCTATCGCGAAGTTGTGGAAGAAACCGGATATTCCGCAGTCTTTGGACCTGAACTCGGCCACGCAACATATGTTACCGACGGTGTTAACAAACTTGTTAAATACTGGTCAGCACAGGCAGTTGGAACGGCAACTGGAACGCCAAATCCACAGGAAGTTGATCAGATTCTGTGGCTTTCTCCATCAGATGCCCGCCAGAAATTAACTCTAGATGATGACCGATCAATTGTTGACTTCTTTCTTGAGTTCGGTGTCGGTACCACACCTTTAGTTTTGCTTCGACATGCCAAAGCAATAAAGCGCGAAGACTGGGATGGCGATGATGGTGATCGCCCATTAGCAAACGTTGGCCAAATTCAAGCAAAACGTCTTTTATCAATGTATCTGCCGTATGGAATAGATGTTGTTCACTCATCTGATGCAGTGCGCTGTATTGAAACTATAGAGCCGCTAGTGCGTTCGCTAGATATGCATCCAATATTTTCAACTGATTTGAGTGAGCATAAATTTGCTAAAGATAAAGAGGCTGCACTCGACTACGCTCAAGATCTTATGAATAGGGGAGAGAGTGCAATAATTTGTAGCCACAACCCGATACTCCCAAAGGTATTGCAGAAATTGATTGGAAAGAAGAATTTTAAGAAGATCGGCCCAGATTTAAAGCCTGCAGAGGCCTGGGTACTTCATCACCGAGATGGTGAGATCATTGCAGTCGACTGGGTTAGCGCACCCAATACTTAACCTTCGAGCCAGTCCAACCTTCTTAAAACAATTCCCTCGCGCAGTGCCCACGGGCAGATTTCAACTCTCTCAATATCCAATACATCCATTACAGCACGTGCAACTATCGCACCGGCGACAATCTGTTGGGCCCTACTTGCTGACACACCCGGTAGTTCTGCTCGTGCTTTGTCGCTCATCTCGGCGAGCTTTGCCGTCATAGCCTCTAAATTAGCGATCTCTAAATACTTTGGATTCTCATTAAACCAATTCCCTGAGAGTCTTGCAAGTGTTCGAAATGTTTTACTGGTTGCAACAAAGTGATGCGCATCGTGAGAGCGAAGGATCGCAGATAATTTATTTTCGAGGTTATTAACTACATAGTCTTCTAGGAACTTCACATCTTTTACCGAGTATGGATCACCACTCAAAAAATCTCTAGTTA
>RGZI01000094.1 GCA_010031635.1 Actinomycetota bacterium
TGGACGGATCTTTGATAACTCTTCTTGCTCCATCAAAACAGCAATACGCGCTTCTAAGCTGTCATACGTTGCAGCTAATCGCGCAGCTTTGGTTTTGTTACGTGTTGTGCAATCGGCGCGAGTTAGTACATGAAGGTGAACCAATAAGTCTCCCGCGTCGCGTACGTAGCGTCGTACCGCTGAATCACTCCATTCACCATCGCCATATCCATGAAAACGTAGATGCAAGGCAATAAGTGTTTCGACCTCTTCAACTGTATGCCCATCAAAACGAAGCTCCTGTAAGCGTTTTTTGGCAAGGCGCGCTCCAACAACTTCGTGGTGATGAAATGAGACTCCGCCGCCTTCAATAAGGTTTCGTGTTTTCGGTTTTCCAATATCGTGTAATAGTGCGGCAAGACGAATTACAAGATTAGGCCCGCCGAGACGATCTTCGTGCTCTATTGCCTGCTCCAAAACAGTTATCGAATGTTCATAGACATCTTTATGGTGATGATGTTCATCAACTTCTAATCGTAACTTTGGAATCTCAGGAAGAACTATTTCTGCAAGACCAGTATCAACAAGAATTGTTATTCCTAGTCTTGGATTTTGTGACATAAGAATTTTAGATAATTCATCTCTAATTCTTTCCGCAGAAATTATGCTGAGCCTAGATGCCATTTCTTTCATTGCAACTAAAACATTTGGTGCAATTTCGAAATTTAGTTGACTCGCAAATCGGGCAGCACGCAACATGCGCAATGGATCATCAGAGAAGGAATCCTCCGGTTTTCCTGGAGTTTGTAGAATTTTTTTAGTGAGATCGCTCAATCCGTCAAAGGGATCAATAAATTCTGGTGCGGGACCAGTTAGTTCGAGCGCCATGGAATTAACACGAAAATCTCTTCGTGATAAATCTCCTTCTATGGTTTCGCCATAAGAAACTTCTGGTTTGCGCGAAAATGCAATTCCTGTATCCCACACATGTTCTGCCCACCCATGCAATATTTTTTTACTCTCTTCAGGTTTTGCATTTGTTGTGAAATCAAGATCGTTACCGAGGCGCCCTAAAATCGCATCGCGAACTGGGCCGCCAACCAGTGCGAGTGTGTAACCCTTTGCTGAAAATGCTTGCGCGAGTGAGCTCGCCAATGGCGCTTTCTCGATGAGGGAGCGGATGGCTAACTCGCCTGCGGCTCCTAATGCACTCTTCACAATAGATAAGGCTAGAGCAGTACCCTTGCTTCATGATCCCGGCACCTGGTGCGGGCAGCGAAGGCACGAAGAAAAAACGCAGGCGACGAAAGCCCGCACATCGCAGCCCCCAAAGTAGTGAGAGTACGACAAGCGCAGAAAGTACTAGGCCTACTTATTGGGCGCTTTGATCACAAAGATGTCACTGGAACTCGCTTGTTGTGGTCGCTACCTAAGGGACATATAGAAGAAGGTGAATCGCCAGAAGAAGCCGCAATTCGTGAAGTTGCAGAGGAAACTGGAATTACTTCAGAGATTGCAAAATCATTAGGAGTTATTGATTTTTGGTTTATGGCTGGCGGGAAGAGAATTCATAAAACGGTGCACCATTTTCTTTTCCGCGAAGTTGGTGGATCGCTGCAAGCACAAATCACTGAAGTTGATGAGGTCGCATGGTTTCCGCTAACAGAAATTGTAGAGAAGTTAGCTTATCCCGATGAGAAGAAATTGATTGCCCGCAGTGGGGAATTAGTTTTATGAAAAAGTTTCTGACTCTTCTAACGACAATTTTGATTGTCGCAATCTCTGTACCATCTGCCACAGCCGTTGAAAATGAAATAGTTGTAGTAACAGAAGTTACCCATAGAAATTTTGATGGTCTTTTTAGAGATGATTTATTGGCGCAAAGTTTGTCGCCAACTGGGCGACTCGGAGCGCTTATTTATGTTCCGATAAAAACTAATCGAACATGGGTTATTGATCCCGCCCTCATTGATGAAGTAGTTGCGATGACCAATAAGTATTCGTTAGTAAATAAGGATCCTGGGATTGGTGGCGATATTGCCCTTAGCTGGATAACACAATTGCGATATGTAACATCTCGAAATCAAGTCGTTGCCCTTGCTTATGGAAATCCAGATATAAAGCTTGCTAAACGATTAGCGCCTAGTGAACTCAAAATGTATTTCTCATATGGTAATGAATCCCTTAGTAAAAATTTGATTCGTTTAGTCTCAACTCGTCCAAGCTTTACTCCCACAAAAGCAGTATCTCGCTTGAGTAATTTGCAAAAAGTTAGCTATACCAAAAATAGGCAACGTCTTACAGAGCTATCTAGAGTTGTCGATGATGCGCAATTGAAGGCACTCCGAGCAAAATTAGCAATCCTTTTATCACCTTCTCTCAGTCGTGAAAATCGTAATTATTTTTCTTTGCAAGCAACAAAAACTGTAAAGAATGAAGTTAGTAAAATAAGTGTTAACGAGGGTAAATACCGACTTACATCTGCGGAAGTAAAGGTTCCCGTAACCATCACTAATAAATATGCTGTGCCCGTCACTGTAGATCTGTGGCTCACACCGGATAATTTCAAGGCTTACACACCTAATATTCGCGAGATTACTATTGCCGCGAATTCGAAATTGCAGTTGTCGATGGATGTCAGTGTTGTTGCACCCGGAAACACCACCATTGAAGCTCAACTAACAGATAGCAAAGGCAATAATGTTGGTGAGCCAGCAATGCTCTCGCTAAATCTCACAGTCATCGATACGCGAGTAGCGTGGTTTACAACTGGAGCAGCGATTATTCTCTTCCTTGCAGCTGTGGCACAAAGTGTTCGGAGAATTCGGAGGTCAAAGAAATGAAATCTCATGACCTTTATCGCGCATCAGGCATTATGGCTGTTGGAACAATCCTTTCCCGTATAACAGGATTTATTCGCGGTTTACTTATTGTGGCTGTCTTAGGTACAGCACTTTTGGCCGATACGTACAACGTCGCAAATACGATGCCTAATATTCTTTATAACTTATTAGTTGGTGGCGCCCTAACAGCAATCTTTGTTCCACAACTTGTACGTTCGTTCAAGGATGAAGATGGTGGTCACGCATTTGCATCACGCCTAGTTACTACCATTTCGATTATTTTGTTAGCTCTGGTTGCAGTCGGTGTAATTTTTGCTCCATTTTTGGTTCGCTTATATGCACCCGAGTTCTTTACTACTGGTTTCGAACATGAGCGCGATATAGCGATCGCATTTACTCGTTATTGCTTGCCACAAATTTTCTTCTTAGGTTTATTTACAATGTTGGGCCAGGTAGCTAATTCACGCGGCTCTTTTGGCCCTCTTATGTGGGCGCCAATAGCTAATAATATTGTTGGAATCGTAATTTTTGCGGCCGTTCTCTATTACTCACCTGCACTTACTGTTGCAACGATTACAGATGCGCAAATACAGATATTAGGTTGGGGAACAACTTTTGCAATAGTTGTACAAGCGCTGATTCTCATTCCTGTTGTTTATAGATCTGGAATTCGCATTCGTCCCATGTGGGGGATTCAAGGATTAGGAAAGTCATTTACGTTAGCTGGTTGGACACTTCTCTACGTATTCATCTCACAAGTTGGTTATTTGGTAACAGTCAATGTTGCAACTAGCGCTGCCGTTCGAAGCGCAAAAGACGGAATTACAACTGGTGTGGGAGTTACACCTTTCAGTAATGCATACCTCATCATGTTATTACCTTATTCAATTGTCACAATTTCTATAGTTACTGCGATGCTTCCACATCTATCGCGCCTTGCCATAGATAAAAAAGTAGATGAGGTTCGCGAACAATTGGTGCGTGCTATTCGTATGGTCGGCGTAATAACCGTGCCAAGTGCAGTTGCATTATTGTTATTCGGTCCACTAATTACAGAAGTACTATTTTTTGGTATTGGATCAGAGGATTCTCGCTATATCGGTTATGTCTTATCGGCTCTTAGCTTTGGACTTGTTGCATTTTCTATCAACTTAATTTTAATACGAGGGTTCAATGCCTTTGAAGACACTCGCACTCAAGTGAGCTCAATTCTTGTTATCAATGTGATTTCGGTTGGGCTTTCTTATTTATTCTTATCAACTCTTCAAAACAAATGGGTAACTGTGGGATTAGGCGCTGCTTTCTCTATTAGTTATTTGGTTGGGCTCTTCGTCACACTCTTTCTTCTCAAGCGCCATATTGGAAAACTAGCGCTGCGAGATTTCGCACCGCAACATTTTCGCTT
>RGZI01000095.1 GCA_010031635.1 Actinomycetota bacterium
GGTGGACTTGATGATGTTGAGCGCCGTGCCGCAGAGTTGGCGAAAAACTAGTGCCACTAAACGTTGAAATCGTCTCACCAGAGAAGCGGATCTTCTCTGGTGAAGCGAGCATGGTTTCCGCCAGAACTCTTGATGGTGATTTAGGCATTTTGCCCGGGCACACTTCGTTGCTCGGAGTTTTAGTTGATGGAGAAGTAAGTATTAAAGGTATGGACGGAACTGCCACAACTTTCACCGTTCATGGCGGCTTCTTGTCGGTAAATAAGGATCGGGTTTCAATCTTGGGAGAAAGCGCCGAATAGCCAGCGTAATTAGCGTAATTAGCGTCGTTAAATTCGGGTTATATCTGCACCAAGAGAACGTAACTGTTCATCAAAATTTGGGTAACCTCGATCGATATGAAACGCATCTTCAATGATTGTTGTACCTTCACTAACTAGAGCAGCAAGAACTAAAGCAGCCCCTGCTCGAATATCAGTTGCAGCAACTGGCGCACTTGAAAGTCTTTCCTTTCCGCGCACAAAAGCGTGATGGCCATCTGTAGTTACATCCGCTCCAAGTCGCATAAGTTCATTAACAAACATAAATCGACCTTCAAAAACATTTTCGGTGACCATTGCAGAACCTTCAGCTATTGCATTTAAGGCGATAATCATTGGTTGAAGATCTGTCGGAAATCCGGGATAGGGAAGTGTTACAACATCAACTGCCTTAGGCCGCGATTCCATATGAACTCGAATTCCATTATTAGTTGTCGTGACTACTGCGCCCGCAAGTACTAATTTATCTAGCGGTAATTCAAGATCTTCTGGTTTTGCTCCAACAATAGTGATATCACCTTTTGTCATAGCCGCAGCAAATGCCCAAGTTCCAGTCACAATACGATCGGGAATTGCGGTGTGATCTACTGGGCTTAAAGATTTAACTCCAGTAATTTTCAAAGTGGGGGAGCCTAAACCTGCTATTTTTGCTCCCATTGAAATTAACATTTTTCCAAGATCAACGATATCTGGCTCGCGAGCTGCGTTATCAATAATGGTAACTCCATTTGCAAGCACTGATGCAGTTAGTAAATTCTCAGTAGCACCAACACTTGGAAAATCTAAATAAATCTCAGCGCCAACTAATCCATTTGGTGCAGCAGCAATCACAAAGCCATGTTCATTTGAAATAACTGCACCAAGTTGTTCTAAGCCTTTTATATGGAAATCTAAGCCACGTGAACCAATTGCATCTCCGCCGGGAAGGGCAACTTCTGCTAACCCAGTACGGGCTACTAAAGGTCCAAGCACATTTATAGATGCTCGCATTTTGCGCACTAAGTCATAATCCGCGCGATGATGTAATTCATTTGGGATAGTTAAGGTAACGATCGCTAAATCTAAATCGTGAGTAAAAGTTGCACCGAGTCGGGCAAGTAACTCACCCATGATTTCAACATCAGCGATTGCCGGGATGTTTCGCAAAGTGTGCACCCCAGGAGCCAACAGAGCTGCTGCCATCAACTTGAGTACCGAATTCTTGGCACCGGTCACTGTGACGGAGCCAGCTAATCTGGCGCCACCTCGAACCTGAATTCGGCCAGAATCAGGTTGTGACCCGGGTTTTTGGGGGTCAGTGTTTGGTTTCACATGGTTGATGTTACGGGAACCGAACACTCCTAATAGGCTTAGCGCATGGTTAACCTGACCCGTATTTATACCAAGACCGGCGATGACGGCACGACATCCCTTGGCGATATGAGCCGAACTTCAAAAAATGATCCACGGCTTGAGGCTTATGCCACTGTTGATGAGGCTAACTCAAGTATCGGTGTGGTTATAGCGTTGGGAAAAGTTAGCGAAGAGGTTGGCAAATTACTTATTAGAGTTCAAAACGATCTTTTTGATGTTGGCGCAGATTTATGTACACCAGTAATTGATTCACCAGCTTTTGAACCACTTAGAATATTAGAGTCACAAGTAGATTATCTTGAAGAGCAAATAGATAAATTTAATGGAGAGTTAGAAACACTTCGCTCATTTGTTCTCCCAGGAGGAACTGGCGCGGCCGCACTCCTTCATGTAGCCAGAACTGTTACTCGCAGAGCAGAACGTTGCACTTGGGCAGCGATCCATGCATTTGGTGGTGGGGTAAACCCAACTACTGCAAAATATTTGAATCGCTTATCTGATTTGCTCTTTGTATTAGCACGGTATGAGAATAAAGAGATTGGCGATGAACTTTGGGTACCAGGGGCAAATAGATAATAAGTTGTTAAGCTGTTAAGACATTAAGTTGAAGAATTCTGGGTTTCAACTTTACTTACTTCTGGTGTGATCGGAATAAATTGATCTGAAGGTATTTCTCCAACTAACGAGCCTCTAATACATGTGGTGACAATATGATTTATTTCAGAGTTATTTTCAAGTGGCTCTTTACTTATTAAAAAGTAAGTAGCAACAATTTTTCCTTGACTACCTTTTCGCAGCGAAATCAAATCCCCTAATTGTTCTCCATTGTAAGCAATAACTCTTGAGGTAAATTGCCAACTGCTACATTTTTCTTCAGAAGCCACTTGTATCACTGTGCAAACAAATTCTTTGCAAGCCATTACATCAGCTGCCAGTGTACTTTTGGCTGTAAGAAGTGCTATTAATTCTTTCTCATTTTTTGGTGATGAGTAGTAAATCCCGTTGCTTAATTGAAATCCTTTAGGTGGCCAAACTGCTTTTGGAATTGGAATCGGTTTAGCAGTTTTGCGCACCCGCTTCTTTGTGGCTTTCTTCTTGACCGGTTTCTTCTTGACCGGTTTCTTCTTGACCGGTTTCTTCTTGACCGGTTTCTTCTCTACTACTTTCTTTTTTATAACTGGCTTTTTTGTGGCTGGCGCACTCTTTTTTGGAGATGGTTTGGTTTCTGCATTTGCTGGAATCGCACCAAACAAAAGTGCCAGTGCCAGCAATACTCGCAGTTCTAGCAAGGCTAGCAAACTTACTTCTCCCACCGGAAAGTTTTAAGTGCTAAGAAAAAGCCGGCGATTGACCAGATACCTAGGAACAAGGCGATTTTCCCTAACTCCCAACTGCCAGCCACTTCTTGAGCGGCAAATGAATCAGGGAGGAAAACCGCGCGCATTCCTTGGGTGAGCCATTTAAGCGGGAAGATCGCTGCAAAATTTTGCATCCAACTTGGGAGTTGAGTGAAAACAAAGAAAACTCCGCTAAAAAATTGCAAGATGATCACGATTGGTGAAACCACAGCAGATGCACCACGACCACTTTTTGGAACGGAAGAAAAGGCGATTCCAAGTAATGTTGAGCTGATTAATCCCAGCAACATTACCCAAATAAAAATTATCCAATGCGTAGCATCAGAAGGAAGAGTGATTCCATAAAGTAGAACTCCAAAAATCAACAACAAAATAACTTGGATGCTCATACTTACAAATACCAATATTATTTTTCCAATAAAATACGAAGATGCCGGTGCTGGAGTTCCGCGCAAACGTTTAAGAGTCCCATCATCACGTTCCATCGGAATAGTTATCGCTAGTTGTTGAAATCCGGTGTTGACTAAACCTGATGCGATCATGCCTGCTACAAAATATTGGCTAAAAGTGACGCCTGGTGCAATCTCATCTTTAAATACGGAACCGAAAATCAGTAACAAGAGGACTGGAAATAACAATGTGAAAACAACTGATTCACGTTGCCTCATAAACTGCTTTACTTCTAGAAATCCTCTACTAATTCCGATTTTTAAAGTACTTGGTAAGATTTGGTCTGCTTACTGAAAGATCCGCAATCTCTCCACCAATACGAGCACTCAACTGATTTACAAATTGAGTAGGAGAATCGGTTAACTCCAAATTACTTTTTCCATTTTCACTCCAACTTACTCGAGCTTTTGCCCGTGCTCGCCCACCAAGTAAAGCTGGAGTAGAAACTTCCAGAATTTTTCCATCCATCATTACTGCTAAACGATCAGCGAGCGCCTCGGCCTCATCTAAGTAATGAGTGGTCATTAAAATTGTGGTGCCATCATTTTTGAGTTGGCGAATTAAATCCCAGAAGGCCCGTCTGGCTTCAGGATCAAACCCTGTGGTTGGTTCATCTAAGAAGAGCAGCTCTGGGTTGCCTAGAATTCCAAGTGCGACATCCAACCTGCGGCGTTGCCCACCAGAGAGTTGTTCACCTTTTGCTTTACGTTTTTCACTCAATCCAACCGCTGTTATTACT
>RGZI01000096.1 GCA_010031635.1 Actinomycetota bacterium
GGCGGCTTTTTCAGCGGCGGCTTTTTCAGCGGCGGCTTTTTCCAAAGCTTTCTGCTGTTCCTTAGCAATCGCCAAAGCTTCATCTGCGATTTTCTGTTGCAAGTCAGCTCGTCTAGAAGCATCAGCTGCTGATTTGGCAGCATTGTCAGCTGCGTTTTTGGCTGAGTCTGCTTGGTTCTGTGCAGATTTTGCAGCTGTTGTTGCGGCATTTTGCGCGGCCCTCGCTGTAGCGCTAGCCATGCTCGATGAACGAGCGGTACTTTGAATTGAATTTAATGAACCAATTGAAATTGTCACTTCTTTGGATGCCGCCACTGCAACACTTTTTGTCGCAACTTGTGAGGCCGCCGCGATAGCAGCTTTGTTTACTGCCTCAACTGCTTTAACTTGCGCTGCCGCTGCAGCAACGGCAGCATCTGCAGCATTTTTCTTAGCCTCAGGAGTCACAGTTGGTGCTTTAGCAAGAGCTTCAGCTCTGATTTCTGCCGCTTGTGCTAAAGCTTTTGCTGAATTTGCTGCAGCAATTCTGGATGCAGCAGCTGCAGCCGCTTGATTTGCAGCAATTTGAGCATTTTGTGCGGCATTCAATCGATCAAAAACTGCTTTCATTGCAGCATCGGCAGCGGCTCTATCTGCAACAGCACGCGCAGCTGCTTCAGTAGCAGCTTTGTCAGCCGCAGCTTTGTCGGCAATTAACTTTTCCGCTATTGCGCGGTCTGCAGCGGCTTTCTCTTCTGCTGCTTTTGCCGCAGCATCGGCGGCGGCTTTATCAGCAATTAACTTTTCAGCAATTGCGCGGGCTGCTGCTGCGCGATTGATTACCTCATTTTGCGCCTGTGCAATTTCAGCCGCTGTTGGTCCTGCAGGCGGAGGAGGTGCTGCGGCCGTGGTAACCGCTGTACTTGCTAACGAATTGACAGAATTTGTTAAATTATTTGTCGCTGTGACTGTAAATGTGTATTCAGTAGACGCACTCAATCCTGAAATCGTTATTGGGGAAGCAGCTCCTGATGCGCTAACTCCTCCAGGTGAAGAAGTAACTGTGTAGGTAGTTATTGCTGATCCACCAGTATTCACTGGTGGCGTGAAAGTTACCGATGCTGTTGTAGTTCCGGTTGCTGTCGCACTTACTGCGGTCGGTGCTCCTGGAGTGGTAAGTGCGGTAACAGTTGAACTTGCTGTCCCAGCACCATTTGGAGTAGCCGCAGAATTAACTGCGCGAATTTGCACTGCATATGCGGTGCCAGCAACTAAATCGGTTGTTCCATCAGTGCTTAAATCGGTAATAACAATTGGTGATGCGATAGTTCCAGAATCGGTTCGGTCGCGCCAAGTTGCCCCACCGTCAGTTGAATACTGGTATTTAATAATTGCGGATCCACCATTTAATGCCGGCGCTGTAAAAGGTACCGATATTTGCAGGTTACCAATAACAATTGATCCTATTGTCGGCGTTCCTGGTGCGATAGCCGCAACTATCACTGTCGGTTCTGAAAGAACGGTGCTGTCGGCACCAACACCGTTTGTAGCAGTAACAGATGTTCGCAAGTAATTTCCGACTACCGCCGCTGTTGCCGTGTAAGTAGCAGATGTCGCACCTGAAATATTAGAACAAGTATTTATATCAGTGGCCGAAGTGCAACTCTTCCATTGATAAGTAAGCGTTGGTGTTGGAACGCCACTGAAAGTTACTGCATTAGTTAAGGTGCTATTAAATTCTGCCGTTCCGGTTGGAGTGTCATTTGTCACCATACTAGGAGCGGTTGCGGTTGCAATAGTTACTAAATTACTTGATCCGGCAGAGAGATTGCCAAGTGCGTCAACAACATAAAGTTTGTAGGTTGCTGTTGCTAATCCAGTGGCCGGTAGGACGGTATCAACATTTGCAGTTGGAATTGCAACTTGATTCCAATCTCCATCAGCTGCTCCAGTGATATCTGCTAAAGCCGAGACACTCAAACTGCTTTTAACTAAATATGCAGTGCCACTCTCACTGCTTCTTACTGTGACATTTCCAGTGGAGATAATAGAAATTGCCGAAACTGTTGGCGTTGGCGCAGTCGTGTCCACAACTATCGCTTTATTCGCGCTCAAAGATCCAGCAGCACCTGCCGCTGGCAATGTCAAAGTTGCATTGTTATTTGCGGCATCTTTTATGGTGCCACTATTTAGCGTCAGCGGTGATGTTGCTATGTAATTCAAATCGACTGAATTATCTCCGGCTTGCACCACGTAAGTGAAAGTTAAGGTATTGCTGCCTGAACCCGAAACATAATTAACCGTGCGGTCAGTAGCCCCAGTTTCTATAGTGAACTGTGGCGTACCACCTACAGTTACAACTTCACTAAAAGTAATTTGAATTGAAATAGAATTTCCAACTCCATAACTTCCATTTGCTGTTGATGAACTAACTCCGCTTACGGTTGGAGCAGTCGTATCAGTGGGTGTAACGCTATTAGATGCTGATGAGGCAGCTGATGTGCCCGATCCATTTGTCGCAGTTGTCGTGAAAGTGTAAGCAACTCCATTTGTTAAGCCGGTAACCGTGCAAGAACCACTAGCACCAGTAACGGTGCATGTTTTGGTAACACCGCCAACTTGCGGTGATGCACTTACTAAATATGAAGCAGGCGCTCCCCCACTTCCGGCAGCAACCGTTACGGTCGCAGATCCATCCCCGGCAACTGCCGTAGGCGCGGTTGGTGTTCCCGGAATAGTTTCAGAGATTTGTGCAGTAACAGCAGAGGTTCCTACTGCTAATTGCGCAACACCATTAACTGTGCTTGTTCCCGTTACCACAGATCTCAAATAATTACCTGCATCAGTTGCAGTAGCTGTATACGTTTCAGATGTTGCACTTGGGATATCAACACAACTTGTAGCGCCGGCGTCTGAGCATCTTTGCCACTTGTATGTTTTTACGATTGCAACAGGTTGTGATGTGAATGTAACTGCAGAGGTGAGTGTTGCCCCTGATGCTGCGCTTCCGGTTGGTGCACTTGTTCCTGAAACAGCAGGGGTGTAGGAACGTGCTCTCATTCCATTACAAGAAGATCCCGCCTGCAAATTTTTAACATCTGTACCTTTAGTGGCACGGATCAGCGGGTTGTATGAATTTGTATACCAATCTGTAGCTGATAAAGATCCACTATTACCCGTGACACCAGGGATTACGACGTAATTCGTCCCATCAAATGAGTACTCCCATTTATCGGGAACTCCGCCGCCAGAATAAGAGACAGAGAAATTAACCGAGGCATTTGTGACTACACCATTAGAAGTGCTACAACTTGTACTTATTGATGTTGAATCTGCAGCAGCGTAATTTATGTTTAAAAGTGAAAAAATTAGTGAAATCAAAGTTATTTTTACAAATGTCTTTTTCATCGCAGAGCGAGTTTCAATCACCTTTTAATTGTAAGCGAGATAAATCAATTTGATTTTCGAAATCTGTAGTACTCATGTACGACAGTCAATAATTTAATCTTTGCTGACAACAAAATCCTGACGTTCTGTCCCATGCTTATGGGACAGAAATTAAAGTAGCGGGTAAGTGATCTCGCGATAACTTGCTGCACCATCGCTGGTCTTGAAAAGCGAAAGTGCAGATTTCCCGGCCCCAACTGCCTCTGAAAATCCACCCCATTTCGCAATCCCCGGTGAAATTACTAAATCACCGTAACGAGAATTTAAATCAGCCGAAATTAATCCTTGGGTTTTATTTCTACTTTCAACCATTGTTGGCAAAATTTGGTAATTTTTTTTCTCAGATTTCTTAAATTTCTCTATCAATTCAACTGATGAAAAAACTCCACGCATTGACAAGATATCTAATCTTGTTGGAATGATAAATTCATCGGCAGCAACTACTGCACACTTTGCAAGATAAGAATTTGTCGCCGGAGTATCAATAATTACTACGTCATATTCCAAATTTTCGAGAGCATTTTTCAATATCTGCTCACTATCTTTTTTAGCTGCAGATTTCAGTGCAGCAGCATCTAAAGTGAGGTTGGCTGGAATCACATCGATCCGGTCCGCTGTTTTATAGATCATTCCTAGGGCTCTTGGGCGGCCAGAAAAGATCTCGGTGGCACTCAGCCGGGGGTTTTCCAGGCCTAGCGAGAAGGAGGCCCCTCCATTTGGATCCAGATCGACCAACATAACCCTTTTGCCATACTCCGAAAATGCCACCGCCATACTGACAGCAGAG
>RGZI01000097.1 GCA_010031635.1 Actinomycetota bacterium
AGTGGGGGTCGAACCCACACTGGGAGGATTTTAAGTTTTAGCTGAGGGATTGACCTCAGGAGGCTGCGAAGTAGGGCTCACTCTGTTCGCGCTGGATGCAAAACTTAACGAAGTAAGTCGTGCCTTGAATACAGGACAAGAATTTCGCCGATGCCCAGTCGATAGACTCGTCCCAGAAAAGCCACCCGCTTCCTTGCAAATCTATTTCCTGATGCAATTTAAGATTTTGAAGGGGATAGTTATAGAATTTCCATCAACTTTTTGTATACATTGCAAATACTTACTGGCGCGAGTTTCTTGCTTCTTAATCCTTGCCAACTCTTTCTCAAGTTTAACAATTCGACTTTCTAATTGCGCTATTGAATCAGTAGCGCTTGCCGCAGTTGGATTTAGGATTAATAGTAGAAACACCAAGAATCCAATGATTGAATTTTTCATTTGAGCCAACTCTCTTCCCTCACATTCTAGATTCTCACGCAACGACTCTGCAAGGTCATCCTTCAGTAGCGCAATAAATAAGATGAAAAACAGTCAGTCATCCCCGGTCATACTCTCCGAGGCCTACGGCATCACTCTTAGATTTTGAACGAGACTAGACCTTTAAGGGGCGAGGCCTTAGGGTGAGCAAATGAATTCTACGAGGTTCGACTCATTTGGCGTAAAGATCTTGATTTTTTCGTTATTGGTAAGTTCGCTCTCGGTGGTTTCACAATTCTCCGCCAATGCTTTAGAGCAAACTTTTAACTGCCCTGGCGGGGGAACATACACAGTTATTGATGGAGTCCTCACCTGGCGTCAGGTTAACGACTACCCCACTTCAGCTTTTTCCACCGACTGTGCTGGCGATGTCATTTTGGATGATTCCGTAGTTCAAATTGGGGTTGCAGATTCTGCTCAATTAACTGTTTATGATGGGGTAACAAGCATCACTATTCCAGCAACAACCACTTCAATATTGGGTGGTATTCCTTTTGCATTTAATTCCTCATCGTTTAGCGGAATCAACGTTGATCCTGCAAATTCATCATATAAATCAGTTGCTGGAGTCCTTTTTTCCAAGGATGGAACCGAACTTATTCAGTATCCGGGCCTACCTCAAACTAGTTACAACATTCCAGAAGGCGTCATTCAAATAAATGAAAATGCTTTTCGATACAGTGGGCCTCTCCAAGAAATTTACATTCCTAGTTCGGCGACGTCTGTTCCTGGTCAATCGCTTAAGGCAATCCCAAGCTTAAACTCAATTGTTGTAGCAAATGACAATTCAGAATATTCATCTCTGAATGGTGTTTTATACAATAAGGATCAGTCGATACTCCTTAGATATCCTCGAGGAAAAGAGGATCTCTCTTTTACGGTTCCAAGTAGTGTGAGGACTATTGAGTATGAAGCGGTGTCCAGCGTCCATTATTTGGAGTCCGTGATTTTTCAAGAGGGACTGGAAAGAATAAATGCTTTCAGTTTTAATTATAATTACAATATGCGCACTATTTCACAAATACCTTCATCCGTAACGCTTATTGAGTTTCAGAGTTTCTTAAGTTCTCCTATCAGTGCAATCAATGTGAATGTGAACAACTCTAATTACAAGTCAATAGATGGTGTTCTATTCAACAAATCGGGTACTCAATTAATTGAATATCCAGATGGAAAAAGTGGGAGTTATGAAATTCCAGAGGGAGTTGAAATAATTGCTGTATATGCCCTTTGGGCTGCAAATATCTTGAGACTTGTAGTGCCTGAATCAGTTACGCGACTCGACTTGTACGCGTCGAGCATCAGATTTATAAGATTTACTGGCAACTCTCAAATCACTTCACTAGGACACGGTTCTTATTCAGGGGAAACAAAATCAATTTCTTACTGCGGAACACCAAATTCATCTATTTCTAACTATGCGACCACTCAGAATATACCGTTGCGTTGTCAAACTGCAGCACCATCGTTTTCGCTATCAAGTCAGGGCGAGACAACAACTGCTGGAACTCCACTTCGTGGCTTTGCAATAACTTCAACTGTTCCTGCAGATTATTATGAGCTGACTCCAAGCCTAGGAGATTTAGGAGTTTCTGGAGTTAACTTTGATCCCACCACAGGATTAATCAGTGGGACCTCATATACACCTACCGCTGGAACAGTTCTTTTCTCCTTAACTGGCTCAAATGCAATAGGGGAGTTTACAGTTACGTATTCCCTTTCAATTAGTGGTTCTGTAACGCTCATCTATGCGGTGGGTTTTGATTCGGAGACTCAAACCGTCACTGGCCAAGTTCGAACACCTCTTCGTGCTCAAATTCTTTTCTATGGCGAGGTCCCTCCTGAGACAAGTACTGTCACCAGTGGAGCTCTTCCTGCCGGTTTAACTCTTTCGCAGTCAGGTTTCATTAGCGGAACTCCCACAGTTGCAGGGAGCTCAACGATCTCATTTGAGGTTGGTTACCAGGGTGAAACAGCAACTGCAACAGCGCAGTTTGATATCTCCCCTGCTAGCACCCCCACTCTTCCAACTTATGAAGCTGTGAAAGATCTGCCCCAAACATCTTCCATCACCTCAATTACTCAAGGCTGTCCGGCCGATGCAAAAACAGTTCTCATTAATGGCTCCTTCCTTGCACCTATCTCCAATATCTCCATCGACAATAAAATGATTGATCGATCGCTATGGAAACAAAGCTCAACGCAGGTGGTCATCTCGGTGGCAAACCCAGGCCCATCACCCCTTGCGATTCAAATCTATAACGGCCAAGTGCCAGTCCTTGCCGCACAGAGCATTACCCTGAGCGCTATCTGTTCAACGCCAACGCCAACGCCAACTTCGCTGTGAGCTTTCCTTATGACAGTGCAAAAATCACCTCAAGCCAGCTTGCTGTGATTACAAAGAATGCTCCACTGCTCAAGGGAACGGTCAAGATCTCTGGCTTTAGAAGCCAGACTTCACCTGGGATGGATAAGACTTTGGCAGCCCAGCGCGCAGCAGCTGTGTTAAAGATCTTAAAGAAGCAAGTGCCAGGAGTGAAATTTGAAGTTACTTCCTCCTATAGCGCACTCTCTGATGTTTGTGCCAAGTTAGTGCCCAAGGCAAATAACCAGTGCGCAGTCATCTATGCAACGAAGTAGGGGATGAGGAACTCTTTAGGCTGAGAGGTTACTTCTTCAAGTATCCGATAGGGCAAAGTGGGTTCACACCATAGGCAATGCGTGTTCCGCCTGATGGCCTAATACATCTGATGTAGGTAACTTTTGGCTTGGTAATGAAAGTTGGAGGCACTGCCACACTTGAGGCTTTGAAAGTAAAACTCTGTGAACTCAATAAAGGAACAGAGCCATTATAAACTTGAATTTGATAAGTTCCGGCAGTTCGAGCTGGCATTTTAATGGAAACTGACGAGGGAGTTTGGGTCCAAGATTCAAAGGGTAAAGGTATTCCATCAATCTGTATTGCTGTGATTTTTTCCACATAAGTTCCAGCTAATACAATAGTCACTGCCATAACATCTTGAGTATTCGCAGGGATAATCGAAGTTATTTTCGATTGCTGTATAGGGTCTGGAACCACCTCAGGGGCACTTATATTCAATTGCAGAATACTCTCTTTTTGGATGTTGTAATCTGAGAGGGTTCTACCGTCTTCGAGAATTCTTCCAGCGAATGTAATGGTTTGTTTGTCTGGGGCAATGCCATACTTATCTTGAATCATTGCCTTTATATTTTCTATAGAATCATAAGCTTCAACTTCCAGAGTTACAGTATTGCCACTTTCTGTCGTAACAAAAATCTGCATCGCTTCGGCGAAATCCATACTTGAGAGAGCAAAAAAAAGGGCTAGCAGTGTTGAGAGCATTTTTCTTTTAAGCTTCATAGTTGAACCTTATTTGATTTAGGGGAGATATTTGAGTGGCTAGTACATCACTATCCAGTCATAAATTAAGCAATAGGGGACTGCTTTGATCCGACAGTCCAATGGTAGAGGCAGTAGGAGCGAGAGCTATGCTCGAGTGCAGATGAGTTGGCTGTGAAGGCACTGCACGTCAACTCGTCGCCTTGAAATCCTCGGACAATGTGTATGCATTTGTGTATGCATTGTTAATCCAGATGCTTGAGTAATGAACACCTCAGTGCGATGATTTACGCACAGATGGTGCCCCGAGTGGGGGTCGAACCCACACTGGGAGGATTTTAAGTCCTCTGCCTCTGCCATTGGGCTATCGGGGC
>RGZI01000098.1 GCA_010031635.1 Actinomycetota bacterium
GCAACAGCAAAAAGCGATCTGATTTCACTAGCTTGCATTCCTGCAGCACGAGAAGCAAAACGCTCCTCCAACTTTAAAGGAGCGCCTGTATGCAAACGAGGGGTCAGGTCAGACATTCTTCAAGTCTGCCATATCGAAGGGCTCATAGGTAAACCTATTTCCGCAACCCGGCTTTTCGAAGATCCTCAATTTTTAAAGTGCCTGTTTTCGCATCATCTTCAGAGGCTAAGTAAAGGCGTTGGATTGCAATGACAAGGGATTCGGCGATTGCATCTCGAAAATCTCCACGTCCTAAACGGTCGGCATCGTGGCTATTGGTCAGGTATCCAAGTTCAACTCGAACAGTTGGGGCAGTGGTAAGCCGAAGTAAGTCCCAAGTTTTGGCGTGTGTTCTACAGTTGAGTAAATCTGTTCTTGCGCAAATTTCTCGTTGAACGAGCGAAGCAAACCTATCCCCTACCACCGAGTGAATACCATGTGTTTGGCTTCCATAAAAATATGTCGAAACACCTTCAGCTTTTTGATTAGGGTAAGAGTCAACATGGAACGAGACCATTAAATCTGCTTTAGTTTCATTAGAGAAAGCTATTCTCTCAAATTCTGTGGGGCAGTTATTACTTCCTCTAGTTAAAAAAACACTCACGCCGAGCGCAAGCAACCTTCCTTCAAGTCTTTGCGCTATGTCATAAACAATTTCTGATTCATCAACACCATGCGCACTTATACCCTTATTTTTACCACCACAACTTGGATCAAGGACTATTATTTTATTCGCTAACGAAGGCCCGCGATTTTTTTGCACTGCACTTTCTCGCAAAGTTGATGGAGCTCCACCAGAAATAGTTTTAGTTAGACGGAATAGTGCAGTTATCGTTGTTGGCCCACATTTACCATCTATTGTTGCGCCCACAGATTTTTGAAATTCTTTAACTGCAGATTCTGTCCTATAACCAAATACTCCATCCACACGACCACAATCAAAACCCATTTCAGTCAGACGTGACTGCAGCGTTGCAATGTCATCACCGCGCATTAATGGCTGCTCTTTTACATATATAGATCTATCCCCAAGTTTCCATCGAGCCTCTTCTAAAGAGCGAAGAGTTATCGCGTTAACAACTCCCGTGATGGAAAGCCCTCGTAATTGTTGGAAAGCCTTAACTGAATTCTCAACTTCATTGTCGTAGATGAGTTTCTGTGAATTGAGCAAACCGATTCGATTAAGGATTCCAATAATCTGCGTCGCCACATCAGACCCATCACCTTTTCCTATCGAGAGGTCTTCCATCGCGCCACCTAAATCATCTAATTAGATGAAGGATTCCAAATCTTTAAGCAGAGCAGGTTTTGGTTTAGCGCCGATAATAGTTTTAACTACTTGGCCATTTACAAAAACATTGAGAGTCGGAATTGAAGTTATTCCATATTTAACGGCTATAGCTGACTCTTCATCTGTGTTGAGTTTTACAATTTTAAGTTTATCGCCGTGTTCTTGTGCAATTTCTTCAAGGATCGGACCAACTGCGCGACATGGTCCACACCACTCAGCCCAAAAATCTACTAATACAGGAGTCGTACTTTTTAGAACCATCTCGTCAAAAGTAGATGTTGTAACTGCTTGTGTTGATCCCATTGTGCGCTCCTTTGAGTATGTAACCGTCTGTGAATATTGTTCTTTGTTGTACTTTGAACGATTTAATCTATTCCGAGTTTAGCGGTGTGCAAGGAATCGTTCAGTATCTAAGGCAGCTTGGCAACCGGAGCCTGCGGCGGTAATTGCTTGCCGGTAGGTGTGATCCACGAGGTCTCCACATGCAAAGACCCCTTTAGCACTGGTAGCGGTGGTGCTACCTATAACTTCGACATAACCTTCGGCATCGATACCCACTTGCCCCACAACTAACTCACTTCTTGGCAAGTGACCAATGGCGACAAATAAGCCCGTTACATCTTGAGTAGATTCAACTCCCGAAAGAGTATTTCTTACTTTCAAACCAGAAACTTTATCGTCCCCCAATACATCAACCACTTCATGATTCCAAAGGAATTCAATCTTTGGATTTGCATGAGCTCGTTCTGCCATAATTTTAGACGCGCGAAGTGAGTCTCGACGATGAATCAAAATTACTTTACTCGCAAAACGAGTCAGGAAATTAGCTTCTTCAATAGCTGAATCCCCGCCACCAACAACAGCAATAACTTGATCGCGAAAGAAAAATCCATCACATGTTGCGCACCAAGAAACGCCACGCCCAGATAATCTCTTTTCATTCTCTAAACCAATTTCTTTGTAGGCAGACCCCATGGCAAGAATGACGGAACTAGCGTTTACTGTATTTCCTGATCCATCCTTTAAAACTTTTACGTCGTTTGCTAAATTCATTTCTACTATGTCATCGGTGATGATCTTTGCCCCGAAACGCAGGGCTTGCTTGCGCATTGAATCCATAAGGTCAGGACCCATAACGCCATCTGTAAAACCGGGAAAATTCTCAACTTCAGTTGTGTTCATGAGTGCGCCACCAGCTGTCACTGAACCTTCATACAAAATAGGTTGAAGTTGGGCACGAGCAGCATAAATCGCCGCTGTATAACCTGCTGGGCCAGAACCAACAATTGCTACCTGGTGCACTTCACTATTCATGCTCATATATTTACCATAACCCAATCTTAGGTCTGGTTATTCCCTTCACCTATTACCCGCTTGCGCCGAGACTTTGTGGCACGCGCAAATTGAATCTTTACTAAATCAACTGTTATTGAAATCTCATCTACTTTCATTTTCCGAGCAATAAAGAAATAGAGAATAGGAGTAAAGATGAGGACTAGCGCAAGCTCAGCAGCACGGGCCAGGGAAGAAGAGTCACTCTCTGCCCATCCAAAATATTGAGAAATAAGGAAAAGTGGTGCCATTGCAAAAAGAGATGCTACATAAAGTTTAAAGTGTTGCCCAAAAAAATCACGTAAGGAAATTTTACCCGTATGTCTATCGAGTAGAGCTAAAGTCACAAAAAGCCCAAGGATATAACTTATTGAAAATGCAAACCCTAAACCTACTGTGATCCATTCGCTCGGAAAGGAATTAAGAAATAGATACGAAAGGGCAACAGAGATTAAATTTATGAGAAGGATTGAAACAACTTGCGTTCTTGTGTCTTCAAAAGCATTAAATCCGCGAATAAGGATGAGGTTAATACTAAAAGTTACTAAACCAATTCCAAGTGCTGAAAGTACATACCCAATATAAGTTGAATCTTTATAGCCAATCCCAACAAAAAGAACTTTTGTAATAATCGGACCAAAAAAGAAGAATGCAACACTGCTTGGAATTGTTATCACTCCAACCATCTTGATGGCACGAATAAGTTGATCTCGAACTTCTTGGGGTTTCTTTTCAATCGCGAGTTTTGAAAGATGAGGCAAGAGCGCAGTAATAAGGGAAATTGTTATAATTGAATACGGCAACATCATTATGAGGTAAGCGTTGCTAAATGGCGTGTACCCGACACCAGTAACTAGGCCTTCTTGGGAGCTCCTTACGGCCGCGCTTGTAGAGACATTGACTGTAACTAAATATCCCAACTGAGATATGAGTACATAAATTAGAGTCCACCCAGCCAATGAAAATGATTTACCAAGTCCTTGCCAGCCAAACTTTGGCCGTAAAACAATTCCTGTTCTTTTTACAACAGGAATTAAAATGAGAGCTTGTATAACCACCCCTAAAGTGGTCCCCCACCCAAGAATTTGAGTTTGAGTTGAGGAAATACTCCCTAAAGCTAAATTTGGTGAAGTAATAAGAACAAGGGTGAAAATCACAATAACAACAAGATTGTTAGCGATTGGCGCCCACATCAATGGAGCAAATGAGCCTCGTGAATTAGCTACTTGACCCAACATCGTGAATAAACCCAAGAAGAATATTTGAGGTAGGCAATATCGAGTGAACGCTACGGCCAATCGAAATTCAGTTTCAAAACCGTGGTTAGAAAATTCAGGTGCATAAATACGCACCAAAGTAGGGGCAAAAATAACTCCAATCGCCACAAGCAAAAGCAATATTGCGCTGATTGTTGTGACTAGTCGTGAAGCAAAAGCATGACCCCCATCTTTGTCTTCAAAAGACCGAATCAATTGTGGTACAAATATTGCAGTTAAAGCCCCACCCACAAGTAAGTTATATAAAATATATGGAAGTGT
>RGZI01000099.1 GCA_010031635.1 Actinomycetota bacterium
GGGCCACCAGGAAATCCTCGGCGACTTCGTCCGCATGATTCGCACCATTCGCCCCGACATCATGGTGGGTTGGATTTTCGACGGCGACGGCGGCGGCCAGCATCACCAGACCTCGGCGCGGCTGTCGCTCGAAGCGTTTCGCGCGGCGGCGGATCCGAACCAGTTTCCCGAACAGATCAAGGAAGGCCTGCGCCCATGGCAGGCGAAGAAGTATTACTACACCGCAGGAATTATTGAGACTCCGCTAAATAGTGACGGACGTGTCGTTCATTTGCCGGACGCTCCCGGACTTGGGGTCGTATTGAAGCCTGAACTAAACGCAAAATTCAAGTAAAAAGGTACTTGTTCATTTAGGTAACAAATTGTTTTAATACTATGAATACCAAGTACCTTTTCACAACAGCATAAATATTAATACTTTGATCAATTATTTGGTCATTTTAGTGCTACCCCTAATCCAAATATTCGCATACCTTTCAGCAAACTTCATCAACAGGTAGCGCGGGTCGTCTTCGCTTCCTAAGTGAGCAATCCTCAAAGGGGGAATGTATGCAAAGAGTTATCCGGAAAGGTTTAGCAGTCGGCCTAGCAGCGGCGTTAGCCTTAACCCTTTCTTCAATTTCGCCAGCTGGTGCAGCAACTAAGAAACCTGTTGCCAAACCTGCTGCCAAGAAACCAGCAGCAAAGCCTGCGGCAAAGCCTGCTGCACCTGCTGCACCTGCTGCACCTGCAGCCCCAACCGTACCGATCATCTTGTTAACTTTTTACTATTTAATAACTTAGTTAAAATCGCAAAAGATGAAAAAACTATTTTGCCTGATTTAGCAACTAAGTGGACTATCTCTAAAGACGCCAAGAAGATTACTTTTGAACTTCGTAAAGGTGTCAAGTTTAGCGACGGCTCAACATTTGATTCTGAGGATGTTGCCGAAACAGTTGGTTTCAACTGTCGTATGAACGTTAAAAACTACATTGGTTATGCACCTGCATTATGGGCAGCGGTAGATGGTTGTGCTGATTTGGACGGCAAACTAACCGGAATTCCATCAGGCGTTAAAGTAATTGATGCTTACAATATTGAGATAAATCTTACAAAAGGAAATGCAGTTTGGTTAAGAGGAATGACGGATGCAGTGTATTCAATCATTCCAAAAGAAGTTCACTCAGGACTAACATTCAAAGAGTGGGCAGGATCTGACTTCGTTGTTGATCAACCAGTTGGTACAGGCCCATACACTCTAAAGAAGTTCAAGCGAAATGCTTATCTTGAGTTTGACGCTAATCCAAATTACTTTGGCGGAAAACCAAAAATTGATAAAATCTTCTTGTACGTAGCTGTCGCACAGACAAACGTATTGCCTATGCTTACAAAGGGTGAGTTGGATTTGGCTATTGACGTTGATGCCACCATGGAAGATCAGGTGGATAAACTCCCAAATTATAATTCAGTATGGAACAACACCACGGGTTCAAGATATTTCCAATTCCGTGATGACCATCCAACATTTGGCGACAAAAAAGTGCGTCAGGCAGTCCTGTTCGCATTTGATTATCGGACATATCTAAAGAATGTCTTAAAGGGCAGAGGTGGCGTTCGCTGGATGTTCCCTTCCTTTGACCAAAATCGCGGAAATCTAGAAAAGTATGAGTACGACCCGGCTAAAGCTAAGGCGCTGCTAAAAGAGAGTGGTGCCGACTTGAGTAAGCCATATAAAATCAATGTGCTAGCTGGAGATCCAGGTGATGCAACTATGTCAGTTGCGTTGAAGCAGGCTCTAGAGGCAGTTGGAATGAAAGTCGAACTCAATGTCCTTGAAAATGCTGCATGGGCTAATGAAACTCGTATTCCAAAGGCTGACAAAGACACTTGGGCATTGACCTTCAACAGTGGTGGAGCATTGGGACTTGCAACTTGGAAGGGATTTAGCGTATTCAATTGCGTTACGCCAATTTTCTCCTTCTATGCAAAATGCGATATTCCTGACCTCTATACCAAGTTAATGCTTGAAACTGATCCAGCAGAGCAAGACAAGATTGAAGATGCTCTTGCAAAGATCATCAACGATGAAGTTCCTTTCTACATTCCTTGGACTCGCCAAACTTATAACGTGGTTAGCAAGAAATTAGGTGGAAGCTTCGCGCTCTATCCAAATGATCGTGATTCCACTATGGGTGTCGTTGATTGGATTATGGCAAAGTAATAAAACTAAAAAGACTGAAAAGGGAGATCTAAAGATCTCCCTTTTCACCTTTAGTGAATTTTGTGAAATTAAGCAACAAGGGGTGAGAAAAGTTTGTTAACTCAGATATTACGAAGGATTGCTACCGGTTTAGTAGTTCTATGGGTAACGCTTACAGTTGTATTTCTGGGATTGGATTTAGCACCTGGTGATGAATTAGATGCTCGCTTGTCAGCTGAGGCAGCCGCAGCATTAACTCCCGAAGAAATGCAGGCCAAGCGTCATGAATTAGGTTTAGATCGTGCGTTCCCAATTAAATATGGAATCTGGTTAGGAAAAGTTGCAACAGGAGATCTTGGGTACTCAACGTCCGAAGATATGGATATTGCTGAAGTTTTAAAAGTTACAGTAGGAAATACTGCAATGCTAGTTTTTACTGCTTTGTTTCTGGGGACAATCTTTGGGATTTTCTTTGGTGTTTTGGCGGCAATCAAGGAAAATACGTGGATAGATTACGTTGTTGGGTCAATTCCAATCTTTATCGCTGGAATTCCAGGTTTTATTTTGTCTCTTGGATTGATATACACAGTCAGCGTTAAAATGAATTTACTTCCTAGCGGTTACATGCACAGTCTTACTGATGAGTCTTTTCCAGATTTAGTTAAACATATGATTCTCCCCGTTTCAGTACTAACTATGGTCTTAGCTGCACAACTTGTTCGGTATACCAGAGCAAGCATGCTAGATGTACTTAGTTCAGAGTTTATTACTGCCGCAAAAGCTAAAGGAATCAGTAATCGGCGGGTAATTTTTAATCACGCATTTAGGAATGCACTTCTCCCTGTGATTAGTGTTGTTGGTTTGCATGTACCTGAGATAATTGCTGGTGCTGTTATTACCGAGACAGTTTTTACTTGGCCTGGAATGGGAACCTTGGCAGTAAGAGCAGCTGGTGGTCGTGATGTGCCTATGGTCATGGGAATTGTGATTGTGGTGGCAGTCGCTGTGGTAATCAGCAATTTAATTACCGATATCGCATATACCGTGGCAGATCCGCGGGTGCGTCTTGGCTAAAAATAAAGCAGCAAAAGTAAAAAAGTCAGCTAAAAATACGAATCTTAGTGAAGCGCTGCACAGATTTAGATCGTATCGGTTATCTATCGTGGGCGTGGTTATTATTTTTTTAGTTGCCATGATGGCTATTTTCGCTGATTTCATAGCGCCACAAGGACCAGAATTTATTGATCTTGAAATGGTTAGACAACCTCCCGGAAATGGACACTTTCTTGGAACTGATGATGTTGGACGCGATGTATGGGCTCGAGTTGCTTTTGGTGCAAGAACATCAATGATTGTTGGAATAGGAGCTGTCTCGGTCGCCCTAACTATTGGAATCACAGTGGGCCTCCTCTCAGGTTTCTTAGGTAAATGGATAGATACAATTTTGATGCGAATTACTGATGGCTTTATGAGTGTTCCAGGTTTAATTTTAATAATTATATTTATTGCACTTGTTGGTCCAAGTTTGACAAGTGTGATATTTGTAATCGCATTAGCAACTTGGCCCACTTCTGCACGTGTAGTGCGTGGCCAAGTTCTAGCTATCCGAGAACAAGAATTTATTACAGCCGCAAGAGTTATTGGTGTAAGAACTCCAACAATTTTAAAAAATCATATTTTGCCTAATTTGCTTGGACCACTTTCGGTAGTTGCTACATTTGGTATTGCCGGAGCAATTTTGACTGAAGCTGGCTTGAGTTTCTTGGGTCTTGGAGTTCGTCCGCCTACATCCAGTTGGGGGCAGATGGTTAATTTGGCCCAGCAAAGTCAAATTTTGTTAGCCGAACCATGGATTTACGTTCCATCTGGAGTCATGATTGTAGTAACTGTATTAGCCGTT
>RGZI01000100.1 GCA_010031635.1 Actinomycetota bacterium
AAATAGCATTTGCTTGCACTTCATCAACATCCAACAACTTCATTAATCCAGTACGAGCATCATCGGTGCTTTGGCTGGCGCGAATAAGTGCAATAACTGCATCTAAAGCATCAAGGGCTTTCAGGTATCCACTCAAAATGTGAGCGCGCTTCTCTTTTTCAGCCAATCTAAATTTCGTCCGACGAATAATTACTTCAATTTGGTGGTCAATGTAATAACGAATAAATTCATCAATACGCAATGTGCGTGGCACGCCATCAACAAGTGCCAACATGTTGGCACCAAAAGTCTCTTGTAATTGAGTGTGTTTGAAGAGGTTATTTAAAACAACCTTTGCTACAGCATCTTTTTTCAATACAACAACAAGGCGTTGACCTAAGCGCTCATTTCCTTCATCCCTAACATCTGCAATCCCAGCAATTTTTCCATCTTTAACTAGCTCCGCAATTTTCAAAGCCACATTGTCCGGGTTTACTTGATATGGAAGTTCACTTACGACCAAACAGGTGCGTCCATTAATCTCTTCAACTTCAACAACCGCTCGCATTGTGATCGATCCGCGACCGGTCCGATATGCATCTTCAATCCCTTGTCGGCCAACAACTAATCCTTTAGTTGGAAAATCTGGCCCTTTAACAAAACCAAGTAATGCATCTAGCAACTCTGTACTGCTGGCATCTGGATGTTCTAAAGACCATTGCACACCGCGACAAACTTCTGTCAGGTTATGCGGTGGAATATTTGTTGCCATACCAACTGCAATTCCAGCACTTCCATTAACTAAAAGATTAGGAAAGCGGCTTGGCAAAACTGTTGGTTCTTCAGATCGTCCGTCATAGTTTGGTGTGAAATCAACAGTGCCTTGTTCAATGTCACGCATCATCTCCATAGCAAGTGGAGCAAGACGAGCTTCGGTGTAACGCATTGCAGCAGCTGGATCATTTCCAGGTGAACCAAAGTTTCCGTTTCCATCAACAAGTGGATAACGCAATGACCAAGTTTGAGCTAATCGCACCAAAGTGTCATAAATAGCAGTGTCACCATGTGGGTGGTAATTACCCATCACGTCACCAACTACACGTGAAGATTTGTAATAACCACGATCTGGTCTGTAGCCAGCATCAAACATTGCATAAAGAACGCGGCGGTGAACTGGTTTTAATCCATCGCGAATATCAGGAAGCGCACGACCAACGATCACACTCATCGCATAGTCGAGGTAAGAGCGTGCCATCTCCACTTGAAGATCGACAAGTTCTACCCGGTC
Source organism: Actinomycetota bacterium (assembly GCA_010031635.1). Taxonomy (GTDB): domain Bacteria; phylum Actinomycetota; class Actinomycetes; order Nanopelagicales; family Nanopelagicaceae; genus UBA3012. Next base: position 1,268 of record RGZI01000100.1, read on the forward strand.
GCGTATCTCATCCATAATTTACAAACTCCATAACCTAGATATCTAAGAACCGAACATCTTTTGCATTACGTTGAATAAAATTTCTGCGCATTTCAACATCTTCGCCCATAAGTACTGAGAAAAGATCATCTGCTGCAACCGCATCCTCAAGTGTTACTTTCATTAGCACGCGGGTATCTGGATCCATTGTGGTATCCCAAAGTTCTTTCGCGGGCATCTCGCCAAGACCTTTGAACCGCTGGATTCCATCTTCTTTTGGAAGTCGTTTGTTGTTATCTAAACCGATTTTTATCATCCCATCGCGTTCGCGATCTGAGAATGCGTATTGAATCGGCTCTTTGCCGCCCCATTTCAATTTATATAGAGGTGGTTGCGCTAAATAAACATATCCACCCTCAAGAAGCGGACGCATAAAACGGAAAAGTAATGTCAAAAGCAAGGTGCGAATATGTTGTCCGTCCACATCAGCATCAGCCATCAAAACGATCTTGTGATATCTGAGTTTGGCGATATCAAATTCGTCGTGCACTCCGGTGCCTAGCGCAGTGATTAGTGCTTGCACTTCATTGTTTTGCAAAACTCGATCGATGCGAGCTTTCTCAACATTAAGAATTTTTCCGCGAATCGGCAAGATGGCTTGGAACTTTGAATCACGGCCACCTTTTGCAGAACCACCGGCGGAATCTCCCTCGACAATATATAGCTCGCATTTACTTGGGTCTGTCCATTGGCAATCGGCCAATTTTCCGGGCATTCCGCGACCTTCAAGTAATCCTTTTCGAGATCTAGAAAGTTCGCGGGCTTTACGAGCGGCAACTCGCGCTGTTGCAGCATCAATACATTTGCGAATTACATCGCGGCCTTCACTCGGATTACTCTCAAACCAAGCACCTAATTTTTCATGAACAACTTTTTGGGTAAAAGATTTCGCTTCAGTATTACCTAATTTTGTTTTGGTCTGTCCCTCAAATTGCGGTTCCCCTAATTTAATAGAAACAATCGCGGTTAGACCTTCACGCACATCATCGCCAGTTAAGCGATCTTCTTTCTTCCGGATTAATCCCCACTCTTCGCCAAATTTATTTACAATCGATGTGAGTGAAGTACGGAAACCTTCTTCGTGCGTTCCGCCTTCTTGCGTATTGATGGTATTCGCAAAGGTATAAACAGATTCGGTGTAACCAACGCTCCATTGCATCGCAACTTCCAGCGAAAGTTGGGCTTTGGCATCTTCAGATTCAAATGAAATTATACTTTTATGTGATTCACCTTTAGTTGAATTCAAATGTTTTACAAAATCCGAAATTCCACCATCGTATTTGTAAGTTACCTGGATGGGTTCGCCCTTTTCATCAACATGTCCTTGGCGCTCGTCTCGCAAAGTGATTGTCATGCCACGATTTAAAAAAGCCATTTCGCGAAAACGCGTTGAAAGGATTTCAAAAGAATAAACCGTGGTTTCGAAAATTTCTTCAGAGGCCCAGAAAGTTACTTTGGTACCGGTCTGTGAAGTTTTCTCACCTTTTTTAAGTGGTGCTTGTGGAACACCCAACTTATAACTTTGCGTGTGAAAAAATCCTTCACGTTGTACTTCAACATCAAGCCGGGCGCTAAGAGCGTTGACTACTGAAACACCGACACCGTGAAGTCCGCCGGAAACTGCATAACCGCCTCCGCCAAATTTTCCACCGGCATGTAAAACTGTAAGTACAACTTCAACAGCTGGCTTGCCTTCGCTTTCAACAATATCTACCGGAATTCCACGACCGTTATCGGTAACACTTACTCCTCCATTGTTTTCAAGTACAACATCAATCTGCGTGCAATAACCTGCGAGTGCTTCGTCAACGGAGTTGTCGACAACTTCATAAACTAAATGATGTAACCCGCGTTCTCCAGTGGAACCGATATACATTCCGGGGCGTTTGCGAACGGCATCAAGTCCTTCAAGAACTTGGATCGCGCTAGCGTCATACTCACGCTTGCCCTCTGAACTCAATTTAAACCCCACTCCATATGCGTTTACGGTTCTAAAATCTCGTTTTGGCCGGCTGGATGAACCTTTCTCACGGCAAGGGGTTAATCCTAATAGGTATTTTGAACTTAACCAGCCAAAATTCGGCTTCTGTTGGGGACTGGGGGAAAGTAACCCCCTAATTAAACTCCCCCCACACAACTGGGGTCAGCCGTAGGTGTCGCGTGGACCACGCCCTCCTTTGACGGTCCACCCCCCACGCCTCCATGAAGGTGAACGCGGTCCGACCACCTCAATCTCCTTCAACTCCAGCCCTTCGGCGGCGATCCGCCGCTTCAAATCATCACCCATCAATCGCAATTGAGTGGCCCATGCGGTGCTTCTTGCTTCAATAAATAATTTTCCATCTGTTAACCGCGTGGGTTTTGCGTTTTGCGCAATCTCAGCGCCAACAACCTCACTCCACCTGGAAAATACATCACCAATTTTTAAATGCTCGCCCCACCCTTGATCTGCAATTAATTCAGAGAGTGATTCATTTATTAATTGTGGGCCACCGGACTGAGTTTCATCGTTTTCTAAATTATCTCTTCGCCCCGCCGAATCCCCTTTACGAAAACGGTGCGAATGTCTACGCGCTGAAGCCAGTAGGGCCCTTGCTAAATCTCGTTGGTTACTCATTTAAGGTTCCGTTACTTACATAAATTTTCCGATGAAGTAAATCCTGCGGTAAATCCTCTTCCACCGCAGCCGTCACAATCACCTGTTC